>JANPLG010000030.1:0-3433 GCA_031426395.1 Actinomycetes bacterium
ATCGCATCATGCAGCGCGCCGTCGAAGGCACCATGCCGTTCCTGCATGACCGTGGGCACAAGCTCACCTACCATCAGGCACCCGGACCCGTCTGGGTGGAAGCGGACCCCACGCGTCTGGAGCAAGTCTTCTCCAACCTGCTCAACAACGCTGGGAAGTACACCGAGCCAGGCGGTCAGATCACGCTCACGGTGGACCTGCAGCCCGGACAGCAGGTGGAAGGTGCCGAAGCTCCCGCACTCCCCCGCGTCAGCGTGGCGGTACGCGACAACGGAATCGGCATCGCACAACCGCTGCTTCCCTCGGTCTTTGAGCTGTTCACGCAGGCGGAGTCGAGCCTCGCCCGCAGCGAGGGCGGCCTGGGGATTGGGCTGGCGCTGGTGCGCAACCTGATCCACATGCATGAGGGTGAGGTCTCCGTCCACAGTGACGGCGAGGGGAAGGGGAGCGAGTTCCGGATCACCCTTTCCACGGTGCTGGAGCCGCCGCCCCATCTCCGGCCGGAAGCTCTTCCCGTTACCCACCTGAGCCGAAGCGGCAGTTCAACGCCCAGGCATCCCGGATTGGGACTGGATGTTCTGATCGTCGATGACAACGTCGATGCGGCGGAGACCCTTCTGGAGATCGTGGAGGTCTGGGGGCACCGTGCGCGAATGGCGCACACCGGCCCCGCCGCCCTCGCTCTTGCGGAGGAGGCGCTGCCCGAGGTGATCCTGCTCGATATTGGCCTCCCTGGAATGGACGGCTACGAGGTGGCGCGACAGGTCCGCAAGCTCCCCCGGGGCAGGGCGGTCCACCTCATCGCGCTGACGGGCTACGGTCAGGCTGAAGACCGCCGCCGCAGCCGCGAAGCCGGCTTCGACCTCCATCTCACTAAGCCTGTGGCCCCGGAGCTGCTCCTGGAAGCCTTCGCCTCCATCCGGCAGGGCGGCGACCTCTCCGGCGATCCTCTCGGCCCCCGTGAACCCCTGGCAAACGCCCGCTGACGCCTAGCACGCCGGAAGTACGGCCCGTCGGGCCTTCGGTGTGTAAGCGGCAAGTCGGCTGTCGTAAGCCGTGACAGGGCGTGGGAGTCTCCGCTGGCCGGTCACCCTCTGCACCAAGAACCTGTACCCGAACCGCGACCGTGAGGGAGCGCACCCATCGGACATTCGACCCGCCGTGCCTTGGGCGCACCGGATCGCGGCCCGTGCGCTGGAGTTGCCTCGGCAAGGGTAACGGAGGATGCTACTTCGTGCAGTGGCGGCCCATCGTCCATCACTCGCACGCCGCTTCCACATCGCGATGATTCCGGACGCTATCCGGCTAGCGGAGTAACTGGCTTGCCCTCCAAAAGCAGGAAGCGCGGGGCCGGTCGGGGAACCGGCGAAAACCATACGCCCTCACCCGGAACCGTCATGCCAGACCGTGATCTCACCCTTCTTGACCGGCTCAATGCCCTCTACACCAGTGTCGTCTCAGATGAGTTGGACCGGGTGGGGCGCCGCAACCAGGTGATGGCGGCGGAGATCCGACCGCTCTTCCCGGAGGCCCGCATCGCGGGCTACGCCTTCACGGTTCACGCGGTCCCGGTCTATGAGGTGCCCGCCGAGCCATACAAGAAAGAATTCGAGGCGGTGGACCTCTTGCAGCCGGGGGATGTCCTGTGCGTCTCCCACACGGAGGGATCCTTCTGGGGCGAGCTGCTCACCACGGCGGCGCACTACCGCGGCTGCCGGGGCGTCATCGTGGACGGCTATACGCGGGACACGCAGGCGATCATCGGGATGGGGTTCCCCGCCTTCGTGCGCGGCATCCACATGGCGGATTCGCTGGGACGCATCGACGTGATGGCGCACAGCGTGCCGGTGGTGAGCGGCGGCGTGGAGGTGCATCCCGGCGACCTGATCCTCGCTGACTACGATGGTGTCGTTGTCATCCCCGGCGAGTTGGGACCGCAGATCATCGCCGCCGCCGAGGAGAAGGTCCGGGGCGAGAACCTGGTCCGCGACCACCTCCGCCAGGGCATGTCCGTCACCGAGGCCTGGAAACGCTTCGGCATCATGTAGTCGCCTACGGTCGATGCCCGTCGCCCGCACCGTCCCATGCTCAATCTGCCCGATCGTCCGCCGCTCTGGGTCGACCTCACCGCGCACTGGGTGCGACGCCTTCCCGCCGGCCGGTACCGGATGATGAACTGGCTCTGCCGGTCCACCCGCGACCGCTACGCCGCCCCGCTCCCCGGCTCGGCCGGCGCGCGCTTCGCCTGCGACCTGCGCAACGTGCTGGCCCGGGAGGTCGTCTTCGCCGGCAGCTATGAGCCGCAGGAGACCGCGTTGGTGAAGCATCTCCTCCGCCCCGGAGATGTCTTCGTGGACGTGGGAGCGCACTGGGGCTACTTCAGCCTCGTCGCGGGCGACTGCGTGGCTCAAGAGTCGGTGGGGGCCAATGGCCGCGTCGTCAGTATCGAAGCCGACCCGCGTATCTTCTCGCTCCTGGAGCAGACGGCCGCACTTAACCCAAAGCTTCCCCTGACGCCGCTGCACCTGGCTGTGGCGGCGGAAGCGGGCGAGGTCCAGCTCACCGGCTACCGGGAGGATCAGGACAACTGGGGGATCTCCTCCATCAGCACCGCCGCGAGTGACGCGGGCGAAGGAATCACGGTTTCCGCCCGCCCCCTGGACGACCTCCTCGACGAGCAGGGGATCGACACCGTGGCGCTCGTCAAGATCGATATCGAGGGTGCGGAAGGGCTGGCGCTGCGCGGGATGGATCGGGGCCTCCGGGCTGGCCGGTATCGCGCGATCCTCATGGAGCTTCACCCAACGATGCTTCCCGGGTTCGGAACGACCGCTCAGGAAGTGCTGTCAACCCTAGCGTCCGCAGGGTTCTCCATCTCGCTCATCGATCATTCCCCGCAGGCGTACCGCAGCGCCGTCTACGGCTCCACGGGAGACCCCGCCCGCTTTCTCCAACCCTGGCAACCGGGCGACGATGTAGGAGAATGGCCGCACGTTCTCTGCACTCGGGAGTAACGGCCTGCCAGTAGCTGGCGCTTCTGCTGGAAACTTGCTTCGCTGCGACGGGTCCCATCATTCACGGGCACCCGCGATGCGATGCTTGCCCACCTTGTTTTCGTCCCGGAGTTCTTACATGCGCTGGCTTGCCGCCCTCTCCATCACTCTTGCTGCGGCTGCCGTGCCGCTCACCGCGCTTCGCGCTCAGGAGAGCAGGCGCGTCCCCGCCTTCGTGACGGCGGACGACAGCGGCTTCAAGCCACTCTGGAACGGCAAGGACTTCGCCGGCTGGCGCAAGGCCGGCGGAGAAGCTACCTACCGCGTGGAAGGCGGGGACGCGCCTGCTCTCCTGAGCGCGAAGCGCGGTGAGCGGCACGGCAGCCGCAGCAAGAGTGATGGAGAGGGCGGCAAGCCAGCGCATGTAAGAACTCCGGGAC
>JANPLG010000031.1:0-8469 GCA_031426395.1 Actinomycetes bacterium
GTCCAACGGAACCGCGAGGGCGGCCATTGCCACGATCAGGACCAGGAGCGACAGCCCGCCGGCGAGGCCCGGCCGGCGCGGCCAGAGCATCTCGGCGAGGACGACGAGCAGGCCCCCCACGAGCAGTATCAGCTCGGGGGCGAGAAGCATCAGGTCCTGGATTCGGGGGGGCGCTAGGAAACCCATGATACGGGGGTTGGGAGTTGGGGGCTGGGGGACTGTCTTGGGATCAGGACCATTCAGAATTCAAAATTCAAAATTCAAGTAACGAAGCTTGCAGTCTGCGTTGCCTGGAAAACTCTTCGCGCGTTGATTGGGGCAGGACAATTCAGGATGCAGAATTCAGAATTCAGGGAACGAAGGAGGGGAGTGCTTGGTCGGATGACAACTCGTCGCGCGTTGATGGAGACCGGAACGCCCCTCATCGCGCGAGGAGTTACCTCCCGACCGGAAATGAGCCCGTTTCCGTCCCCTGCATTCTGCATTCTGCATTTTGAATTCCGCCTCCGCGCTTCAGCTAGCTACCCGCCCGCAAGCCGGTAGAGCTGCTGTCCGAGAGTGCCGAGTTGCGTGAGGTAGCCGGTCATGGTGGAGAGCAGCAGCGCGGGGATGATGCCGAAGACGACGGAGAGCACGCCGAGCACCAGCAGCGGCACGCGCTCGCGGGCTTCCATATCGGGCAGCTTGGCCCAGCGGGGGTTGAGCGGGCCGAGCAGGACGCGCTGAATGGTCCAGAGCAGGAACGCCGCCGTGATGACGATCCCGAGGCCGGAGATGACGGCCCCCAGGCGGAAGAAGGGATACTCGCCGGGGGTGCCGGGGTCGGCGGCGAAGGTGCCCATAAAGACGAGGAACTCCGCCACGAACCCCGCCAGGCTGGGAAGCCCGAGGGAGCCGAAGACGAAGAGCCGGAAGTAGCCGGCGTACTCCGGCATATTCTTGCCCAGGCCCCCAAAGGCGGCGAGGTCCCGGGTGTGGGTGCGGTCGTAGATCACGCCGACCAGCATGAAGAGGCCGCTGGTCAGAAGTCCGTGCGCGAACATCTGGTAGATCGCGCCGCTGGCGGCGGTCTGCGCCGCAGCCACCTGAGCGGCAGGTGCGCCTGGATAGAGGATGGCCGCCGCAGAGGCGACCCCCAGCATTACGTATCCCATGTGGTTCACGGAGCTGTAGGCAATCAGCTTCTTCAGGTCCTGCTGCGCCATCGCGACGAAGGCACCGTAGACCACGCCTACCACCGCCAGGAAGAGGAGCACGTAGCGCATCTCGTAGCTCTGCTGCGGGAGCATGGGGAGCAGGATGCGGAAGATGCCGTAGCCGCCCATCTTCAACAGGATGCCGGCCAGGATGACGGAGCCGCCCGTGGGGGCCTGGGTGTGCGCGTCCGGAAGCCACGTGTGGAACGGCCAGCTCGGGACCTTGATGGCGAAGGCGAGGAAGATCCCCCACCACGCCAGGATGGGTATCAGCGTGAAGCTCTTCGCGTTGATGGCGGTGGTGACCGCTACGTCCGTAAGGCTGGGTATGCCGCCCACCGGCATGAACATCAGCGTCTTCACCGGGCTTGTTGTGTAGATCCAGATCATCGCCAGCAGCATCGCCACGCTGCCGATGAGCGTGTAGATGAAGAACTTGATGGCCGCGTACTCCTTCTGCTCGCCGCCCCAGATCCCAATGATGAAGTACATCGGGACCAGGCTGATCTCCCAGAAGACGTAGAAGAGGAAGAAGTCGGCGGCCAGGAAGGTCCCCATCATGCCGACTTCCAGCAGCAGGAAGAGCGCGTAGTACTCCTTCGCCCGCTCCGTGATGTTGCTGTAGATCAGGACCAGCGTGGTCAGCAGCGCGGAGAGCGCGATCAACGGCAGGCTGAGGCCGTCCACATGCATCGCATAGCGGACGGTCAGGTCGGAGACGCTGAACCAGGTCTGGACCACATCAAACGGCGCGCCGCTCGCCGCCGACCACCCACTGGTGGCAAAGACGAGCACCAGGTAGAGCGAGGCCACCACTGGCGGGATGCTGAGCCAGATGGCCGCGCGGCGGAAGCTGTTCGGCGCCCATCCCTTCGGCATCGCCATGAGGAGGGCGAAGCTGAAGAGAGGCCAGAGCGCCAGGAAGCTCAGCAGGTTCTGGGAGATGAAGGTCTCGCTCATACTGGATGGATCGCGGTGAGAGGGGTCAGAAACCCGTCAGATATCCGGCGCTAGGGAGCGGTGGATCGGTTGACGGCCAGGGGTGCCGGGGCGATAGCGGGAGCAGGGGCGGCAGATCCGGCTCGCGCGCCGGGCACGGGTACGCCGTTGAAGACGAGGAGGCAGACCATGAGCACGATGCCCACCATCGCCACGGTGATGTAGTTCTGGATCTGGCCGGTCTGCATCGCCCGGGCAGCGCCGCCCAGCACGCCCGCGGAGCGGCCCACGCCGCGAACGATGCCATCGACGATGGTGCGGTCGATCACGCCCCAGAACCAGGCCAGGCCACGGGTGGTCCAGCCGATGGTGCGGACGAGGCCATCGACCACCCAGATGTCCACGAACTTGAGGAAGCGCGTGAAGATGAAGAGCGGCTCGATCAGCAGGAGCCAGAGGAGCTCATCGAAGTAGAGCTTGTTGTAGGAGAGGTTGTAGACCCACTGCAACACCGGATGGGTGGCACCGGCGCGGGGCGCGAAGGCGAACTTGCCCCCACGGTAGAGGAATACCCCCAGGCCGATCCCGATGAAGGGCGCTGCGAAACCCGGGAAGAAGGCCGCCGGATTGAAGTGCGCGTGCAGCTCTGAATGCATCCCCGGCCGGGCGTAGTGCAGGAAGTCGTAGATGGCCATGCGGGGGATGGGCAGGCCGGCGGGGAACCACGCGGGCAGTCCGACCCAGCCGCTGATCAGCGCCAGCACCCCCAGCAGGTAGAGGGGGAAGAGCATGGAGGGCGGACTCTCGTGCGGCTGACCAAGATGCCCATGGCCCGGATGATCGCCGTGGCCGCCGTGCCCGTGAGCGTCGTGGCCATGCGGCTGAGCGGTGTCCTCGTGGCCGGTGTGATCCTCGTCGTCCGCGTGCAGGTGCGGGTTGTCGGCACTGCTTGCCGCGCCATCCTTATGGCCGGCAGGCGGTCCGCCGGACCAGGTACCGCCGAAAACCACCATGACCTGGCGGGTCATGTAGAAGGCGGTCAGCCCTGCGGTGAAGACCAAGACCCAGAAGACTGCGGGACTGTACTCGAAGGCGGCGTCGAGGATGAGGTCCTTGCTGTAGAAGCCGGCCGCGACGAACGGGACCCCGGCCAGGGCGATGAACCCGAGCATGTAGGTCCAGAAGGTCTTCGGCATGAAGCGCCGCAGGCCGCCCATCTCCCAGATGTCCTGGGTGCCGGAGCCGTGGATCACGCTGCCGGAGCCAAGGAAGAGCAGCGCCTTGAAGAAGGCGTGCGTCATCAGGTGGAACATCCCGGCGGTAAGGCCCAGCTTCAGAAGCTCCGGCTCGGCGGCCCCGCCATGCGCCTTCACGATGGCGCCACCGCAGCCGAGGCCCGCGAGCATGAAGCCGAGTTGAGAGCAGGTGGAATACGCCAGGATGCGCTTGATATCCGGCTGAGTGAGAGCGATGACGGCGGCCATGAGCGCCGTGACCGTCCCCACCACGGCCACCACATCCAGCGGCCGCACCTGCGCGCCGAGAACGGGCAGCGGCCCGCCGAAATCGAAGACGGGGTAGAGGCGGGCGACGAGGTAGATGCCGGCGGCGACCATGGTGGCCGCGTGGATGAGGGCGGAGACGGGGGTCGGCCCTTCCATGGCGTCCGGCAGCCAGACGTGGAGCGGGAACTGGGCGCTCTTCCCGATGGTGCCGCAGAAGATGAGGACTGCGGCCAGCCCGAGCAGGAACGTGCCGGCGGGAACGACGCCGACCGAGTTCTGGACGCTCTGCAGCAGGGCCGGCCCCGCGCAGACGGCCATTCCAGTGAGCCAGCCGCTCTCCGCGCCCACGGTGCCGTCCGGCTTCGCGGTGACCAGGCCGAGGTAGTTGAGGGTGCCGGTGATGGCGATGAGGAGGGCGATGCCGAAAAAGAGGCCGGTGTCCCCCACCCGTGTGACCATGAACGCCTTCTTGGCGGCGCGCATGGCAGAGGGCTTCTCGAACCAGAAGCCGATGAGAAGGTAGGAGGCCAGGCCCATCAGCTCCCACGCCACGAAGAGCTGGAGCAGGTTGTTCGCCAGCACCAGCACCAGCATGGCGGTGGTGAAGAGGCTGAGGTAGCTGTAGAACCGGGGGTAGCGCTCATCGCCAGCCATGTAGCCGCGGCTGTAGACCTGGACCATCGCGGCGACCGTGGTGACGACGATCAGCATCATCGCGGTCATTGCGTCGACGTAGTAGCCGAAGCGGATGTCGAGGTGGCCGACCTTGAGCCAGGAGTACGCCAGGTGGTAAGCGGTCCCCGGCCCGCGTGAGAAGATCTCCACCGCCACCATGATGGACCAGAGCCACGATCCGCACATCAGCAGGATGGCCGGCAGCGCCGCGGTGCTGTCGGCGATCCGGATGTCCCCGCGGACCATGCGCCGCGCGAGGCCGCTGAGGACGATCCAGAGGAAGCCCAGCAGCGGCAGCGCGGGAATGGCCCAGGCGTTTACGGTGAAGAAGCCAAGCATTGGGGGGGGGGATGAATGGGAAAGAAAACAAGAACCCGTGCGATGTCCGGGGTCACATCATTGCGTAGGAGTGCGGCTCGTCGCTTAGATAGTCAAGGATCGTGTATGCGCGGTCCACGAATTCGTCTAGCTTCTTCAGCAGATCACCTTTGACTTCGTGTCCTGATCGAGATGCGGCCAACAGCATTCCTTTCCGCAACTGCTGCGAAGTGATTTCTCCGGCCAATTGATCCCGCAACGTCCTGACAGCTTTGTGGAATCTTGCCTCATCCAACGGGTGTGGAGTGTACCAGGTTGAGATGCCTATCCAGCTGGTCATTGAGGCGACGATCACTTCGATTGGGTCCGTGCTAGGCATTGAATTATTCGTAGCTCCCACTACGCCTTTAGTCAGGGGCATCACAAGAAACTGGCGCAAGCTACGCCGTGCTACCACTTCAAGAGATTGATGTCGTCCACGTTGATGTTCTGGATGTTGCGGTAGATGCAGATGACGATGGCAAGGCCGACGGCTGCTTCCGCTGCGGCGACCGTGAGAACAAAGATGGTGAACGCCTGACCTGATAGGAGCCGGGGGTCCATGAAGCGGGAAAAGGCGACGTGGTTGATGTTCGCGGCGTTGAGCATCAGCTCAATGCTCATGAGGATGGCGACCGCGTTGCGGCGAGTGATCACCCCGTAGACTCCGAGGCAGAAGAGCGCCGCGCTGACCACCATGAACTGCTGCGCGCTTACGGCTCCGAGGCTGTCGGCACCCATCAGGAGGCCTTCTCTTCCTTCGCCAGCACGATCGCGCCGACGAGGGCGGCCAGGAGCAGCACGGAGGCGATCTCGAAGGGGAGCAGGTACTTCCCCAGCAGCGCCTCGGCCAGCTTGTCGAGATACTCATTCGGGCCGACGGGCGCGGCCTCACCGGCGGCCATGACGGGCTGCGAAGGGACCCAGACGCCAAGGATGCCGAAGAGCACCAGGGCGGTGACGGCGGCCAGGACGCGGTTCGGCAGCGCGTTGCGGGGTTCCCGGATCAGGCGCTGCGCCGTCATCATCAGCGCGAACATGATCAGGACGGTGATGGCTCCCACATAGATCAGCACCTGCGCCGCTCCCAGGAACGGAGCGTTGAGCAGGAAATAGAGTCCCGCCACCCCCACGAAGGTGAGGCCCAGGTAGACGGCCGCGTGAACGATGTTCCGCGACGTCACGACCATGAAGGCCGGCGTGATGGTGAGCATGATCAACAAGATCAGCGACACGCTTGGAGCGGTAGAGGGCATGGCGCGAGGGAGCGAGGAGGAGAGGGCGAGGGTCAGGGAGCGGGTTCTGGATCGCCTTCCGCTACGGGGAGGACGCGGAGGATGGGGCGGTCGCGGGTGATGTGACGGTAGGCGGTCTCGTAGCTGCCAACGCTCGCGCTCTCCGGCTGGGCGTCTAGCTGGCGCATCCCGAAGAGGAGACGGGTGCGGTCGAACTGGGCGATGGGGTCCGTCATCGCCAGCTCGTAGCTGGCGCCGGGAAGGAGGGCATCCACCGGGCACGCTTCCACGCATAGGTAGCAATTGATACAGGAAGCATAGTCGATATAGAACTCATCGAGTTCACGCTTCTTGGTGTCACCCACATGGTGGTAGATCTCGATCGTCTTCTCAGTGCGGGTGCCCGGCACGGGGCAGGCTTTCTCGCACAGTTCGCAGACGATGCACCGCTCCGGGCGGAAAACGAGCGCGCCGCGGTAGCTGGGCGGGACTTCCAGCTCCTCTAGGGGGTAGAGGACGGTCTGCTTCCGCGTCCGGAACTCCTTCCAGTTGCGGCCGGTGATGGCCAGCCCCTTGAAGGTGGAGTAGATGGCGTAGCCCGCGTCCCGGAGCATGCTGATCAAGCTCATCTGGCGCCTCCTGCCGAGGGCGCGGAGACGGTGGCGCGCTGCGGGTAAGTGGCCGGCTGCTTGAGGTTGACCTTCGGCAGGTCGCGCGCTTTCTTCGATCCGAGCAGGATGACGAGGCCGAAGAGGACCCAGTTGAGCACTGCCAGCGCCAGCCGGGGGATCCCGAGCGACACGAACGTGCCAGTCAGCATCAAGTTGAAGAGCGTCACCGGGATCAGGAACTTCCAGCCGATGTCCATCAACTGGTCGACGCGGACGCGGGGGAGCGTGGCGCGCAGCCAGAAGACGAAGGAGATGAGGAAGCCGGCCTTGGCGGCGAACCAGCCGAGGTGCCAGAAGGTGGTGATGAGTGAGCCCTCGCCGAAGGCGGAGACGAAGGCGCTCTCGCCGAAGGGGGCGGCCCAGCCACCCAGGAAGGTGAGCGTGGTGAGCACCGAGAGCGTCATCGTGTTCGCGAACTCCGCCAGGAAGAAGAGCGCGAACTTCATGCCGCTGTACTCCACGTGGTACCCGGCGACAATCTCCGACTCCGCCTCCACGATGTCGAAGGGGGTGACGTTGTTCTCGGCGAGGCCGGCCACGAAGAAGCAGAGGGCGGCGATGGGCTGAGCCACCACGAACCAGCTCAGGAAGGTGAGATTGCCGCCCAGCAGCCCGGCCAGCGGCGTCTCCGCGAAGATCTGCGCGCCGTTCTGGCCTAGATCACCCCGCACCAGGCCGAGGAAGCTGAACGAACCCGCGAGCATGACCGGGCCGAGCAGGGCCAGCGCGAAAGGAACTTCGTAGCTCACCATCTGCGCGGCGGAACGAAAAGCGGCGACCAGCGCGTACTTGTTGTTGCTGGCCCACGCGCCGAGCACGATCCCGACAACCGTCATCGAGGCCACGGCGGAGACGTAGACCACGCCGACGTTGAGATCCGCCACGTAGAGCCTGGGGGTGAAGGGGATGGTCGCGTATCCGAGGTAGGCTGCAATGAAGACGATGGCGGGCGCCACCGTGAACATCGCCTTGTCCGCCAGGGAGGGGATCACCCCTTCCTTTGACATCAGCTTGAGGGCGTCCGCAGGAGTCTGGAGAAGCCCCCACCGCCCCACGTGCATCGGCCCGAGGCGGCTCTGCATGAAGGCGACCAGCTTGCGCAGCCACCAGATCATGTAGGTCACGGTGCCCATGATCAGGTTCAGGACCACGAATGCCGCGATGAAGACCCCTATCGCCGCGCCTGCCGCAGAGGGAAGGTGGAGTTGGGCAGCGATCCAGTGACCAAGGTCAATCCAGGCGGATGAAGGCATAATCAGCTTGCCAGCCTGGCGAAACGCCAGTCAGCAGAGGACGGTACCAGTGGGTAGAACAGAGTGGGGGCGCTTCCGCAATCGGGACCACGCGGGCATGACGAATGACGAAGTGACGGAGCGGCCTCTGACCGGTTGATTGCGTGTCGGAGGGGTTTATTCCTTCCCCAAGGGCAGCGTATAAAGGACAGGTGCGAGGCAAGCGATTGAGGCAAGCGATTGAGTCACGCATCGCGCGGGCAATGTCCCAGTGGCAATGCAGGCTGGGCACGAGGCGTTGGAAGTCGGCGGCGGGAGGAATGGCTCCCCGCCCGTGGGAACAACTGATGGCGGAGAATGGTGGCGGAGAGTGGCGGCGCTGGACGGTTCGTTTGCCAGCGCGCTGCGGAGCATCGCCCCAATGTATCGGCCCGGAGTGGACGGGATGAATGAGTATCGCCGTGGATAACCGACTGGTCGTTCTCCTAAAGAGCCTGCGGACGAACAACCGGTTCTACACGCTTGTGGAACCGGATAGCGGCCTGAAGAACGCCGACACGGTCGCGGATTTCCCGGACTATCTCACCCTCGGAATCGCTTATCCCTGCCTAGAGGATGGGCTGAACGATTTCGCGGTCATCCGGACGACCTTCGAGACG
>JANPLG010000032.1:0-21983 GCA_031426395.1 Actinomycetes bacterium
TCCGTTGGCCCGTAGAAGTTCCAGACCGGTGCGTTCCATTCGAGCAGACGAGGGACCAGCGCTCCCGGCAGGGCCTCGCCGCCCGTGCAGATCAGCTTCAGCGGTGGGTCATCTCCCTTGGCCGCGTTCCGTGCCTCCGCAAGCGCCCGGTGCGCGGTGGGCGTCAGGGAGAGCACGCTCACCTGTTCCTTCCGGATCAGGGCAAGCAGCTCCTGCGGCGATTGGGTGGCAGTGACCGGCACTACCACCAGGTGAGCGCCGGTGAGCAGCGCGCCCCAGATCTCCCAGACGGAGAAGTCGAAGCCATAGGAGTGGAACACGGTCCAGACATCGTCCGAGGAGAAGTCGAAGCCGGGCTGCGCCGTCTCGATCAGGTGCGCCGCGCTCCGGTGCTCGACCATCACCCCCTTGGGCCGGCCCGTGGAACCCGAGGTGAAGATCACATAAGCCAGGTTCCCCGGCCCGGTTCGCGTAACGGGATTCTTGTCCGGGAAACCGCGCAGGGCTCCGTCGGTCATCTCGACCACGGGCACATTGGCGGCAGGAAGCGCGCTCCTACAATCCGGGGTACAGAGCAGCGCGACCGGCGCACCGTCCTCGACTATGTCCCGGAGGCGGTCGGTGGGGTAGGTCGGATCGAGCGGCAGATAGGCACCACCCGATTTGAGGATGCCGAGCATCCCGACGATCAGCTCCACCGAGCGCGAGGCGCAGAGTCCCACCCGAGCATCGGGGCCGAGGCCTGCCTGCATCAGCGCGTAGGAGACCCGATTGGCGCGGGCATTCAGCTCTGCGTACGTCAGCTGCGTCCCGTTACAGCTCACGGCAGTGCGGTCTGGCTGCACCTCCGCCCATCGCTCGACGATGGAGTGAAGGCAACGGGGAGGCGCGGTCGTGTCGGGAAGTGGGAGCCTTGATCGGTTCCAATCGTCGAGCAGGTCGATCTCGCCGGTCGTCAGGAGGCGCAACTCCGCAAGCGCCGTCTCCGGTGCAGAGACCGCGTGCTCGAGGACCGTCGTGAAGTGCCCCAGCAGCCGCTCCATCGTGGCCGCGTCGAACATGTCCGTCGCGTACTCGACGGAGAGCGCGTAGCCGCTGTCCGTCTCCGCGACCTGGAGCGTGAGGTCGAGTTTGCTGGAGCCGTTGTCAGGCTGGAAGTCTCCGGTGAGCGTGCAACCAGGCAGTTCGTAGTTCGCCGTGGGGACGTTCATCAATTGGAACATCACCTGGAACAGCGGCCCGCGGCTGGGGTCGCGCACCGGCTGCAGCTCTTCGACCAACCGCTCGAACGCGACTTCCTGGTTGCCGGAGGCTCCCAGCGCCGTCTCCGTCACGCGCCGCAGCGCCTCACTGAAGCTGATCTCGGGGGCCAGGGTGGTGCGCAGCGGCAGGGAGTTGGTGAAGTATCCCAGCACTCCCTCAAGCTCGGTGCGCTCCCGGTTGGCGACCGGCGTGCCGATCAGTAGGTCGGTCTGGCCGGTGTAGCGAAGCAAGAGCGCGTGGAATGCCGTGAGCAGCGTCACGAAGGGGGTTACCCCGGCGGACTCACTGAACCGTTTCACGGCATCACGGGTGGCCTCCGGCAGGCTCCGCCAGGCGCGCGCGCCCCGATAGGTGAGGAGTGGTGGTCGCGGTCGGTCGGAGGGTAGCTCAAGAGTTGGAAGCGGTTCCTGGAGTCGTTCCTTCCAGTAGGCGAGCTGCTTGCGGTAGCGCTCGCCCTGGTGGAAGCTCTCCTGCCAGACAGCGTAGTCCGCGAACTGGACCGGCAGCGTTGCAAGCGGCGATGCCTCGCCCGCATGGAAGGCTCGGTAGAGCTGCGTGAGCTCCTCCGTGAATACCGTCGCCGACCATCCATCGGTGACGAGGTGGTGGAGCGTCACGAGCAGCCAGTGCCGTTCGGGTCCCAGCTTGATCAGGCGTGCGCGCATCAACGGCCCGCGCTCCAGGTCGAACGCACATGACCCCTCGGCTAGGACGTAGCTCTCTGCTGCTTCGGCAACGCTGGTCGCCCCCGAGAGGTCACGAGTTGCCCAGTCCAACGGGACTGCCGCATCCGGCGGCGAGATGACCTGAACCGGTTCATCGTCAACCACGGTGAGGACCGTGCGGAGCGCTTCGTGACGCGAGATCAGCTCCTGAAGGCAGCGGCGAAGCAATGCCTCGTCCGGCGTGCCGAACAGCTCATAGCGGAAGAGCTGGATATAGGCCGGGTTGCCGGGATGCCAGCGGTCCAGGAACCAGAGCCGCTTCTGGCCGGTGGAGAGCGGGAACTGGTTGACACCTGACGCGCGCGGCAACGGGACCACCGCATCCGGGGTAGTCGTCTTGCGGGAGACTTCCGCGAACTGGCTTCTCTCAGCTGCGGAAAGCCGACCAAGCCGACTCGCGAGTTCCTCCGGACTCTCTGGAGCGCCGCCGGCAGCAAGCCACTGTCGCACCTGGGCGGGGTCAAGGTCCGCAAGTGCGGCCTGGTCCGCGCGGGCTGCAAGCTCCGCCAGGGTGGGATGTTGGAAGAGATCCCGTAGGGCCAAGTCCGCCCCGAGCGCCGTCCGGACGCGGGCGATGACCTTGGCGGCAAGCAAGGAGTGCCCGCCGAGAGCAAAGAAGTTAGCAGTCCGAGCGATACTCGGCGCGCCGAGGACTACCTTCCAGATGCTGGCGAGGAGTTGCTCGGTGCCGCCCACCGGGGGGTCATCGCCAGAGGCGTCCGTCGGAAGGTCGCGCAGGAGGGCGAGGCGGTCGACCGACCCGTCAGCGCCGCGCGGTAGGTCGGCCACTTTCCGAAGGGTGCACTTCACCTCACGCCCGAAGCGATCCAGAATCCGCACATGGGATGTCGCTCTCTTGGCGGCTTCCGCGTCTCGGCCGGACCAGTAAGCGACCAGTTCCGTCCCCGCCTCGGCCAGCAATGCGGGAGAAGCGGAATGGCCGATGCGTGCCTCCGCAACCCCCCGGACCAGGAGCGCCGCGACCGACGCGGCAACTTCCGCTGAAGTACTGTGGTCGCCTTCGCCGATAGGGGGAGCGAGGTAGAAGAAGACCTGCTTGCCGTTCCGTGGCGTGGTGCTGGCCCAGGCCGCCACAGCCGCGTTGATTGCGCAGGACATTGGATTCTGTGCGTCCGTGGCAAGCAGACACAGCCATCGGCACCCGCTGAAAGCCGCCGCATCTGCGACCGACTTCACTGCCGTGAGAGCGTCCGTCAATTGCCCAACCACTTCATCGGCGGAGAGGTCGACTGACAGCTGGCCATCCGCGTGGGAAACCCGGTGGATCACACCGTCGACCGCTTCGAGGTCGGGATTGTCATCTACCACGGTGCCGCCCATCTCTTTGGCGAGCCACTCACCGAGGGCGGACAAGCGCGGGTCACCCGAGTCGGAAAGCCGGTATCGGTATCCGGGGCAGATGGCCGGATCGGTTGCCGGAAGCCCGGCAGGATCGAGGCGCTGGTAGCGACGGACGAAGCGCTGGCCACCTCGGATAGCTACTTCGCGGTCCAACGGCAGCGCGAGCAATTCGGACGCAACGGAACCGGCATCACTACTCTCCAGGTCAAGAGAGGTGACTCGCGCCGTGGGCCAGCGGCTTGCGAGTGCGGCCATCGTGCCTCGCACTGCCGCCTTCAGCGGGTCAGGTGTCTCATCGCCCACGGCGGCGTTGGTGGTGACCATCAGCACGCGTCGAAGTGCTCCGCCTTCGTGCAGTACGTCGATGCCTCGGGCGAGCTCGAGCTGCGACCCGATGACCGTCGCCGGCTTCCCGGCGACGGGCATGGGCACGACCACGTCGACCGAGCCCGCGCGGAGGGCCTCGTCGACCCATTGCAGGACGGGCCTGCCCCGCGCCGCGAGTTCCCTCCGTAGTGCGTCCAGGGGTGCGTCATCGGCGGCCAGCACCAGCACCGGGGTGTCGGTGACGCCGTCACGGGTCGCCTGCCTCGCGCGCCAGACCGGCACGGAGAGCCAGTCCGGGATCGACTCGCCGGCATCGCTAGGGGCCGCAGTTGAGTGCTGGCGGAGCCGTTCGCGGAACTCGCCCTTCTCCAGCGATGCGCGGAGCTGTGAGCGCTGGATCTTGCCGATTGCCGTCTTCGGGATCTCGTCCCGCTCCATCGGAATGAAGTAATCGGGGTTGACGCTGAAGCTCTCCAGCACCCGCGTGCGGAGCCGCTGCACCAGGGCAGCTACCGGTTCATCGACGCCGTCAACCGTGGTGGTCGCCGGAACGAAGAAGATCGCCAGCCGGTCCGTCTCGTCACCCGCACCGCGCGTTGCGGTGGCCGCCGTGAAGGAAACGTCGACTCCTGGCTCCTGCTCGACGATGCTCTCGATCTCGTGAGCGTAGAAGTTCAGACCGTTGACGATGATCAGGTCCTTTTCGCGTCCCGTGATCGTCAGGCGACCCTTCAGCAGGACCCCGAGGTCACCGGTCTTGAACCACCCATCCGCAGTGAACACCTCGGCGTTCAACTCCGGGTTTCGGTGGTAGCCGCGTAGGACGGTAGCGCCGCGCACCTGGAGCCGCCCGGTCTCGCCCTCTCGCACCAGGCAGTCGTCCGCGTCCACAATCCGGAATGCGTCCCCGGGAACCGGCAGCCCAACCTCGGTGAACGGATCGTTGTCGCGGGTCCTGTCGAGGGTGAACCGCTCGGAGTAGGCGACCGCCGAGGAGGTCTCCGACATTCCCCACGCCGGCTTCATAGCGGTGCCCGGAAGCTGGTAGGGGGCCAGCAACTGCAAGAACCGACGGGCGGTGCGCGGAACGATCGCTTCCCCAGCATTCAAGATGAACCGCATGCTGGAGAGGTTCCAGCTTCCAGCGCCGCTGCGGTGCACGCCGCTCTGGATGGCAGAGACGGCCTCGTTGATCAGGCCGTAGGCGAAGTTGGGCGCCCAGGTGACCGTGCAGCGGTACCGGTCGATCCAGTCGAGCCACCGCAGCGGTTCCTGGACCACTGCTTCCGTGGGCGCGTGGATCTGCGTGGCGCCGAGTTGCACGTCCCGCAGATGGAACATGACGATGCCGCCCACGTGGTCCAGGGGGAACCAGTTCAGAGTCACGTCGAACTGGGTGAAGCCGTTGAGCTGGGCCGTTGACGCTGTCCGCGCGATGATGTTGCGATGCGTGAGGGTCACCGCCTTCGGAAGGCCGGTGCTGCCGGAGGTGAGCAGCATCAGGGCAATGTCGTCCGGTTGCGCGCGATGAGGTTCAAGATCCGTCGGGGCAGCATCTCTTCGGGCAACCTGGATGCTCAGCACTTCGAGCTCACCCTGCTTTCGCAGTTCTTTAGGGAGGTCGCGGAGCAAGGGTGCGATGCGAGCGTCCGCCAAGATCAGAGGTCGCTCAAGCAGTTCCCACGCGTGAAACAGCTTGGTAAGTGGCCCATTCGGCTGCAGGTAGGATGGGCAGATTGAGAGCGGAACAGGCACCAGCCCGGCCAGCAGGCAGCCCCAGAAGCCGGGAAGAAAGTCTTCAGCCGCCTCCAGTTGCAGGATGACGGGCGCACCCACCGCCACGCCGCGCTGCGTCAACGAGTGCTGGATCGAGCGGGCCTCCTCGTAGAGCTCCTGGTAGGATTTCCGCGCTTCCGTGCCCTGCCGGTCTAGGCAGATCACTTCGGCTTCCGACCTGTGGCCAGCGGCGCTGATCAGCGTTTCAACCAAGTTCGCAGGGAGCTCGCCGCGGATCGGTTTGCCTTCGGAGAGAGCCAGTGGCTCAGTTCCAGAGACCTGTTTCCTGGACGCCCCACTTGGCTCAGCGGCCGACTGACCGCGTGACGGGAAGAGATCGCTCAGGTAGTGCCTACGCGTGGCAAGCTCTACCGGGCGCTCGATCACCACCGCCTCTCGCAGGCCTGGGACCATTCCTAGCGCCCGCTCCCACCGCTCTACCTGCTCTGGTTCCAGGACCGGGATGCGAGCAAGACTTTCGACGTCAACGGCACCCTCTTGGGTGAGTGGGATGGAACTCACCGGAACGTAGGCAGCGCCCACAGCCAGTTCCGGGAGTTCGGCGCGCCAGTCACCCACCAGTTTTTGTGCGGACACCACATAGACGATCGGTCCGCCGTCCGCATCCACGACCGCGAAGTCGAGGATATGCGCGTCCAACGCCAGCGCGGCGCGGATGCCAGAGAACCGATCATCCCCCCGATTGGCCGACTCAAGTTGAAGGCGAATGGCTTGGAGAGTCATTGCGGCGGGGAGACCCAGAGGAAGGATCCAGCAAGTGCCACCAGGTTCAGTTACTGGAACGGCAAGCGGGCGAGAAGCGTGAGGGGGCCATTGCCCGAGGAATTAGCCTCCCTACTTATCGCCCTTCAACCAGGCGGGATGCATACCCCAAAGTGCAAAGCACTTGGACTAAGTGCATCCCAGGCTTAGATGTCCCAGCAGTTGCTCTTGAGGGGGCGTTCCAGGCAGGCGAAAAGGGGTAACCTGCGACTCGCCTAGGCTTCGGTGCTGCCGGTTCGCGCTTCCTGATCCGCCCAGCAGCGTGCGTCATGCGTGGGCGCGGTGGTTTCCAGGAGTGCTGTTCTATCGCCTTCAGTCCAGCCGGGCATCTCGCGGCAGCGGTCGTGGGCCAGTGGACAGCGCGGCTGGAACGGACATCCGACCGGCATGGAGAGCAGGTCCGGAGGATGGCCGGCAATGGCCGGCAGTCGTTTGGATCGCTCCCCATCCAGTCGAGGAACGCTGCTGAGCAGCGCACGCGTGTAGGGGTGGCGGGGATTCTGGAAGATCTGATGGACCGTGCCGGTTTCGACCACTCGCCCCGCATACATCACCTGCACGCGGTCCGCAGTTTCCGCCACCACACCCAGGTCATGGGTGATCAGGATCACCGAAGTGCCATGCTCGCGGCGCAGGTCGAGCATCAGGTCGAGCACCTGCCGCTGGACCGTCACGTCCAGCGCGGTGGTCGGCTCGTCCGCAATGACAAGCTGCGGCTTGCAGGCGAACGCCATCGCGATCATCACGCGCTGCCGCTGCCCACCGCTGACCTGGTGCGGATAGGCGCGGGCACGGATCTCGGGGTCGGGGAGGCCGACACGATCCAGCATCTCCACCGCCCGCTCCTTCGCCAATTTCATCGGTACCCGCTGATGCAGCGAGATCGCCTCGGCGACCTGAAATCCAATGCTCAGCACCGGGTTCAGCGAGGAGAGCGGGTCTTGGAAGACCATCGCGATGCGGCCGCCGCGGATCGGGCGCATCTCCCGCTCGGTCAGCTTGAAGAGGTCGCGGCCCTCGAAGTGCGCCTCACCGCTGATCCGCGCGGGCGGGGTGGGGACCAGCCGCATCACGGAAAGCGCGGTCACCGACTTGCCGCACCCGGACTCCCCCACGATGCCAAGAACCTCGCCCGGCTCAACATCGAACGAGACATCCTCCACGGCCACCACGTGCCGGCCCTGTAGGGGGAATTCGACCTGTAGATTGCGGACGGAGAGTAAGGGCATATCTGACGGTCCATCAAGCTACACCTGATGGTCACGATTGGGAGAATGGGCGAGTCGGAGAATGGGAGTGGGAGGCTGAAAGGCTCTTAACGAACGGATCGTCTCACAGGGACGGACGGTTAGGTGCTCGTTGGTGCGAGGTTGCCCCTGATATTCTCGGGATTCTCTCGGACGCGAGGGATTGGCTGCCTAGCGGGTGGTCCCTGACCGGGGAATGACGCGTGGTCTTTTGGGTAGGACCCGGCCCAATTGCCGCTCACTCCAGGTTGGGCCGCCAAAGGTGGTGCAGTACTTGGGAAGTCCGTCGACTGCGGTTACCGGCCGTAGATCTCACCGAACTTTGTCCTAAGGTAACGTAGGTAGACCTCGGGGGTAAGGGGATTTCCCGTAACCTTCTGAACCAGGTCGATGGGGTCGATCTTCCGTCCCGGACGGTGGACGTTCTCCCGAAGCCACTCCCGCAGCGGGGAGAACCGGCCCGCTGCCAAGTCATCGTCCATTTGCGGTAAGTCAGCGCGCGCCTGCTCAAAGAACTGGACGGAGAGCACGTTTCCCAAACTGTAGGTGGGGAAGTACCCGAGAATCCCCAGCGACCAGTGAACGTCCTGGAGGATTCCCTCGGTGTCCGTAGGGGGTGCCTGGCCCAGGTAGTTCTCCATCTTCGCGTTCCACGCTTCTGGCGCATCCGCAACGGAGAGGCGTCCCTCCAGCAACTCATTCTCCAGCTCGTATCGCAGGACGATGTGCAGGTTGTACGTCAGTTCGTCCGCCTCCACGCGTATCAAAGTCGGCGCGACGCGGTTGATCGCACGGTAAAACGCCTCGGGTGCCACTGATCCCAGGGACGCTGGGAACGTCTCCTGGATGCGCGAGTAGTAATGCTTCCAGAAGGGCCGTCCGCGACCGACCAGGTTCTCCCACAAACGCGATTGGCTCTCATGAACTCCCAGCGACGTGCCATTGGAAAGCAGGGTCCCCTCAAGAGATGGGTCCACGCCCAGCTCGTAGAGCGCGTGTCCCATCTCGTGGAGGGAGCCGAACAAGGCCATTGGCAGGAATTCGCGGTCGTACCGGGTGGTGATGCGGACATCGTTCTGGGAGAAGCTCGTGCAGAAGGGATGGACGGCGCGGTCCTGGCGTCCCCGCTGGAAGTCGAACCCGCAGTCAGTGAGCACTCCTTCGATGAAGAGCCGCTGCCGCTCCTCGTCAAAAACGCCGTGGAGTGGAGAGGCATCCACCGCGTCCGCCCGCTCGAAGACCGCACGGGTGAGCGGCAGCAGTTCGCGCTTCAGTTCCGTGAAGAAGCCATCCAACACCCGTGCGGTCATGCCGGTCTCGTACTGGTCCACCAGCGCATCGTAGCGACGGTCGTCGTACCCCAGGGCGTCCGCGATGTGCTGGTTCAGGCGGACGATCTTTTCCAGCCACGGCGCGAAGGTCGGGTAATCGTTCGAGGCGCGAGCACCGGCCCAGGCCTCCTGCGCCAGCGACGTGGTCCGCGAGAGCTCCGTCACCAGGGAAGTCGGGAGCTTGGTCGCCTTGTCTAGATCCCGGCGAGCGATACGGATCAGAGCGGCATCGTCACTGGCCGGATCCACGCTCCCTGCCACTCCTTCAGCGTCCGCCAGCAGTTGCTGCGTCTCTTGGGACGTGAACATCTGGTGGGATATCTTGGCGAGCGTTGCCTTTTGCTCGGCTCGGGCCGCTATCCCCGCTGTCGGCATCTGCGTCTGCTGGTCCCAATCCAGCACCGAGGCGGCAGCGTTGAGGTTGTGCACCTCGGAAAGACGCTGCTTGAGGGCGATGAGCGGATCGGGCATCTGGGAATCCTTACAGGGTTGCGCAGGTAGACTTGGTCGGAAGCAATTAGCCGCAACACATGCGTTTGCAAGGGCTTGCAGCCACGCTCCTTCACAGTCGCGGTTCGGATCGGCTACCGCTCTATAGGCGGTTCAACGATGACGGGCTGTCAGTGCTCCGTCAAGGGAGATCTGTCTCGGGGAGACAGAGTAAGTGTGTGGGCGAACGGCCCAACGCTGGATCGACCGACTTAAAGCACCGGCATCGGTTCACCGGAGCAAAGGTTCACTGGCTGAACGCGGCTTCCCTACTTGCAGAAGCCGTGAGGCCCCCGGCAAGGCGGCGTGTTATGGATTCACTGGACGCGGGGATAATCGTCTAGCAGCCGGGCGTGCGCTCCCGGTGCCAGGAGCACTCCATGCAGGCGTCGCGAAACCAACCCCCATCATCCATCGGGCCGGCCCACGGCGCCGACCCTTCCACGGCTGATAAGTACCTTCCGCCCGTTTTCGACCTTCGCGCGCGGGAGCGCGTTCCGATGTGGCTCTGGCTGGGCGTGGGCGCTGTGGTGGTGTTCTTGGTGCTCTTCATCGGAACGCTAGCCCTGACCCGAAATCGCCTGGCGGAGCGTCCGCGAACCACCACGGTGGTCGCCACGCCGCAGCCGGCCACTCCGGAGCCGCAGGCCAGTGTTCTGATGCCAGTGCCCAGCCCGGAGTCCCCGCGTCCCATACCGGCACCCGGCGAAGCGCCGCGCGTGACGGTGCGCTCCATCCCGGTACCCAACAGCGGGAATGCCCCCGCGATGCAAGCGGTTCCGCCTCCGCTCGGCACGCTCAAACCTACGCCTGGACCGCATGAGCCGAGCCTTGCAGTACCGGTACCGAGCACGCCACCCACCGGCCTTGAACTGCCAACCCGCACTGGGGAAGCGCCGGTCTTCGTTCCCGCACCCGTCCAGCCCACGCCCCGACCCAGGCAGGCGGACGTTGCATCCGGTGGCCTACGCATCTACTTCGACGCCGATAGCACTACCTACGACCGCAGCGACCGCCGGCTACCGTTGCGGGTCGAGATCTATGTCAACGGTCGCCGCGTTGTGGACGACAGCGACCCCGAGAAACGCGAGTTCAACCTCGGCCGACTGCCCGCCGGGGAGCACGAACTCCGCATCATTCCGTTCGTCGGGAATGCGAGTTCAGACGCCCGCACGGAGAGGATCACGATTGAGGCCGGGCGAGCCAATCGCTTCGCGGCGGTGCTCCACCGGTCGGACGGTGTGGCCAGCATCCGCAAGTTCCGGGACCGTGACTGACCTATTGCGGTATGCGGTATGCGGAGTGCGGAGTGCGGTATGCGGAGTGCGGAGTGCGGAGTGCGGAGTGCGGAGTGCGGCGTGCGGAGTGCGGAATGTCGATCTGGGTTGGCTTCAATCGGGTGTGGGTGTTGGCACGCCTGGAAGGGGGTGCAACCGCATCCAGTAGGCAGAGCGAGTCAATGAAAGGCAATTCTCCGACTGGATGCCCTTCCGTGGCACACTCGGACTCATCCAGCACTCAGTTGGGCACGCTCGCCGCAGCGTGCCGTCGCATCCGCCGATTGATGCCGCCCACCACATAGCCGACGACGGATCCTTCGCCGACGGGCCGAAGCGGCGTCCGGTCCCACTCAAGCCGCCAGACCTTCTTACTTCTGGAGTTCGCACCTTCCGGTGTCTGCAGGGGGACGCCACGCGGACGGCGGGACGCCGGATGCTATACTTCGTCCGACAGATACACGTCGTTGCTCCTCAGGGACCGGTTCGAAACTCACTATGCACGTTCGGGTTGAGCTTTATGGACGCGCTGCCAGCCAGAGCGGTGAGCGGGAACTGGAGCTGGAGCTATCCCCCGGAGCCACTCTGTCTGACGCGGCGATTGCGGTCACGGAGCGGCTTCCCGTCCTCGCCTGGATGCGGCAGATCTGCCGACCGGCGCGCAACCTGGAGTACTCCACCTGGGACACGCCTCTTGCTGACGGCGATGAGGTGAGCTTCATCCCGCCCGTAAGTGGGGGAAGCGACGCGGACCCTGCTCCCCATCCAGTGCAAGTCCTCGCCGAAATCCTCGACACCCCGCTCGATCCCGGCCCACTGGTGGCGTTCTGCGAGACGCCCGAGATGGGGGCTGTGGTGACCTTCAGCGGCAACGTGCGGAATTACAACCGCGGACGGACGGTCGGCCACCTGGAGTACGAAGGCTATCGCCCCATGGCAGTGAAGGAGATGCGTGCCATCGCCGAAGAGGCCGCTCAACGCTGGAACGCCCGGGTGGCGGTTCAGCACCGACTTGGACGACTGGAGATCGGAGAGGCGAGCGTCCTCGTGGTTGCCGCCAGCGCCCATCGTGGAGATGCCTTCGAGGCCTGCCGCTACACCATCGACACGCTTAAGGAGCGGGTGCCGATCTGGAAGCGGGAGGTCTGGGAAGAGGGCGATGTCTGGATTGAGGGTCCCGGAGAAGCAACCGTCCAGAGCCGAGCTTGAATCTTTACTGCCGCGCGCAAGCACCCGATCATGTTCCTGCACCAATCCCAACCCCCGGGTCCGTTCCGCGCCGTCCTCTTTGACGTCGACGGTACCCTCATCGACACGGCGGAGTTGATCGCGGATTGCCTCGACCGAACGTGCCGGGAGCACCTGAAGCGCACTTTCCCCCGCGAGGCCTACTACTCGCTGATCGGCCGCCCGGCGATGGCGCATATGGAAGTGCTGGTCGGCGAGCCGGCCAATGGCGAGAACGCCGACTTTCTCGCCCGCATGATGGTCACCGCCATCGACCACTATGAGGAGCATGCCAGCGAAGAGCAGCCATTTCCGGCAGCGCTCGACACGCTTTCGCGGCTATCGGAGGTCGGCATCCGCCTTGGGTTGGTCACCAGCAAGACGCGCTTCGAGCTAAATCCCACTCTGGAGCGAGTGCCGCTCCAGCGTTACGCGCAGGTCATCATCACGGCGGACATGACCACGCGCCCCAAGCCTTTCCCAGACCCGGTCTACCTGGCGCTCCAGACTCTACAGATCCCTGCGGAGCAGGTCCTCTTCGTCGGCGATGCGCCCTACGATCTCCAGTCAGGACGTGCCGCCGGTGTACGCACGGGAGCCGCAACCTGGGGACCGCATCCTCGCGCTGTTCTAGAGGGCGAGCGCCCCGATTACCTCTTTGAGAGCTTCAGCCAGATCCTCGCCCTCTGCGAAGCCCGCTGAGCCACCGCCTCGACCCGACGGGCACGGTGTCCAGCCTCCGCTCGGCACTCTTTGCTTTTTGCCCTTTGACTTCTACGCTCCGGAGTCCGCTCACAGGTCGCGTGATACGATTGTCGAGGAGTCCGGTCCGCCTGAAAGGACCGATCCCCGAAGGAGTTTTTTCCGTGAAGATTCACGAGTATCAGGCCAAGGAAATCCTCCGGCAGTATGGCGTCCCGACGCCCGCCGGCGAAGTGGCCACAACGGCGGCGGAGGCCCGCGCCGCTGCGGAGAAGCTGGGAACCCCGGTGACGGTGGTGAAGGCGCAGATTCACGCGGGTGGCCGAGGCAAAGGCGGCGGTGTGAAGATCGCGAAGAGCCCCGCCGAAGCTGGCGAGTATGCAGAGCAAATCCTCGGGATGCAGCTCATCACGCACCAGACCGGCCCGCAGGGGCAGACGGTCCGCACCGTTTACGTCGAGGCCGGCTCCGACATCGCCCGAGAGTATTACCTGGGGATGCTGCTCGACCGCGGCAACAGCCGAATCGTGGTGATGGCCAGCTCTGAAGGCGGCATGGAGATTGAGAAAGTCGCAGAAGAGACGCCCGAGAAGATCCTCAAGGTCTGGGTGGATCCGGCCGTCGGCCTTCAACCGTACCAGGCGCGCGAGCTCGCCTCCGGACTCGGGTTGGACAAGGAAGTCTCCAGCAAGTTCGTCCGCTTCACCCTGGCGGTCTACGCCGCCTACATTGGGACGGACGCCAGTCTGGCAGAGATTAACCCCCTGGTGGTCACCAAGCAGGGCGAAGTGATCGCACTCGACGCCAAGTGGAACTTGGACGACAACGCACTCTTCCGCCACAAGCAGATCGCCGCCTATCGTGACCCGTTTGAAGAGACCCCGCAGGAGCGCGAAGCGCATGAGGTCGGCATCAGCTACATCAGCCTGGACGGCAACATCGCCTGCATGGTGAACGGCGCCGGCCTCGCGATGTCGACGATGGACGTCATCAAGCTGCACGGCGGAGAGCCGGCCAACTTCCTTGACGTGGGCGGCGGTGCGACCGAGGAGCAGGTGACCCAGGCGTTCAAGCTGCTCACCAGCGATAGCAACGTCAAGGCAATCCTGGTCAACATCTTCGGTGGAATCATGAAGTGCGACGTGATTGCCAACGGCATCGTCAACGCCGCACGGAAGCTAAGCCTCACCATTCCGCTGGTAGTCCGCCTCCAGGGCACCAATGTGGAGCTGGGCAAGCAAATCCTCGCGGAGAGCTGCCTGGCCATCATCCCGGCGGACACCATCACGGAGGCCGCCGAAAAGGTAGTGGCCGCCGCGGCCTAGCCGGGGAGGGCGAAGCTCCCGCCGAGCCGCAACCGAAGGCAGCGATCCGTCGCATCGCTGAGAAGTCCAGAGAGGCTGTCCGCGCAACGCGGACTCCAAGTTTTGAGCCGGAGTCGGCTCACCCATCAGAAGGCAGTTACCCATGTCAGTGCTGGTCAACAAAGACACCCGCGTGGTGGTGCAGGGGATTACCGGTAGCGCCGGCTCCTTCCACGCGCGGCAGATGCTGGAGTACGGCACCCAGGTGGTCGCCGGCGTGACGCCCGGGAAGGGCGGCACCCAGTTCGATGAGAAGGTCCCGATCTTCAACTCCGTCCGGGATGCCGTGGAGCAGACCGGCGCGGACGCCAGCGTCATCTTCGTTCCGCCGCCCTTCGCTGCGGAAGCGATTCTGGAAGCGGCGGATAGCGGCATCCGCCTCTGCATCGTCATCACCGAAGGCATTCCCGTGCTAGACATGGTGAAGGTGAAGCGCGCGCTTCAGGGCCATCCTATGCGCATCATCGGACCCAATTGCCCCGGCATCATCACGCCCGGCGAGTGCAAGATCGGGATCATGCCCGGCCACATCCACAAGGCGGGCAACATCGGGGTGGTGAGCCGCTCCGGCACGCTCACCTATGAAGCGGTCGACCAGTTGACCCGCCTTGGCCTGGGGCAGAGCACCGCCATCGGGATTGGCGGCGATCCGGTCAACGGCACCAACTTCATCGATGTGCTAACCCTGTTCCAGGCCGACCCCGATACCCACGCCATCATCATGATCGGCGAGATCGGGGGGACTGCGGAAGAAGAAGCGGCAGAGTTCGCCAAGGCCAACGTGACCAAGCCGATTGTCGCCTTCATCGCCGGCCAGACTGCGCCCCCCGGCCGACGGATGGGCCACGCCGGCGCCATCATCTCCGGCGGAAAGGGCGGCGCCCCCGAGAAAATGGCCGCCCTCGAAGCTGCGGGCATCACGGTCGTGAAGAGCCCTGCGGACCTGGGCAGCACCCTCAAGGCACGGCTCTAGCGGAGGTGTTTAGTGGCGAGTTGGGCGGAACTGGCCCTCGACAACCACGCTGCGGCGAGGGAACTCCTAGGAAACGGTCGGACACGGAGTTCGATCAGTCGCGCATACTATGCGGCTTACACCGCCGTGACGGGCCAACTCGCGGCGGCAGGAGTTCAGTTCCCGCATGACGGTAACAATCCCACGCACGTTCAACTCCCGACACTTGCGCTCAACAATCTACATATGCTTCCCACCCATAGGCGGCGGCAGGTAGCTGCGGCACTGCGACGCCTGCGGCTCGCCCGGGAAGCGGCGGATTACGTGCCTACGGCATCGATCGACGACTCGATGGCTCTCGATTCAATCAGGGACGCAGCCACTGTGATGGAGTTGATGGAGGTGAAGCGTGGAACAAGCGAGTGAAATCGCAGATATGGTTCGTCGGTATATTGGCAACCACCCAGAACTCACCATTCCGGTGGAAGTCATTGACAAATCCGTCCGGCGAGATGGCGACTTCTGGTACGTTTCAATCCGTCCGGGCGGAGAGGTCCGGCCGAGACCCTACGTCTATTACGACGTGCTGGCCGAAGTGGAAGGCGAGATTGAGGAGAACGAGCATCTGAACATCATGCTCGTTCCTTCGGGCTGATCAGGTGGCGTCTTCTGAGAGCCGAACTCCCCGCCGCATCACCACGCGGCGGGCGAATGATCTGGATGGCAAGAGCTGGACCCGGAACTCGCTCAGCATCTGGAGCGACATTCGCAAGAGTCCGGAAGAGCTGCGGCTGAAGCATCCCGCACTGTTCCCTGGGCAGTTGGTCGCCCGCTTGCTGGAGTCGTTCACCACGTTCGAGGAGAAGATCGTAGTCGACCCGTTCTCCGGAATTGGCTCCACCGCCATCGCGGCGGCGCGCGCTGGTAAGACCGGCATCGGCTTCGAGATCTCACCGGAATTCCTAGAGATCGCGAGGGGTCGTCTGGAGCAGTCCGGCCGACTCGAGGAAGCACAGGGCCTGGCGACCTTCCACGCGCTTGACTCCCGGCGGATGGGGGAAGTGCTGGAACCGGAGTCGGTCGACATCGTCATCACGTCGCCGCCTTACTGGAACATCCTGACCCGCAAGCGTACGGCCGATTACAAGGCGATCCGCAACTACGGCGAGGATGAGCAGGACCTTGGGCGCATCGACGACTACCCGCAGTTCATCGAGTCGCTTGAGCAGGTGTTCCGGCCGGTGCATACCGCGCTCAAACCGGGCAAGTACTGCATGGTCGTGGTCATGGACCTGCGCCAGGGCCCGCGCTTTTTCCCATTCCACCAGGATGTCTCGGAGATGATGCGCCGCATCGGCTTCATCTACGACGACCTGATCATCTGGGACCGCCGGCATGAGTACAACTTCATTCGGCCCCTAGGCTATCCTGCGGTCTTCCGCGTCAACAAGGTCCACGAGTTCATCCTGGTCTTCCAGAAGCCGCATGCGTCTGATCCAGTTAAGTCGCGAGGAAGCAAGGCCCTTAAGCAAGGATCGGTTTGATCGGGTCGCCACTGACATCCGTGAGCCGCATGTGACGGCCGTTGTAGAAGTAGGTGAGCTTCGTGTGCTCTAGCCCCATCAGGTGGAGGACGGTGGCATTCAGGTCGAAGACCGTTGCGATGTTCTCTGCGGCGTGGTAACCGATTTCATCCGTCGCGCCGTGGATCGTGCCGCCTTTAACGCCTGCACCGGCCAGCCAGACGCTGAAGCCGCGCGGATTGTGGTCCCGCCCCACGCTTCCCTCCGTGAACGGCATCCGCCCGAACTCGGTATGGAAGACCACCAGCGTCTCATCCAGGAGTCCACGCTGCGCAAGATCGGTGAGCAGCCCGGTGACTGGCTTATCGATCTCCCGGGCGTGCTTCTCATGGTTCGGCTTGATGGCGTTGTGGGCGTCCCAACTCTGGTCGAAGACGCCGCCGCCGCTGTAGAGCTGTACGAACCGGACCCCACGCTCCACCAGTCGCCGGGCCAAGAGGCACTGGCGGCCGAACATCTCCGTGTCCGCGTGGTCCATGCCGTAGAGCGCCTTGGTGGCCTCGGTCTCATGCGCCAGCTCGACCGCTTCCGTCGCCTCGGCTTGCATCCGGTAAGCGAGTTCGTAGGTCCGGATGCGCGCGGCGAGGTCGCCTTCCAGTGGATGCTCCCGCAGGAACTCTTCGTTGAGGCGGCCGATGAGATCCAACTGATCCCGCTGCTGCTTCGGTGAGACATCCGCCGGGGGCCTGAGGTTCAGCACTGGCAGACCGCTGCTGCGGAACTGCACCCCCTGGTAGTTACTGGGCAGGAAGCCACTGCTCCAGTTCGTGGCGCCGCCGCCGACCAGTGCGCGGGGATCGGTCATCACCACGAAGGCGGGCAGATTCTGGTTCTCGGAGCCAAGTCCGTAAGAGATCCAGGAGCCAAGCCCTGGTCGGCCGCCCAATGCGCTACCTGAAAGCATGAAGTAGGTGGCGGGAACGTGGTTGTTGCTCTCGCTCTTCATGGACCGCACCACGGCGAGGCGATCCGCGTGCTTCCCCAGGTGCGGGAAGAGTTCCGAAATCGGGATGCCGCTCTGTCCGTGCTGCTTGAACGTCCAGGGGCTCTTCATCAGCTTGCCCGGAGCACTACGGCCCATGGTGTCGAAGCCGGGCCGCCCCGCAACCGATACTCCATCCTGGCGGGTGAGCTCCGGCTTCGGGTCGAAGGTGTCGATATGGCTGATGCCACCGAAGCAGAAGATCGAGATGATCCGCTTGGCCCTGGGGGCGTGGTGCGATGCCTGGCCAACGGGAGAACGGACGCCCGTTGCAGGCGAGGCTTCGACCCGCGTTGGAGCGAGCAGCGCGTCCTGCCCCAGGAGGTATGCCAGACCCAATCCGCCCATTCCACCGCCCGCCCGGTTGAGGAAGTCGCGACGAGCCATCATGGAAGGACCCGCGTGGTCAGGATCACTGGAGCAGGCTCGGTCCCGTGGGGTCGCCATTGCGTCTCTTGCCTCCGTCTGGCAGCGTTGCGCGCAGCGATTGCATCCGTGCATTTGAACTCGGGCTTCGCCTGTGAGTCCATTATAAGGTTCAGGCCGCCATCCCGCCGAGGGAGGCAGGCTTCCTCCCTTGCGAAGTGAAATCCAGTCAGAAGGCAACGAGGGTTTAACGCACCGCTAACCTGAAGTTCCTAGCATGGCGCAACGGTCAAGCAGCCGGACATCCAAGCGCCTTAGTCCTGTCGCGGCCCGAAGTCGCTCGCTCGGTGGGCCGACCATCTCCATAATCCGACGCTCAGCACTCGCGGTTCACGGAACCGAGAGTGCTACGCACTGTACAGCCGTACGGCGACCCTCACCTGAACGCGAACGCAGAGTCACTGCATGCCCGCCCCCCTGACCTACTCCACACCCGCGAACGCCCCGCATCCAGGATCGCTGCAGCCGTCCGAAGTGAACCTGAAGGAATACATGCAGGTCCTGCGGAAGCGGCGGACCTTGTTCTTACAGGTGTTCGCGGTGGTGTTCGCAGCCTGCCTCGTCGTGACGTTCCTCGCAAAGCCGGTTTATCAGGCATCGGCGCGGCTGTTGGTCCAGTCCGGGAGCGCGTCCGTCAATCTGGTCGATGCCAGCAACCCCATTGCCACGATGCTTCAGGCGGCACAGCCGGACACCATCGCCACGCAGCTTCAGGTGATGCAGAGCGGCCCGTTCATGGAAAAGGCCCGCGAGGCGGCGGGAAGCAAGCCGAAACCCGGCGTTCTTCCCGCCAGTGCGCGCGCGGAGGCGGCCGAGGGGACCAACGTCATCCGCATCACCGGAGAAGGGGGCGATCCTACGGAAGTCGCCGGGCTGGTCAATGCAATGGTGAAAGTCCATCTTGATCAGACGGATGGGGCGCAAGGCAAGCAGCTTCGCAGCCTCATCACCTTCGTCAAAGAGGAGAAGGAGAAGGCGGCGCGATCCCTGCTCCAGGCGGAGAACGCCCTGGTCCAGTTCCGCAAAGAGCATCGCGTGGTGCAGCTTCAAGCCGACCAGGAGGCACGAACCCGCGATTACGTGGACCAGAAATCACGGGTCTCCGAGATGGAGAGCAACGTCGCCAGCACACGCGCGCAGCTTCGCGAACTGCAGGCGCGGCTGGACAAGGAGCCGCTGGAGAACGTGACCGAGTCGACCCGAGAGAACTCGCGCGTGGCGAAGCTCCAGGAGAAGCTGGACGACCTCAAGCTCCACCGCGCTGACCTGGTACGGGAATTCAAGCCAACGAGCCGGCAGGTCCAGTCACTCGACGCGCAGATCGGTGCCTTGCAGGCCCAGTTTGACGCGGAGCCAAAGGAACTGAAGGTCCGCAACAGCTTTCCAAATGAGCGCAGGATCCCGCTGCAATCACGAATCGCAGAGCTGGAAGCGCTCACGCAGGGGTATCAGGCGCAGCGCAACGAGGCGCAAGCCAAGTTCAACTCCCACAAGGGACTCGTGGACAATCTCGGGCCGTGGGAAGTCCGGCAGGCACGGCTGGAGCAGGAGCAAAAGAACGCCCAGGAAGCCTACACCCAGCTCACCACCCGTCTCCGCGACCTGGAAATCCGGGCAAACGCGAACATCCCCATGGCACGGCTGATTGAGCCGGCCAGCGTGCCTTCCGTGCCGATCCGGCCGAGCAAGTCGACGAACGTGGTGTTCTCGCTGGTGCTTGCGCTCTGCGTGGCCGCGGGGATGGCCTTCCTGCAGGAGTACCTGGATGACCGCATCAGCAGCCCCGAGGACATGGAGCGGCTCTCCGCTCTGCCCGCGCTGGGTCAGGTGCCGATGCTGCAGCAAGGGCAGCCACGTCTGGTCTCTGCCATGCCCGGCAATGCGGAGGCCGTCGAGTCGTTCCGCACCCTTCGCAGCAGCATCGGGTTCGCGGGGTTTGAGGCACCGCTGCGGAGACTGCTCGTCACCAGCGCGCTGCCGGGAGAGGGCAAGACGATCACCTCCGCCAACCTCGCCACCGCCATGGCGATGGATGGCAAGCGCGTGATCCTGATCGACGGCGATCTGCGACGCCCAACCCTCAACCGGGTCATGGAGCTGCCCCAGAATCCTGGTCTCTCCGAGCTGCTGGTCGGGATGAAAACCTTGGAGCAGGTGCTTCAGCCGACCGAAATCGAGGGCCTGCAGGTGATCTGCGCCGGGTCGATCCCGCCCAACCCCGCTGAACTGCTCGGGTCCCGTGCCTTCGATCAGTTGCTGGCGCAGATCGAGGACCGGTGCGATGTGGTGATCCTGGACAGTCCCCCGTGCCTACCCGTGGCTGACCCGCTGCTCCTCGCAACCCGCGTGGACGGTGTCATCCTGGTGGCTCACATGGGCCAGACCAAGAAGGCTGATCTACGCCGAGCGGAAGATGTGCTGCAACGCGCGCACGCGCGGATCGTTGGGGTGGTGTTCAACCGGGTGCAGCACCGTGGCGGTCGCAGTCAGTACTACGGGAACTACTACTTTTACGGGCAGAACGGGCACGCCTCTCCGGACCTTAACGGCAGAAACGGGCACTATCCATCCCCGAACGGTGCGAAGCCGGAGCGCCTTCACGCAGGGATCGGCGCGGCGGAAGAGGGAGAGAAGCAGGGATGAGAATCCACAGTTTTCACCGCAGAGGTCTCGCTGCGATGTGGGGCCTTCTGCTCACGACTTGCGGGTGGACTGGCCTCGCCACCGTACCGGCCTTCGCAGCGGAACAGGCAGCCCCCGATGCAAAGGCTCCCATCCCCGCCTACCGGTTGTGCGCGGGTGACGAAGTGGCCGTGGCCGTGGCCCCGCAGAAGGGATTCGATTCCGGCGGCATCGTCCTCCCGGACGGATCGCTCTACCTGCGGAATGTTGGCAAGGTACGCGCCGCAGGGATGACCATCGACGAGTTGACGGCGCACATTCTGAAGGTCCTGGACGCAGATCTGGTCGACCCGCGCGTGACCGTTTCACTGGTCAAGACCGCGCCCACTGTGGAAGTAAAGGCGGGACAGGTGACGCTGGTTGGCGCGGTGGCGAAGTCCGGCCCGCTTGCGCTGGAGCCAGGGTTGCGGGTCCGCAAGGCGCTCGACCTTGCCGGCGGGACGTTGAAGGACGCTGATCTCAAGAACGTGGTGATCCTCCATCCGGACCTCACGCGGACAGTGGTCGACCTCTCCACCGACCAGCGGGTGTCCGATCCAGCGCACAACCGCACCCTAAAGGACGGCGATTCGATCGAGGTCAAGTTCCTGGCCGTGGTGGTCGCTCGCCCGGTGCGCATCGCAGGACAGGTTCTCAACCCTGGCCAGTACGACCTGAAGGCCGGGATGACGGTCGAGGACCTGGTCATCACCGCAGGGAAGCTCAGCTCGCTGGCGGATGTGGAGAAGGTTGAACTGCGCCGCACTGGAGAGGCACCGCGTCAGATCAATTTAGTGGAGCGGCAGAAGCTGGGGCTGGCCGGAAAGGTCACCCTGAGCGAGGGCGACGAAATCTTCATCCCGGAGCAACGGGACCGAGTGATCCTCATCGGGGCGGTGCCGAGGCCGGGACCGCACGCCATCAAGCCGGGAACCTCCCTCGCCCGCTTCTTCCTGGACGGTAGCCCCGAGCTTGCTGCCGCGCTCAACCCGGCTGTGGTCGACCTCGGTGACGTGCAGCTCATTCGACCGGGGCAGAAGCCGGTCAAGATCAACCTCGCCCGCGCCCTGAAGAAGCCTGAAGACCGCGACAATGTGGCGCTCCAGGCTGGCGACGTCCTCTTCCTGCCGCCAAGGAAGACTCCGCGCCGTGATCCGCTGGACTACCTCGCCGGCGGGTTTGGACCGTTGGGTTTGCTCTTCGGTCTCTTCTAGTCAATGGCTCAACTGGCAGAGGCAGGGGTCGGAGGGCTTTCGCTCGGCGAGCGGGCGAGGCGGGGCATGGGCCTGCTCTTCGCGCGGCAAGCCGTTTCGCAGGTCGTCTCGCTGGCCGGCGGGATCATCCTGGCGCGGCTGCTCAGTCCGCTCCAATTCGGGCTGTTCGGCATTGCGACCACCATCGTCGGCACCTTTGGCCTCATCAGCGACTTCGGCCTAGCGCCCTCGTTCATTCAGCGCAAGGAAGAGCTGACAGAGCACGATCTCCAGGTCGGCTTCACGCTCCAGC
>JANPLG010000033.1:0-3451 GCA_031426395.1 Actinomycetes bacterium
TGAGTGGGTGAGTGGGTGAGTGGGTGAGTGGGTGAGTGGGTGAGTGGGTGAGTGGGTGAGTGGGTGAGTGGGTGAGTGGGTGAGTGGGTGAGTGACGGTCGCTTCGCTCCCTCTCTCCCTCTTCCCTGTATGAACGGAGGACGGAATGGTAGAGCGCTACGATGCGCAGAGCGTTGAGCCGCGTTGGCAGCAGCGATGGGAAGAGAGCGGAATCTACGAGGCCAACCCGGATCCCAGCCGGCCCAAGTACTACGTCCTCACGATGTACCCCTATCCCAGCGGCGACCTTCATGTCGGCCACTGGTATCCGATGACCCCTACGGACGCGCACGCCCGCTTCAAGCGGATGTGCGGCTTCAATGTGCTCTACCCCATGGGCTTCGATGCCTTCGGGCTGCCGGCCGAGAACGCCGCCATCAAGAACAACGTTCATCCCCGGGAGTGGACCTACAAGAACATCCGCCGGATGGAGGGGCAGCTCCGCACCATGGGGGCCTCCTTCGACTGGCGCCGCGAGTTCATCACCTGCGACCCGGAGTACTACCGCTGGAACCAGTGGTTCTTCCTCCAGTTCTACAAGCGGGACCTCGCCTACCGGGCGTTCGCGCCGGTTGACTGGTGCCCCAAGTGCAACACCACCCTCGCCCGTGAGCAGGTGGTGGGCCAGGAGCGTCTCTGCGAGCGGTGCGAGACGCCGGTGATCAAGAAGGCGCTGAACCAGTGGCGCTTCCGCATCACCCGCTATGCGGATGAACTGCTGGACTTCAGCAAGCTGGAGTGGCCCGAGAAGATTGTCACGCTACAGCGGAACTGGATTGGCCGCAGTGAGGGCGCGGAGTTCGCGTTCTCGGTCAAGGGAGCCCCCGACATCGACGCGGCCACCGGGACCCACTCTTTCCGCGTCTTCACCACCCGTCCGGACACCATCTTTGGGGTGACCTTTTCCGTCCTCGCGCCGGAGCATCCGCTGGTGGCCGAGATCACCACGGATGAGCGCCGCGCCGAGGTGGAGGCCTACGTCCAGCAGGCCATCCGCCAGACCGAGATTGAGCGGCAGAGCACCGATAAGGAGCGCAGCGGCGTCTTCACGGGTGCCTACGCCGTCCACCCGCTCACCGGCGCAGATGTGCCGATCTACGTGGCGGACTATGTTCTGATGACGTACGGCACCGGCGCGATCATGGCGGTCCCCGCCCATGACGAGCGGGACTTCGACTTCGCCACGCGCTACGGCATTGAGATCCGCCCAGTGATCGCCCCCGCCGGAAGCGCGGCCGATGGCAAGCTGAGCGAGGTCTACACCGGTGACGGAGTGATGGTCAACTCCGGCGGCTTTGACGGCCTCACGGTGGATGAGGGGAAGAAGGCGATCACTGCCGAGCTGGAGCGCCTGGCCATCGGCGGAACGGCGGTCACCTTCCGCATCCGGGACTGGCTCATCTCCCGCCAGCGGATGTGGGGCACCCCCATCCCGATCCTCTACTGCGACCAGTGCGGCGTGGTCCCCGTTCCTGAGGACCAGCTTCCCGTGACGCTGCCGGACGTGGTCGAGTTCAAGCCGACCGGCGAGTCGCCGCTGAAGCTGGACGAGAGCTTCCGCTACACTCCGTGCCCCACCTGCGGCGGCCGGGCGGAGCGGGAGACCGACACGATGGACACGTTCATCGACTCTTCCTGGTACCAGAACCGCTTCGTCTCGCCCCACAACAGCGAGCGCCCCTTCGACCCCGCCGAGGGCGCGTGGCTGCCCACCGATATGTACACCGGCGGCGCGGAGCACGCCGTGATGCACCTGCTCTACTCCCGCTTCTTCCACAAGGTGATGCGGGACATGGGCCTCTTCGACGAGCTCCGCGCGAAGTTTCCGCAGCGCAACTGGGATGAGCCGTTCCCGCGCCTCTTCAACCAGGGCGTGATCACGGCGCTGACCTACCGGGATGAGCTCGGCCGCGTGGTGCCCTACAGCCAGGTCAGCTTCGAGGGGGAGAAGCCCGCCGCCAGGGAGACCGGTAAGCCGCTCACCGAGGCGGCCGAGAAGATGTCGAAGAGCAAGGGCAACGTCGTCTCCCCGGACGACTACATGAAGCAGTACGGCGCCGACGTGGTACGCCTCTTCCTCATGTTCATCGGGCCGTGGGAGCTGGGCGGGCCGTGGAACCCGCGCGGCGTGGACGGGGTGGTGCGCTTCCTGAACCGCGTCTGGGCGCTGGTAACGGACCCGGCCGCTCCGGTGGCGGCTTCAGACCCCACCGCCACGCGAGACCTTCAGCGGGCGCAGCACCAGGCGCTCCGCAAGGTCACCCAGGACCACGAGCGGTTCTCCTACAACACCATCGTCTCGTCCTTGATGGAGTACACCAACACCCTCTATCGCCTCCGCTCGGCAACCACCGGCACGCCGGAGTGGGATGGCGGGCTGGAGACGCTCGTGCTGATGCTGGCGCCCATCGCCCCCCACGTCTCGGAAGAGATGTGGGAACGGATGGGGCGCGGCTACAGCGTCCACCAGCAGGAATGGCCGCGCTGGGACGAAGCACTGACCGCCGAGGACTCCATCGAGATTCCTGTCCAGGTCAACGGTAAGCTGCGCGATCGGGTCACCGTTGCCGCGCAAGCCACCGAAGCCGAAGTGCGGGAAGCCGTCCTCTCGCGTGACAAGGTGCGGGAGGCGCTGGACGGAAAGCAGCTCCGCAAGCTCATCTTCGTGCCCGGCAAGCTGGTGAACCTCGTCATCGGCTAGGAGCAACCGGCCCGCTGGCCCGCGCCCGCGCCCCACTCCCGGGGAGCGGGCCGTCGGTCAAGCTGGGTGAACCGTTTGCCATTCCCCCGGTTAGGAACCTAATCAAGTGGCATAAGTGCGAGCCAGTCGATCCCTCCGCCGAGCGGCAACCGGAAGGGATCCCGTAACCGGGAGGGCGAGGCTCCGCCGAGCCGCACCGAAGGAGCCATCCGTCTGGGACCTGCCGCAGCAAGTAGAGTTCGTCACACGCGCGGGGTACGGTTGGATGCCAGCAGGCCGAGGAGACCACAGGATACTGGCGGAACGGCTCGTTCACGCTTATGACGCTTGATTAGGTCAGGGTCGACCTTTCGGGGGCCATTCCCGCCGGTTCAACGGAATCCTGATGGCCCGAAATTAGCAAACTATTGTTATCATTTCGGCTCCAACGTGCTAGAATCGCACGATGATTGACACACTGGAACGGTGATCTGGAGAACCGAATGGGAACAGCTTTGAAGGTGTGGTCGCTCCCCTATGAGCGACCCATGGCTCCCGAGCCGGAGCGAGGTCCGGAGGCCTCACACGACGAGGCGCAGAGCCGCTTCCGGAATGGGTGCGTGGCGTCTGTCCGCGCTGTGGCGGGGAGCTGGTCTCCAATAGCTACTACATGGCAGGCAGGGGCTACCTGGTGCTCTGGGAGTGCTGGGACTCCCTGGGAGATCAGCCCAC
>JANPLG010000034.1:0-3260 GCA_031426395.1 Actinomycetes bacterium
GGACGGTGCAGGCACCGCAGGAGCCGCGGTCGCAACCGATCTTGGCACCGGTGAGCGCCTGGTCCGGCGGCAGCGGCGTGTGCCCAATCCCGCGGAGGACGTTGACCAGCGTGGTGCGCGGCTCCACTTCCACCGTCCGAGCGGCACCGTTGATGGTGAGCGTTACCTTCACCGGTCCGGGTCCCCAGCTCATGGTTCCGGGTCGCGCCTGCAGTGCTTCGGCCGGCGATGCAGTGGTCAGCGCGGCAGCCGTGCCACCGACCACTGCCGCGCCAGCGATGCCCGCGCTGGCTCCCTGGATAAACGACCGGCGCGTCACGCCCAACGGACGACCGGATGGCTTGACTTCCCGTTCCTGGTCCATTCCGCGTACCTCCTGTGAATTCTGGTCTGAAGTAACGTCCTCGGTTGCGGAGCCGTGGCTGGGCCGCCTGGGCGGATCGGCTAGGGTCTCGCAATCGAGGGTGGCACCCGTTTCATCCGGGAACCGGCATCGCTGCCTTGCGAGATACGGTTCACGCCGTGCTGCGATGATCCCTTCGCGCTTTGGCAATCCTGTGTGAACCACGCGGCGGGGCCCGTTGAGGCGTTGGCTGCGGCGGCCAGTTGCCCCGTCTCTCGATACTGCGTCCATCCACTTCGTTCCGCCCACCTTCCCAAACCTCGTGTTGTTCCCCAGCCAGGCACTTCCTCTGGAAAGTCAACCCCAGGCGGCTGAGGGAATCCCGGGTAGATCCCAGCCAGCGCTGCACCGGATGCTCGTGGGCTTGGCTTGGGCTTGCCTCCGGTTGGCCGGAGCACTCCACGCCCTTGCGACCTCCAGAATCAGGAAACGTCCATGCATCCAGATGGCAGATTGCGGAGGGGCTATGGTGCGATCCCAGCGTAAGGAACTCTTCCCGCTCATTGCGCTCTTTGCGATTGTCTTGGCGGTCCCGGTGGGCGTTGGGTGTCGGCAGGTGTGGGTCACCCTGGAACACATGTACCCTCCGGGATCCTTGAAGGCGGAAGCTGACGCCGCGCGGACCCAACTCAACCTCCTTGCGGGGGCGGTAAGACTCTACACGGCGGACAGTGGCCAGCCGCCCAGCAGTGCGCAGGGGATGTCTGCTCTCGTGCAACGCCCCACGCGGCCGCCCAGCCCAAGAAAGTGGCGGCCGTGCCTGAACGACGTGAGCCAGATACCGCCCGACCCGTGGGGGAACCGGTATGTGTATTGGTCGAGTGGAGCGCCTGTAGGCCTCTTCAGGATCACCAGCTACGGACGGGATGGGATGCCCGGAGGCGTTGGCCTGGATGCGGATTTTGTGGTGGGTGGGGGCGGCTGAAACATATCGGCTCCCCCGCTCGAGTCGATGGCGGACGACCTTCTGCGACCCGATGCCCCACTCGCAAGCCAACGAAGCATCAAGATGGCGAGTTCTGTTGATCTTTGCGGGACTCCGAGGTTGGCACCTTCGGTTGCGGCTCGGCGGAGCCTCGCCCTCCCAGGGCGCCGTGTCCCAAGGCCAATTCCCTCGAGACGTAACTCTCGATTGGCCTTGAGGGGGGTTACGAGAGTCCGTAGATGGCTAATCACGGGAAGATCAGGTGACCCTTCCGCTCGGTGCGGGCAGCGAGGAGGTGGCCGGTGGCGACGGTGACGTAGAGCGTGGTCAGGGCGTCCCCGCCCCAGGTGCAGTTGGTGGGGCGGTCGAAGGGCACCGGGTGGGTTTCCAGCACGCGGCCGTTGGGCGCGAAGACGTAGAGCATGGAGCCGGGGCCGCTCTGGTCCCAGCCCGCCGTGGCGACGATATTGCCCTCGCTGTCCAGGCACATGCCGTCGATGCCGCGGTGGGGGTAGAAGTTGTGGAGCACGCGGTGCGGGCCGAGGGTCCCGTCGTCCTGGATGTGGTAGGCGCGTAGCTCCCGCTTGCGGTTCTCGCCGTACTCGCTCTGGGCGACGTAGAGCGTCCTGCCGTCCGGCGATACAAGCAGGCCATTGGGCCGCGTGGTATCCCAGGTCATCCGGTGAAGGGCCCAGGTTCCGTCCGGCTGCGGATCGGCGCGGAAGACGGACTCGTGGCCGAGGACTAGGTCGTCGCAATCATCTCCGTAGCGGGGGTCGCTGAACCAGAGGCGGCCGTGCGCGTCGAACACGAGGTCGTTCGGGCTATTCAGCCGCTTCCCTTCGAACCGGTCCGCGATGATGGTCTGAGTCCCGTCTGGCTCATAGCAGACGACCCGCCGTCCTGGCGCGTCGGCACCGGTGCCGCCCTGGCAGCCGTAGAGGCGACCGCTCGCGTCGAACATCAGGCCGTTGCCTTCATTCGTCTGCTCATGGAAGACGGTGGTCTCCCCGGTGCGGGGATCGAAGCGCATGATCCGACTGGCGGGGATGTCCGCGAAGAGGATGGCCTCGCCGTCCCACGCGGGTCCCTCCGTGAAGGCGAACGGTCCCGCGACTGCCTCAAACTTCCACGACATCAGGGGATCCTCAGACCGGTCAGATTGAGAGGGAGCGAGGGGGAGAGGGAGCGACGCGATCGCGTCCCGCCTTGGCATTCCGCAATCCGAAATTCGAAATCCGCAATCCGAAATCCAAAAGGGGCGGCTCCCCTTTCGGAGAACCGCCCACTTACTCCTGCACGAAGCTGCGAACCCGGACGCTACTCCACGAACTCGATGGGCGGGAGCTGCTCGATGACGCCTGCCTCATGGCCGCGCTGGAGGAAGAGGCGGATGCTCTCCTTGCCGGCGTCGCCCATATTCAGGGTCCAGTCGTTGACATACATTCCCACGAACCTGTCCGCCAGGCTCCGCTCCATACCGCGTGCGAAGCTGAGGGCGTAATCGAGGCCCGCCTCCCGGTGCTCCAGACCGTAGGCGATGCTCTTGTGGAGGATACGGCTGAGCTGCGCCATCCGCTCCGCGCCCAAGTCCTTGCGGATCACGTTGACGCCCAGGGGCAGCGGCAGCCCGGTCTCGCCCTTCCACCAGACCCCGAGGTCGACCAGGGTCTTCAGCCCCAGCTCCCCGTGCGTGAGCTGCCCCTCATGGATGAGGAGGCCTGCGGCGTACTTGCCTTCCGCCACCGCTTCCATGATCTCGTTGAACGGCACCACTTCGTAGGCGAACTCCCCGAGCCACAGGCGGAGGGCGAGGTAGGCGCTGGTGAGGGTGCCCGGAATGGCGATCTTGACTTCCTTGAGCGCCTGCCGCGACAGCTCTTCCCGAGCGACGACCATCGGGCCGTAGTTGTCGCCCATGCTGGCGCCGTG
>JANPLG010000035.1:0-4021 GCA_031426395.1 Actinomycetes bacterium
ATCGCCTCCAGCACGGAGAGGCCGCGCATGACGGCAGCGACGGCGTGGTAGCTCCACTGCTCCTTGACACCTTCCTTCATGCGACGGAACTTGGTGTTGTCGTCCTGGTCCGGGCCACCGTCCGGGAGGCGCTGACGCTCCAGCCCTCGGCCGGAGAGGTCCATGGCGAGGGCGGCGTACCCGCGCGCTGCCCAGAGCCTGGACCATTGCGGGAAGGCGGTGCCGCCTCCACCGTGCACCAGCACCATGGCCGGGACCCGCTTCTCGGGGAGAGTGGCGGGGCGGGCGTAGTAGCCCCAGACGCGGGTCGGCTTGCCGCCGAATGGCTCTCCGGCGTAGGTGACCTCGGAGAGGAGAAGGTCGGCCTCGCCCTCGCGGACGCGCTGCGGTGGGCCAAGGGTGAACTCCGGCTTTCGCTGGAGGGCCTTGAGGTCCCACGGTCCGGCGGACTCCTGTTTCTCCGCAGCGAACGCCGGCACCCCGCCCGCTCCGGCGAGCGCCCCGCCGATTAGCATCCGTTCTAGAAAGGCTCTTCGCTGCATCACTGGCTCCACCGCTTCCGATACGCATTCGCGTCATCCTTAGATAGCGCGATTGTCGGTTCGACGGGAGGTGACAGGATGCCTGGTGCCGTTTGGACGGATAGGCAAGGTTGTGGCTCAATCTGCCGTTTGAGGTGTGGATTCGGAAGGCGGTCCCTTCGGTTGCGCCCTCCCGGGGCTGGCTTGGCTCGGTCAACCTAGATGCGTCTTCTGGGAAGCGTGCCGTAACGGGGCTATGAGCAGTTGGGCTGCTGGCGGCAAAGCCCGGCATCGGCTGAACCCGACGCCTATCCTTACGAACCCCGCTCTGCGGGCTTTGGGCAGGCCATAACTGGAAGTGCGTGAAATCATCATCGGACGATCAGCGCAAGAGCGGCTCTTGGTCGTCAGCTTTGTCGAGCGAGAGGGGGCTATCCGGTTGATCAGTGCCCGGCCCGCAACCCCTCGAGAGCGGAGAGACTATGAACACTCCTGGAAACCTTGACCCAGCTTCACTCGAGGCGGATGACCTCTTGCCCGAGTACCAGTTTGACTACCGCAATGCGCGCAAGAACCGATTCGCGGGTGCCCAAGAGCCAGGCAGTCGTACTGTAGTTCTGGAGCCAGACGTCGCCGCTGTGTTCACCACGCCGGAGGCTGTCAACGCAGTCTTGCGTGCGCTTATCACCACCATGCCAGATCTCGACCGAGCAAGGCAGGTGGCGTAACTTCCGCTCTCTGCAGGCAAGTCGCGACATTCGACTCAAGTGCGGCCAGGGAGAGAGCCTCGGCATCGCGAGGGTGCATGGACTTCCCAGTGCGGCTGGCACGGAAGCGCTGGGACCGAGCGTTGATTGCCGATAGACTTGCAGGGAGGGCGGCTGGCTCTCCTTCACGCTCATCCGCATTCACAATGACCCCGCTTTCGCCTTCCCGCGCCGCGTTCGTGCTTGTGCCGTTGCTGCTGATGCCGGGGGCACTGGCTGTTCGAGCGCAGGGCGCGCGGCCTGATCCTGGCGCGTTCAAGACGCAGGTGCAACCGCTGCTGGCCGCGCACTGCGGCGGGTGCCACAGCGCGCAGCGGCAGGTCGGCGGGGTGGACCTGACCTTTGCCGATGCCGCGACGGCCGTGCGGAAACGCTCACTTTGGCGGCGGGTGGCGGAGCAGGTGGAGGCGGGGACCATGCCGCCCCCCGGCAGCAAGGCGATGACCCCGGCCGGTAAGGCGCAACTGGCGCAGTGGTCGCGGGCGGCGGCGGAGTATCTCGACCCACAGGACCCGGCTAACCGTGATCCCGGCCCCTCCGCGCTGCGGCGGCTGACCGTTGCTGAGTACAACGCCACGGTCCGGGAGCTGTTCGGCATCCCGTTCGACGGCGAGCGCGAGGCGGGGCTCTCCGACCCAGAGAACACCACCGGGTTCGACAATCTGGCGGCGGCGCTGACGCTCTCGCCGGCGTTGCTGGAGAAGTACCTTGTGGCGGCGGAGCGGATCACCGACCGGGTCTTCCGCGATCCCCGTGCGAAGGCGCGGTTGCTGGAGCCGAAGGCCGCTGGAGCGGATCGGGAGGCGGCGCGAACCGTGGTCATACGGTTGCTGCGGCGGGCGTACCGTCGCCCCGCGTTGCCGGTCGAAGTGGAGCGCGTGCTGAAGGTGTACGACGGCGCCGTGGCCCGCGGCGACTCGCACGAAGCCGGCATCCGAGCGGTGCTGAAGCCGGTCCTCGCCTCGCCTAACTTCCTTTTTCGGGTGGAGCAGTCCGCCGCAGGCAGTGCGCCAGCCCGCGTGAACGCGCACGAGCAGGCGGTCCGCCTCGCCTACTTCCTCTGGGGCGCGCCACCCGATGAGGCGCTGAGCGCCCTGGCGGACTCCGGCAAGCTCTCCGATCCCGCCGTGCTGGAAGGGGAGGCGCGTCGGATGCTGGCCGATCCGCGTGCCCGGTGGCTGACCGACAGCTTTGCGCGGCAGTGGCTGCAACTGGACGGCTTCGAGAAGGCGCGGCCCAGCACGGAGTTCTTCCCCGCATTCAACCAGCGGCTGCGAAAGGCGATGCGCGAGGAGGCGGAGCTGTTCTTCGATGGCCTCCGCCGTGAGGACCGGAACGTGCTGGAACTGCTCGACGCCGACTACACCTACGCCAACGCGGAGTTGGCGGCGCACTACGGCATCCCTGGGGTGGAGAATAAGGAGATGCAGCGGGTGGCACTGCGACCAGAGTACCACCGGGGCGGGCTGCTCGGTATGGGCGCGGTGCTGGCTACCACGTCGCACACCTTCCGCACCAGCCCCACGCTGCGGGGGAAGTACATCCTGGAGGTGCTGCTCGGCACTCCCCCTCCGCCGCCACCGCCGAATGCCGCGAACCAGTTGAAGGAGGGGAAGGGCAAGGAGGCGACTAGCTTCCGTGAGCAGCTTGCACAGCATGCCGCAGACCCGAGTTGCGCCGGCTGCCACCGCAAGCTCGATCCGCTGGGCTTCGCGCTGGACAACTACGATGCTGTCGGCGCGTGGCGGACCGGCTCCAAGGAGCGTCCCCTCGACACCTCCGGCGTGCTGCCCACCGGCGAGAAGCTCAACGGCGTGGAGGAGCTGAAGCGGGTCCTTCTGGCGCGCAAGGGTCAGTTCATCCGCAACCTGAGCAGCCAACTGCTGTCGTATGCCCTGGGGCGCGAACTTCAGGAGAGCGACGAGTGGACAGTGCGGCAGGTCGCCGCCGCCTGCGAGAAGGACGGCTACCGGATGTCATCCCTAGTGCTGGGGGTGACCCGCAGTGTGCCGTTCCAGTATCGTCGCGGTGCCCAGCAGTGACCTGTACGGCCGGGTTTTTCGACACAGACGGACACAGAATTCACAGAAGAGACACAGAAGACTCTCCACGGGCTATCGCGCCAAGATTTGATGGGGGTGAATCATGAGCTTGACCTTGCAGTTGAGACCGGAAGTTCAAGAGCAGGTAGTTGCCGAGGCCGCAGTTCACGGTCTGTCGGTCGAAGACTATGTCGCGTGCTTGATTGAGGGCCGACCAGTGTGGCGTCAACCATTGACGACTTTGGCCGACCCGGATCAATTTGAGGCGGAGTTGCGGCAATTCGAGGCGGACATGGATAGTCTGTCGGAAGGTTCGGAATTGCTTCCGGCATGGCACGAGGTGGCAACCAGCCGAGAGGCCATCTACGCGGATCACGATTGATGCGGATCATGGTGGATTCCAACATTCTCATACGCGTCATGAAGCGAGACGATCCCTCTCACCATCAAGTCAGGACTGCCTTGTACTAACTACGTTCGAGAGGCGAAATCCTCTGTTACTCTTCCCAGGTTCTCGGAGAGGTTTGGAACGTCTGCACTCGGCCAGTTACCGCTCGTGGAGGTCTCGGTCTTTCAACTGTCGTTGCCGCTAAGCGGGCAAGGCTCATTGAACGCCAATACTGCCTTCTTGAAGACAGCCTGGCCGTTCACAAGGAGTGGCGGCGTCTTCTTGAGGTGCACTCCGTATCAT
>JANPLG010000036.1:0-5302 GCA_031426395.1 Actinomycetes bacterium
GCCGCTGCGGTGGACGGCGCGGGAGCTGGACGAGACGGGGCTGTACTACCTGCGCGGACGGTACTACCTGCCGGGCGTGGGGCGGTTCATGTCCGAGGACCCCGGCGGGCTGGCGGCGAGCCTGAACCTGTACACCTTCGCCCACAACAGCCCCGTGCTGCGATGGGACCCCTTCGGGGCTGACGCCTCCAGCCTGAGCGACGGGGATGCCTGGTCCTGGACGGATTCCTGGCTCACGCCCACCGCGAACTTCTCCGCAGGGTGGGGCGACGTGATGTCGCTGGGGACCACGCGCACCATCCGGGAGGAGTGGGGCGTGGACTTCGCCGTGGACTATGGCTCCGGCGCCTACGGAGCAGGAAGAGTGACCGGCTACGTCCATGTGGCCGCGATCGGCGGCGCTGCGGGCGCGCAGGTGCTGGGAGCGCGGGCGGCGGCGACGGCTGCAGGAAGTGGTTCAGCGTACCTATACAGAATGGTGGGCGACAAGGAGGCCGCATCAATCGTGAGAACAGGAATGGCCCAAGTGTCCCTGAATCTGCGGGGGAGCACGGTTCCTGGAATCACACGAGTGTTTCCAGCGGAGGCGTGGACTATGATGTCCAGGTACGCGAACTACGCCAACCAGGAGAATCCGGGCCAATACACCAACGTGGTCCGATTTCAACTAGCAAGGCCCATACAGATGAACTTTGAATCCGCCGCCCCGACCTACTACGTCAACGTCCAGGAACTCAATCAGGTTCTCCAGAGTACTCAGATCACACCTATCGGGACTTTTAAGCCGTAACAATCCGTGGTAGGTTTGCCGCCGGTTCTAAGATGGAGACCAGCGTTGATTCAAATCAGGCATCGAGAAAACAGCAGTGTGCTCGTTACGGTCGACGGCGACTCCCTGCGAGGGATAAATCTCTCGGGGCGCGATCTCTCAGGTGCGAACCTAGCGGACGCTGACCTGACGGAAGCTCTGTGCAGCCTCGTGAAGCTTTGTGATGCGCTTCTCACCGGGGCTGTTCTAGACGGGAGCGACCTAATCTACGGTAACCTCAGCGGAGCCGACCTGTCGAAATCCTCGCTTCGCAAAGCAAGATTCTCCTACACTCATCTAGAGTATGGCACCCTCGCTGACGCGAATGCCCAGGGCATCGACCTGCGCGGAGCTAGCCTCTCGCCGACTGTGCTGTCAAGAGCCGACCTCACTTCGGCAATGCTCGCAGGGGCGCGCCTCGACTTTGCCTTCTTGAATGCGACAGTCCTCCGTGATGCTGTGCTAACAGGGGCAAGTCTTGTGTCCACAAAGCTACAAGGAGCGGATATGACAGGCGCGGACTTGTCATATGCAGTGTTTGACGGAGCCGAGTACGATCACCAAACTCGTTGGCCGCGTGGATTCAAGTTGGAATGCCAAGGCCTTATTCTGAAGGAAATGGCCCCGCCTTGAATAGAGCAGAACACCCCGCATATTAAGAACTGTTACCTACAGTTCGTAACGGCGCTGCTGTCGCTTCGTTCTGGGCAACTGGGGCTCTGCGAATTGCGGAGCACTTCTGCGACGCGGAAGAGACCGTCGCTTATCGTATTCCCGGCGAAGCGAAGCGGCTCCCGGAGTTCGTCGGGCGTAACCACGCGAACTGCTTTGGCGATCTCCCGAGCGTCCAGCGCTTCTTGCAGATCGCCCTCACTCGTCCGCAGTTGCTTCAACAGGACAGCCGGCGTCAAGGGTTCGCGGCCTCTTGCGACCGTGGCGGCAGGCTCTTGCGGCGGTGCGTGCAGCGCGGCTAACTGCGTGACCTCACCTTGACAACCTAATATTGGACCAGAGAACCCGGGGACGCGCGGGGTCGGCTGACACGCGTGCAGGACGGCACGCTGGATGTCACCTACAGCTATGACGCCCTCAACCGGCGCGTGGCAAGGCGGTGAACGGCGTCACCACCCTGTACCGCTACCTGGGCGCAGACCTGGCGGCGGAGACGGACGGCGCGGGCAACGTCACCGCCACGTACTTCTACGGGCCGGGGGTCGACCAACCCCACAGCCGCACCACGTCAGCGGGGACGATTCACTACCAGCAGGACGGCCAAGGGAGCGTGACGGCGCTGACGGACGGCGCGGGGACGGTGTTGGGCCGCTACCACTACACGCCGTGGGGCGAGGGGTGGAGTGACGCGGGGATGCCCGTCCAGCCACTGCGGTGGACGGCGCGGGAGTTGGATGAGACGGGGCTGTACTACCTGCGGGGGCGTTACTACCTGCTGGGTAGGCTGCGGCGTTGCGCTCCCACTGGTAGTGGGGAAGAGGGCCAGCCTCAGGTGGTTCGTGATAATACTCTGATTGCCGCTTGCCGGGCCTGACCGGAGCATGATCCGGGCCTGGGCACGCCTGCGCCGCTTCTGCCGCAGGCACGTTACTGCGCGGGCAAGGCGAGCCGAGCGCTCGGACATGAGGGGCGCAGTAATTGCAATCGTGACGGACAGGCCGGCCCCAGCGCTGGGTGCGGAGACGATCTCTTCCGCGGCCGGGAGGTAGTAGATGTCGTTGGTGCTGGGGCTCAAGTGTAAGGAATGCGCGCGGGAGTACCCGAAGGACGCAACCTACGTCTGTGAATTCTGCTTTGGCCCGCTGGAAGTCGCCTACGACTACCAACGGATCGGCTCGACCCTCTCACGAGAGCTGATCAGCTCGCGCCCGCGCAATCTGTGGCGCTATCAGGAGCTGCTGCCGCTGGACGGAGACCCGACCGACGGCCTCCATTCCGGCTATACGCCCCTGGTGCGCGCGGACAACCTGGCCAAAGTTCTGGGCGTGCGGGAGCTTTGGATCAAGAACGACGGGGTCAACTTCCCCACTCTCTCCTACAAGGACCGGGTGGTGCCGGTGGCCGTCTCCAAGGCGAAGGAGCTGGGGTTCACCACCATCGGCTGCGCTTCCACGGGCAACCTCGCAAACTCCGTGTCTGCTCACGGCGCGAAGGCGGGGCTGGAGCGGTACATCTTCATCCCGTACGACCTCGAGCCCGGCAAGGTGATTGGCTCCCTGATCTACCAGCCGAACCTGATTGCGGTGAAGGGCAACTACGACGACGTCAACAAGCTCTGCAGCGAAATCGCCAGCCGGTACCGCTGGGCCTTCGTGAACGTCAACATGCGCCCGTACTACACGGAAGGCGCGAAGACGTATGGCTTCGAGATTGCCGAGCAGTTGGGATGGAAGGCACCGCAGAACCTGGTCTGCCCTGTAGCGGGCGGCACCATCCTGCCCAAGATCTGGAAGTCGTTCCAGGAGTTCGCGCAGCTTGGCCTCATCCCGGAGGTGAAGACCCGCTTCTACGCCGCTCAGGCCGAGGCGTGCGCTCCGGTGGTCAGCGCCATCCATAAGGACACGGACATCATCGCTCCGGTGAAGCCGCGGCCGCTGGCGGAGAGCGTCGACACCTCGCTCCGGATCGGGAACCCTGCGGATGGTCCCTATGTGGCCCAGGCGATCAAGCAGAGCGGCGGCTGGGCGGAGATGGCCACCAACGACGAGATCATCGCCGCGATCCAGCTGCTGGCTGCCACGGAGGGGATCTGGACGGAGACCGCCGGCGGCACCACCCTGGCCGTGGCGAAGAAGCTGATTGAGCAAGGCCGGATCAACCCGGATGAGAGCACCGTGGTCTGCATCACGGGCAACGGCCTGAAGACGCTTGAGGCGGTGAAGGATAGGATTGGTCAGCCAATGATGATCGAGCCGACCCTCAGCAGCTTTGAAAGCATCGTGTTGCGCGCGTAGGGGCGAGGGAGCGAGGGAGAGACAGAGCGACGGAAAGTCGCTTCGCTCCTTCACTCTTACCTTGCATCGATCCGGTGAGAGGTCCGAAACCCGAGTTTGAACGAGGAACGAAGAGAATGCCAGTTACAGTCCTGATTCCCACGCCGCTTCAGAAGCTCACCGGTGGCGCCGGTGAAGTGAAGGCGGAAGCCACCTCCATCCGAGAGCTGCTCGCAAGCCTCGAGACCCAGTTCCCTGGGATCAAGGAGCGGCTCTGCGACGCCAGCGGCAACCTGCGCCGGTTCGTCAATGTCTACGTCAACAACGAGGACATCCGCTTCCAGCAGAATGAGGAAACCCCCGTCAAGGACGGCGACGAGATCTCGATCATTCCCGCCATCGCTGGCGGCTAACTCCGGAGGGAACCCATGCCTACACGCAAGGTGATGCTGAAGTACCCCGAGCATCTCATCCAGGAACCGGTCCTGTTCCGCATGGTGCGGGAGTTCGAGGTGACCCCGAATATCCGCCGCGCGCGCGTGACGGACACGGTCGGGGAGATCGCGCTGGAGCTGGAGGGTTCCGCCGAGAACCTGGAGCGAGGAGTTCAGTACCTCAAGGACCAGGGCGTAGACGTGCAGCCGCTGGAAGGCGACATCGTCACGCCTTGAGTAGCGGTCAAAGTACTTCTGATAGTCACGAATGGGGGAGAGGGAGAATGGGTGAATGGGAGACGTCCCCGTGACCGGTCCCCCACTCTCCCTCTCCCCCATTCTCCCATTCGCAATTCAAGGTCGGGATGGATCGCGCGAGGTGATTACCGGGAGATCAAGGCTGCAGGCGATGACCAGCGCCAGCAGGAGCTCCTTGATCTCCACCACGGACGGATCGTCATCCTGCTCTGGAAGGCGCGTAAAGACGACTTCGGGCACCTCGTCCGCAGAGGGTGCCTCCAGGTCTTCCCAGACGCCCAGCGCGCGGCAGAGGCTCTCCGCCACGTCCGGTGAGATGCTGTCCTGTAAGAGGAGTAGCTCAATGAGCTGGCTGCTGGAGACGCGGAGCCTTCCGGGGAGCAGTCCGTAGCGGCGGACGAATGGCTGCATGGCCTGAACGTCGCGTCCCTTGGCACGCCTTGCTTCCACGCGGCTGCCATCCACGCCGCGCTCCCGCAGGCGGCGCACCAGCTCGCGCAGGGCCATGACGCGCCTCCGGGGTGCCGGACCCGGCACTTTGTCCGGATTCAGGGTAGCGGGGAGCTCGTCGATCAGCCATTGCTCCCCCTCCTCGGAGACGGGGAGGCAGAGGGTGCCCGTGCAGCCGAACTCCCGCCGGGCGTGGTTGGCCGGACAGGTGCGGCAATGGAAGGCGAGCGGCCGCAGCTCAAAGCCCGCCTCACGGGCCTGACGGGCATCCTCAGGGTTGCCGGAGCGGAACTTGCGAAGCTGCCGGAGTCGGTCGACCATCCCGTCGGGACCAAGCACTCTCTTGGGTTCACAGAATAGATCGACCGTGTAATCGATAGCCAAAGCGTTTCTGGTTTCTGGTTCCT
>JANPLG010000037.1:0-3985 GCA_031426395.1 Actinomycetes bacterium
GAGGCCCATGGTGGCGCGGCCGAGCGTATCGACATGCTCATCAATGGTGTCCATCTCCATCTTGAGGTCGTCGACTTCCGAAATCACCTTCGGTCCGATGGCGAGGAACCCGGTGGCGACCTGCAGCTCCCGGCGGCGGTCGCTGTTCTCTTCCGAGGGGAGGAGGTCGCCGGCGATCTGCTCCTGGAGGAACTGCTGGTACGGCTTGTCCTGGTTGAAGCTACGGACCACGTAATCCCGGTAGCGCCACGCGTTGCCGAGGTAGACGTTCTCATCCATGCCGTTGGTGTCCGCGTAGCGGGCGACGTCCAGCCAGTGGCGCCCCCACTTCTCTCCGTAGGCAGACGAGGCGAGGAGCCGCTCAATCACGGAGGGCCAGGCATTGGCAGAACGGTCGTTGACGAACTGATCCACTTCGGCGGGCGTGGGCGGGAGGCCGGTGAGGTCGTAGGTGGCGCGGCGGATGAGGGTGCGTCGGTCGGCGGCGGAGCTTGGCTTCAGCCCGCGCTTCTCCAACTCCGCAAGGATGAAGGCGTCGATGGGCGTCTTCACCCAAACGGCGTTCTTCACGCGGGGAACCGCCGGACGGTGCACCGGCTGAAACGACCAGTGGTCCGTGGCCGCCTGCCCGCTCCGAAGCGGCGCGGCGACGGCGGACGGCCAGGGAGCGCCCTCGGAGATCCATCGCTTGAGGTTGGCCAACTCAGCAGCCGGAATGCGGTTGCCGGGCGGCATCTTGGGTGCGCCCTCCGCGTGGAGCGCGGCGCGGATCAGCAGGCTCTCCTCGGCGTTGCCCCGCAGGAGGGAGGGGCCTCGGGTGCCGCCCTTGAGCAGTGCGGCCATGGAGTCGACGCGGAGGCCCCCAGATTGGCGGTCGGCACCGTGGCAGGCACCGCAGCGGGTGAGAAGCACCGGGCGGATGCTGGTCTCGAAGAAGCGGCCCTGCTCCGGAGTTACGGGTCGCTCCACGGGGGATGCGGCGGGAGCCTTGGCAGCGGGCGGTGCAGCCAAGGCCACGGCGGTGAGAGCGCACGCCAGCACCGCACCCGCCCCGGAGACCAGCCATCGCTCCGGGCGCTGACGCGCCGAAGGCCGATGCTGGAGGCGGGACGATGATGAGTGGTTGCGCGGCTTCATGGTGTGGGGCCTGTCTCCAGGACAAATCGGTCAGAACGGACTACCGGCGTTGAGAGGCCAGTCGAAGGCTGAGTTCTCGCTGCTACGTTGGGTCACCGCAGCGAGGCAAAAGTGGCAGGTGTGTGTGGATGTCAAAATGCAAAGGTGAAAAGTCAAAGGCCGTGGAGTTACCGCACGGGGGGTGGTTGGAGGTAGCCGCTCACATGAACGCGGCCTTGCTTGATGGCGAGCGTGATCATTCCACGCTCGTCGGTGCGTGCGATGGGGATGCGTGCGGCCTGGAGACGCTCGAGAAGTTCGGGCGCGGGGTGGTCGTAGCGGTTGTAGCGGCCGCAGGAGATGAGCGCGACCTTCGGCGACACGGCCCGCAGCCATGATGATTCGGTGCTCTCGCGGCTCCCGTGGTGGGCGACCTTGAGCACGTCCGCCCGGAGGTTACTCCCCCATCGGAGAAGCTCGGACTCCTCCGTGGCGGGCGCGTCGCCGGTGAGGAGCACGCGGGCACCGCCCTGGTGCCAGAGAGCTACCAGGGACCGCTCATTGAGATCGTCAACGTCAGTGCGCCCGAGGGGGCCGAGAAAGCTGACGGTGGACGCGCCGAACTGTAGCTGATCGCCGGCGGCGACGTCCACCAGCGGCACGCCCCGGCGGAGGGCTGCATCTCGCACGGGCCACCACGCCTCGGGACCGGCACCCGCGACATCGTGCAGGACCGCTCCGACGGGGAAGTGGGCCAGCACCTGGGTCAGTCCACCAATGTGGTCCGCGTGCGGATGGGAGACCACCACTGCGTCAAGCCGTTTGACCCGAAGCGCTCGCAGCGCACGAACCACCGGGTGGGGACCGAAGACACCGGGACCGGCATCGACCAGCACGTTGCTCCCATCCGCGCCTTGAAGCAGCAGCGCATCGCCCTGCCCCACATCGAGCGCGCGGACGGTGGGCGCGTCGGGCGACGGGGCCGGCACTCGCTCGGAGAGGAACAGCATTCCGGCGAGCGTGCTGGTGGCGAGCAGCGGTGCCCTGGTGCCCTGCTTCAGCCAGGAAGGAAGCGCGATCCCGAGGAACGCCAGCGGCCAGAGCCAGGGGGGCGGTGGAAAGACGCCCGCCGTGCCGAGCGGGGGCTGCGAGAAGAGCGCGGCGATAGCGTGCAGGGAGCCGGAGAGCAGCTCGACCGCCGGAGCGAGGAGCGGCAGCCCACACAGAGCCCCGATCAGATGCGCAATGGACGCCGCCATCAAGATCCCGGAGATGGCGATCATCGGGAGGTTGGCGAGGATTGAGAACCAGGAAGCCTGATGGAAGTGATGCTCCAGCACCGGCAACACGCCGAGATGCGCCGCGACACACCCCGTGAACGCAACGGCCAGCGGTCTCCGGAAGACGGTCCAGACCTTTCCGTGAGGAGAGGCGCCGCCCGGGGGCAGCACGGCCAACAAAGAGCGCTCCAACGCGGGACTGAGACGCACAAGCGACCAGACCGCCAGGAACGAAAGTTGGAATCCGATGTCGAAGAGTCCCAGCGGGTCCGGGATCAGCAGGATCAGCGCGGCGAGTCCCAGGCAGTTCTCGAGGTCGGCCTCCCGCTGGAGCGCCCGGCCGATGAGGAACACGCTGCCCATCACGGCCGCCCGGCTCACGGGTGCGCTTCCATCGGTGAGGAAGAAGTAGGCGACGAGGGCCAGGCCGCCCACGCCCCAGCAGAGGAACCGGAAGCGGTGGAGACGCTGGCCGGCCAGCAGGAAGAGCGCCAGCACGAGGCTCACCTGCGTGCCGGAGACCACGAGCAGATGGATGGTGCCCGAGTCACGGAAGGCGCTGTCGATGCGGCGGGCGAGGCCCGGGTCGGGTGGATCCTCATCACCGATGAGGAAGTCGTTAGCGATGTGAGCGGCCGTGGGCGATAGGGTCCGGCGGTTGGCGGCGAGGACGGCCGTGCGACACCGGCCGAAGAAAGCAGCGACACCCGACGGCGGCAAACGTCCGACGAGAACATACCCCCGTGGCCGGACGCGGATCAGGAACGGGACGCCGCGTCGGAGCCACTCCAGCCGCTGGGAAGGACCGCCGGGGTAGGTGGCGGGTGGCGGAACGCGCAGGAGACCGGAAACCTCGACGACATCACCGGGCCGGGCTTCAAGCGGGACCTCCTCCGGCACCGTCAGCCCGAACCGGCCCGCCTGCTCCGTCCAACCGGTGGGGGTGCGTCGCCAGGCGGCTTCCAGGATGACGCGGCGCCCGTGCTCCGGCAGCCGATCCCGGCGGATGACGCCGCTCAGCGTGATGGGAGCGTTCTCCCGGAGGTGCGCCTCCAGCGGCGGGGTCATGCGGAGCGCTGCAGCGGTCCCACCGGCGGAGGCAAAGGCGAGCAGCACTCCGGTGATCCGGGAGAAGCGCAGGACCACCATCCCGATCAGGAGGCAGAGGCCCCAGGCCGGGAGCGGAACGCGCCACGCCCAGGAGACCGCGATCGCCGCCATCACGGTGAGCGCCCACCAGAAGCAGGGGCGGCGGCGGAACCACTCGTCGGCTCTCTCGCTAAACTCCGCCAGGCTCATGCCGATTGCCGACTTCCTCTACTGAGTTCGCCACTGGAACGGGCTGCGTTAGGTGAGTAGCCCGTCGGGGTTGAACTGATCAGATGGGATCTGCCACGTCGCTTGCATCCGTGAGGGTTTACGGCCACGCTCTCTGACGGAATTGACCCAAGCCCTCTCAAGAAACTCCGGCCGTCGGGGAAAGGGAGAAGCCCAGCGCACTGGCCTCCCGCCGCAGGCGGCGGAGCCGTTGCTCCTGGCAGCGCTCCTCATCCCGCGCGAAGAGCGTCTCGTCGTACGCCTCTCCGGTC
>JANPLG010000038.1:0-16487 GCA_031426395.1 Actinomycetes bacterium
GAAATCATGATCGTGGTGCTGATCATCGGCATCCTGCTCGCCATCGCCATCCCGAACTTCGTCCGGGCCCGTAACAGCTCCCGCGCCAAGGCCTGCCAGGCGAACCTGAAGCAGATCGACAGCGCCACCGAGCAGTACCTGATGGACAACCGCACCACGACCTACCCCACCGGGATGACCTCACTCTCCCCGGACTACCTGAAGTCGACCCCGAACTGCCCGAGCGGCGGCACCTACGCGTTGGGAACGGCCACGGCCAACCCCACCTGCACGATCAACACGAACGGCTCCACGGACACCTCCGACGACCACGTTCTCGCCAACTAATCGGCACGGTCCGGTCTGTTTGAGTCACGGGGGGAGCAGCGCTTGCTGCTCCCCTTTTGTGCGCGCGGGACACCCTCCCGCACTGCCGCGTGCCTGGACGCTAGGGTCGGCTGGGAACGCGTCGCAGCTATCCACCCTCACTCCTCACGCGGCGGCGGGACCATCACAGCCAGCGTCACTGCCGTGTCTTCAAATCTGCGATCCGCAATTCGCTACCCACCGCGTCACCAGAACGCGATCTGGGTAGGAACATGCCAGATGGCCGCACAAGCGCCGCTCATCCCTTGTCACCGTCTTGCGGAGCGCACAATGCCAGCGACACAGCTCACCCCTCGCACTGATCTCGATCTGGACCGTATCAAGGAGGTCATCGCTACCGAGAGCGAGCGACTCCAGGAGCAAATGCGCCGAATCCGTGAGCAGGACCGCTCCGGCAGCGCGGCGGATGAGACCAGCGAGCTTGCGAATTACGACCAGCATGAGGCGGACCAGGGGACCGAGCTCTTCCTCCGCGAACAGGACGAGGCGCTCTACGCGCAGTTCCGCACCGAGCTCGAAGGGCTGAAAGCGGCGGAGCGGCGGCTCGCCGAGGGCACCCTTGGCTACTGCGAGCGATGCCAGAAACCGATCCCGGGCGACCGCCTGGAAATGGTGCCCCATACGACCCTGTGTGTCCCGTGCGCACTCGACCTCGAAGGGCGCTGACGGCTCCTCATCCTCAACGCCGATAGTTTGGAAGCTCCGGTCGAGGTAGTTGCGCGAAGCTACGCCATTGAGCCTCGATCTCGGCCGGAGGGGGCATACTCCGGTGGACAAGGAATCCGTACCGTAGCCGCAACGGCTTGCCCGGCTGTATGACACGCGATTCTCCGAAAGTGAAGCTGCTTCCCATCCAGCCATCGTTCCGCACATGGAACACGCTAGGATGATTCGGATTCCCGGGGTGGTCCATCAGCGTGATGCCCTCTTGGATCAACGACCCATCCGGGGCTTCAGCAATTGCACCGCTGTAATCCACCCACCGCGCTGGCTTCCAGAAGCAGCCATTGGGACCCTGCTCGTTCCGGTTGCCGGCACTGTTGCGGATGACACCGCCACCGTCGTTCACGCCTAGGTTCTTGGCCATCCTCGCCGCCGGCAACCCAAATGGCGTCTTCCCCAGGGTCACGGCACCGCTCGCCGCCTCAAGGTGAAGGTCGAGAATCAGCAGCCACTCCCCCCGGCCCAGATCCCGCGCCTCAATCCCCCGGCGCTCCACCAGTAGGGGCTTGCCATCCTTCCCCAGCCAGTGGTTGACCGTCACCATTCGCGCTGATTTCGCACCGTCCTGATACTCAACCACCCACTGGTGCCTCACCCGGCACGGCGAGTTGTCCGCCCAGAAGCTCTCACCGTTGACGTCGTTGTGGGAGATCCAGATGGAGTTGTGGTGGCTATGGCTTACCGGCGCGCCCGGGTGCCCCATCCGCGTGAGGGAGCGACCTTCCGGTCCCTGTACCGGAAAGAGGAACGGCCGCTTGAGTGAAGGCCCAAAGTGGTAGCGGGTGAGCTCCATCCCGTCCCGCTGGAACGAGGCCTGTTCATTAGGCAGGGGGATTACTTGCATCCGTGGCGGAGCCTTCGGACGATCACTGCTACCCAGGGCCGCGCCGCAAACCATCAGGGCGAAAGCGAAGGCCACCGCCGACACCGAAAATCGAGTGGGCTGGTTTCCACTTCTCACCGACATTAAGTGAGGTTCAATGCTCATTCAAGCTCGCTTACGTGGAGTTGCCCATCCAAGGGGCGGCTGCGATGCGACTCACTTTGAACGAACCGCTTGCTCGTTACACTAAACAGATGCAACTTGCTTCGGTGCCGCCATCCTTGCGAACAGAGACTGCCTGCGAAACTGGGCTGAACGGCGTTCAACCCTACCGTGTCCTTCGTGAGTGTGCTGTTGTTCCTGCGGCGAAGGGACTGCGGTAATCCCTGTGCGTGTATTGATCTGCGAAGACCAGAACCTGACAGCGGCATGGCTGGAGAAGGCGCTCGCTCGCGCCGGCCATGAGCCGGTTGGCCGCGCGGTAGACGGTGCGGAAGCGGTCCGCATGAATCGTGAGCTTGAGCCAGACCTCATCCTTATGGATGTCATGATGCCCGTTCTGGACGGCATTGCCGCCACCCAGCAGATCATGGCCGAGCGCCCTACTCCCGTGGTCATCATCACCGGCCGCGCCGATCCGTCCACCGTCGACGCTGCTCTCCAGGCCGGTGCAAGTGCCTACCTAGTCAAGCCTTTGGCTGAGCCGCAGCTTGGTCCCACTTTTGCCACGGCGACCGCGCGGTTCCGTGAGAGACAGGCCCTGGACGCGATCCAGCAGAGACTGACCGCCGAGGAGCAGAGCCGGCGAGAGGCGGAAGCAGCGGCGGACGCAGCACGAATTGAGTCGCTGACAGACCCGCTTACGAAGGCGGCGAACCGGCGCGGACTTATGGAGCGCTTGGATCTAGAGCTCGCCCGCAGTGCAAGATCGGGTTCTCCGCTCACCGTCGTGCTCCTGGATGTGGATCACTTCAAGCAGGTGAATGACCGCTGGGGGCACCACACAGGCGACCGACTGCTCCGGGACATCGCCGAATACCTGCGCCATGAGCTTCGGAAAGTCGACCTCGTAGCCCGCATCGGCGGTGATGAGTTTGTCATCCTCCTTCCGGACACCGGTTCTGACGTTTCTCAGAACTTCCTCGTGCGTATCTTCAAGGGGTTGCATCTGCTGGGGTCGCGCGAGCGTTATCGCGTGACCTTCAGCGTGGGCGTCGCTACCTCCGCAGGAGTTGCCACGGCAGACTCCCTGATTCGCGCGGCGGATGAGGCGATGTACACCTCCAAGCTGACCGGCGGCGGCCGCCTGACCTTCGTGGAAGTGGTCGGTTCCCGGGCGGAAGGCTGCTACCAGCGCGCCGCCATTTAGTGCAGGTCGCTGTTCATCCCCGGCTGCTGCGGCGTGCGGTAGACTCCGCCGCTAACCTGTGCCGGGTGGATGAACCGCTCGCGCAGGTGAGGGATGTACTCCAGGAAGAGCGCCTCGTGCCCCAGCGCGATGTGGTTGAAGAGCACCAGGTGCTGATGGATCTGGCCCATGTCGCCTACATGCGGCACCACCGTCTGCCCGAATTTCCGCGCAAGAAAGCTGACCGTCAGGAACTCGCTGACTCCCGCCACGCGGACGGCATCCACCTGGACGAAGCGCATCGCCTCTGCCTGGAGGAAGTTCTTGAAGAGCACCGCGTTGGGCACATGCTCACCCAGCGCCAGCGGCACCGGGGCGATGGCTCGCGCCAGCATCTGATGCGCTAGCACGTCGTCGGGATGGGTCGGCTCCTCAATCCAGAACGGGTCCATCTCCGTTAGAAAGCCGCAGACCCGCATGGCCGTGCGAAGGTCCCATGCTTGGTTGGCGTCCAACATAACCCGGACTCCAGGCCCCACCACTTCCCGCACCAGCCCGGCCCGGCGGATGTCGCGCTCCGGGTCAACGGAGCCGACCTTCAGCTTCAACGCGGTGAATCCCGCGTCGACGGCCTTCCGAGCGTTCGCCACGATCAGATTGTCCGGGTAGTTGAACCACCCCACAGAGGTGTCGTAGCCGGGGTAGCCCCGCGTGAGCACTCCTTCTCGTTCGGAGCGCGAGGGGACTGCCTGCCGCACCATCTGCAGCGCCTGCTCCGCAGTAAGGACCTCCTCAAGGTAACGAAGGTCGAGGAGCGCCACCAATTGCTTCGGTGACAAGTCCAGCAGCAGTCTCCAGAGCGGCACGCCCCGGGTCTTGGCCCAGAGGTCGAAGCAGGCGTTGGTGACGGACGCCAGCGCCAGGTGCACCACTCCCTTGTGCGGGCCCAGCCAACGTAGCTGTGGATGGTCCGCCATTGAGCGCTGCACCGCGCCCCATTCCGCCATCAGCTCCTCGATCTCGCGGCCAACCAGAGCCGCTGCCAGCATTTCCGCCGCACGACAAACTAGGTCGTTGCCGCCGCCCAGGGTGAACGCCAGACCGGTCCCGGAGTGCCCGGCGTCCGTCTCCAGCTGAGTCACCGCATAGGAGTAGACGGGCTCTGAGTGAACGGAATCGACTCCCTCACCCGGCCGCAGTGGAAAGCGAGCGTCTCGCGTAAGAACTCGGTGGATGGTAGGCATACTCCGAGTTCGCCCTCCTGCTCGATGCTATCCTGCGCCCATCCGAATTTCATCGAAGCTCACCACGGCGGAGTGGCCACCGTCGCTCTCCACCACCGCGTTGCCCGGCCGTAGAGTGAGCACTGTCCTCATGCCCGCTTCCCGCGCCGCATCCAGCTCCGCAATGACATCGCTGGCAAAGAGGACCTCTACGGTAGAGAAGCCCATGGTAGCCGCGATCTTACGATAACTTTCCGGTTCCTTCTTGCCCCCCGTCGTGGTATCGAAGTGACCCGAAAGGTAATGCAGAAGATCTCCCTCTTCCGTGTGACCAAAGAAGAGGCGCTGCGCCTTCACACTTCCACTGGAGTAAATGCACACTCGCGCCCCCGCAGCGGTCCACCTTTCCAGGGCACCAGGGACATCCGGGAAGACGTGCGACTTCAACTCCCCGCTGCGGAACCCCTCCTCCCAGATCATCCCCTGGAGTTCCTTGAGGCTGGTGCTCTTCACGTCGCCGCTCATCAGCCGACGCACCTCCACAGCCACCCGCTCTGGGTCGTGTGCGAGGCCCGCATCGCCCGCTTCCTTCGCCAGGTGCGCCACCGCCGCGCCGACCTCCGGCGTTGACCAGGCGCTGGCGAGGAACGACTCCAGGTGGGCGAGCGCGAACGGGAAGAGCACGTCGTAGACGTAGCTCACCGAGGAAATGGTCCCCTCGATATCCAGCAGCAGCGCCCGCCCTGAGAAGTTCACGCTCAGAAACCCATCTTGTCGGCGAACTGATCTTCCTCGGTGTAGTCGGCGTCGGTCATGGGACGCCACTTGCCGTTGCCCAGGTAGACCAGGATGGTTCCGCAGCCGCTGCACTTCGCCCGGCTCTCGTAGCCCGTTCCTGCCGGGGGGCACTTCGGCTCCCCGGTCACCTTGCAGCGAGGCCGGAGCGGCTTCTCACACACGGGGCACCGGCCGAAAATCGGCGGCGCTTCCTGCAGGAGATCGCTCGGATTCAGCGCCTCGTCCAGACTCGGCAGCTCTTTGGTATCGGGTCGATCAACGACAATGGTGCTCATTGCGTACTCCAGTGATTCTGCGGTTACCCGTGCGGTCTTTGGGTCCAGTCCGTCTGCTTCTTTACACGCGAGGAGGAGATGGAGCGAGGGGGCGATAGAGCGACGCTCACTCCATCTCTCAATCAATCGCCTCAATCCGTGTCACCTGCCGGATCATCCTTCACGATAGCGAGATGCAACTCCTCGAGCTGGACCGGGTCCAGTTCAGCGGGGCAGTCCAGCATCGGGTCGTAGCCGCTGGCGGCCTTCGGGAAGGCGATCACTTCCCTGATGTTATCCTCCCCCGCCATCAGCATGATGATGCGGTCGAGGCCCGGTGCAATCCCTCCGTGGGGCGGTGCTCCGTAGGAAAGCGCGTTCAGCAGGAAGCCGAACCGCTCCCACGCCAGCTCATTCGAGATTCCAATGGTCTCCAGCACCTTGAGCTGCACGTCGGGCTGATGCACGCGGATGCTGCCGCTCGCCAGCTCGTTACCGTTCACCACCAGGTCGTAGAGCGAACCCTTAACCTGCAGCGGATCGGTGTCCAGAAGTTCCAGGTCACGCGCCGTTTTGGGGTTGCTGAACGGGTGGTGCATTGCGTCCAGGCCGTTCTCGCTCTCCTCGAAGAGTGGGAAGTCCATCACCCAGAGGAAGTTCCACTGGTCCGGCTGCGCCAGGTTGAGCGCCGTACCCAGGTGCAGCCGGAGCCGCCCCAGCGCTTCCGAGACGACCTTCGGCTGGTCGGCGACAATCAGCACAAGGTCGCCCGCCTTAGCTCCGGTCCGCTCCTTCAGCGATTCTACCTGCTCCGCCGTCAGATACCGTTGGATGCTGGAGCGGTGGCACTCCTCCTCCAGGATGATTGAGACCAGTCCGCCAGCACCGAACTGCCGCGCCGCTGCCGTCAGGTCGTCGATCTGCTTCCGGCTGTAGGTTCCGCATCCCGGCGCCACGATCCCCTTGATCTTGCCGCCGCCCGCCAGGCAGCTCTGGAACACCCGGAGTTCGCTCTCGGCGAAGAGGTCGCCCAGGTCGATGAGTTCCATCCCCCACCGTGTGTCCGGCTTGTCGGAGCCATACCGCTCCATCGCCTCCGCGTAGCTCAGGCGCGGGAACGGGAGGGGAAGCTCCACCCCCAGCCCCACCTTCCACATGTGCGCCATCAGCCGCTCCGTGACTTCGAAGACGTCCTCCTGGTCCACGAACGACATCTCCATGTCGATCTGCGTGAACTCGGGCTGGCGATCGGCGCGTGACGACTCGTCCCGGAAGCAGCGGGCGATCTGGAAGTACTTCTCCACGCCGCTTACCTGGAGCATCTGTTTGAAGAGCTGCGGGCTCTGAGGCAGCGCATAGAACTTTCCGGGGAAGACCCGCGCTGGAACCACATAGTCACGCGCACCTTCGGGGGTGCTGCGGATGAGGCAGGGCGTCTCGATCTCCCAGAACCCTTCCGCGTCCAGGAAGTCCCGGCACGCCTTGGTCACGCGGTGGCGCAGCGCCAGCTTCTCCTGCATCCGGGGCCGGCGCAGGTCCAGGTAGCGGTACTGGAGCCGGATCTCTTCGCTGATCCGCTCATCGGTAAGCAGGAAGGGCGGGGTCTTGGACGGGTTCAGCAGCTCCGCCTCGTGCACGAAGAGCTCCACCGCCCCCGTGTCGAGGTTCGGGTTCTCCGACCCCTCCGGCCGCGCGCGGATGAGGCCCCGCAGCGCCACCACGTACTCCTGGCGGCAGCGGTCCGCCACGGCATGGGCTTCCGGCATCTGGCTGCTGTCGAAGACCGCCTGGAGCATGCCGGTGCGGTCGACCAGGTCGATGAAGATGACCCCACCCTGGTCGCGGCGGCGGCGGACCCAGCCGGAGACCGTGACGGTTTCGCCGATATGGGAGGCACGTGGCTCTCCCGTGGCAATGGTGCGCTTGAGCATTGAAGTTTCCGATCAGCAATCAGGTGGCGGCCGGAGAGCGATCAAACACGGCTCTACCGGGCAAAGTGGGAAGAAGGCCCTGGAACCTCAGGACCAGCCGGCGAACGGAATCCGCTCGGCAGACGGCAGCCGCTTCCGCCCGGCGCCGCCGCACGTCGAATTGACGCAGGCCACGCCGGGCTAGCGATCAACGTCCCCCGCCGCGGGGGAACGCCGGCGCCGTGAATTCAGATTTGCGAGGAGCGGGAAAGACACCGCAGTCAACTCGTCAGAAGGGCGGGCCAGGTGCCCGAACGCCCCATTGTAGCGCAAATCGGCCCCTCGCGAGAACCCGGCTCACCTGATTGAGTGCGAGCCACGATCCGGGCAACCGAGGCATTCCGGGGCATTCCGGGGCATTCCGAGATTGCTGAGAGTATCAGCCCTGGGTTGTTTCAAATGCATGGTAGCTAGTGTTCACCTTTGCTATAGGGGGGGGACTACTTCATCACCGAGGGTTGGGTTCCTACTTCATCACGGAGCGTCGCAGGTCGAGTGAGGCGGTTGCTTCCGCGACCCTCGACTACTGAGCGCGTCATCCGAGGGTTCCGTCCGCGAGCATCAGGCTTTCCGAAGGCCGGGCACGTTCTCCGCACCTGGCGGGGACTTCTTTGCACTACCCGATTCTGCGGAACTGATTCGCTCGTGCTCCCGCTACGGCTGGCGGCCTCTCGAGGTGGCGCCGAGGGGTGCGGTTTCCCTGATGCGCAATCGAGGGGTAAGGCGGGGAGAAGAAATGCCGAGAGTTAACGGGAGATCTTCAATTCGATCGCCAGAGTGACGGGAGAGTTGGATGGGGCAGGAAGCGCCGGGTTGTTTGGGAGCACTACTGGGTCTGTTCGGAATGGGGCGGGCCGCCCCATCGAAGCGTGCGAGACCGTGTGAGAACGAGCGCGTCAGCGTGGAGGCGTACCGGGTTCGGGACGATTTCCTTTCACCGGCGGAGGCGTCGTTTTACCGGGTGCTGCGGTTGGTGGTGGGTGAGAAGATGGTGGTTTGTCCGAAGGTGCGGCTGGGCGATCTCTTCTTCGTGACCCGCGCCAAGGAGAACTGGGGGGCGGTGAACCGGATCAATGCAAAGCATGTGGACCTCCTGCTGCTGGACCCCGCAACGCTGAAGCCCCTGGCTGGCCTCGAGTTGGACGACGCCAGCCACCGGATGCCGGAAGCTTCGGAGAGGGACGACTTCAAGGATCGCCTCTTCAAGTCAGCAGGATTGCCACTGCTCCGGGTGCCGGTCCAGCGAGCCTACGAAGTGGGGCAGGTGGCCGCATTGCTTGCCAATGTCCCAGGGGCCGCCGTTGTCTCGCCAGAACCGGCTCCGGTGGTGTCCAATGCGCAAACTCCAGAACCGGCTCACGCCCCAATACCCCGGACGATGGACGGAACTGATACTCCGCCTGATTGCCCAAAATGCGATGTGGCGATGACGCTGCGAACGGCGAAGCAGGGGAAGAATCAGGGTGGGTAGTTCTGGGGCTGTACGAACTATCCCAGGTGCAGGTCGATGGTGCCGTTGGAGACTTCTTAGTGGTTGGTCAAGTTAGGAGCGTGCTCTCCGGCATTGCCTCGGTTCGTGGGCAATTTCGCCCTTCCTGGGCTTTGGAGATTCCTGCAACGGACACCAGGGGCTTGCGCGCCCTCCTAATGAACTGAGGGGGTTGCAGGCACGGTAGGTTGCTTTCCTCCGGTGCGGAGTTGGCCGGGATCTACCTGGGATCCCCTCGGACGCCGGTGGTTGGCAGCGTAGCGGGCGGTACCTGTCCGGGGGATGACACATGGTTTTAGTGACGGAATTGCGACGGCATCGCGTTCATTTCAGGATGGGCCGCCCAAAGCGGTGGGGCGCTGGCTATGGGTGGGGAGTCGTGAGCTAATCGGAGAGCATAGTCAGCAGCCTCGTGCTGCGTTCGATCACAGCAGCCGAATCGGGTACCTCGTGACCCCCTTTCGACTGGGCGTTCTACCAAACGGCTTCCGAAATCGAAAGTCGCCGTATTCGTGGGGGTGTGCGGCTCACCAAGCCTCCCCCGTGATCGAACGCGGCGCGAGGCCGCTGGCTATGTTTGAGGCGGGAGAGCTTCGTGCGCTCAGCACCCAACTGCCATTTGGCGAACCGTGTTCTAACGGCAGCGTGGGGTGGGCGTTGCGCGACTGAACTCAGTGCGCCTCGGCCAACTCAATCTCGCGTGAGCGCTGCTGGTAGCCGTCCACCGTCGCGGGATTGAGGGTGCCGATCTCCCGGACCATCTCGGGAACGTATTCTTCCGGTGCCGTGAAGGTGACGCCGAGCTCCCGCCGTGCCTTGCCGTTGTCGATGAGCGACATCCACCTTCCGCTGAACGGTGAGCATTCCGGCAGCAGGCCCTCCCGTTCCAGGACCTCCCGGGGCACCCGCACCACTCGCGGCTCGACCCCCATAGCCTCCCCTACCAGCGCCAGGAAGCGGTCGAAGGGAAGCGCATCGTCCTGAGAGAGGTTGTACACCTCGCCAACGCCCCGTTCTTTGATCAGCAGGTCCGCGATGATGCGCGCGACGTCCGGGCCGTAGATGTGCCGCAACGGGCGGTCAGGCGCTTCGGGAACCAGAATCGGGCCGCCGTCCTGAAGTCGCGCCACGTACTGGTGAACGCGCTGAAAGTGATCCCGGGCACCCTGGACCATCGGCAGGCGGAGGATCGTCATCGGGAACCCGCGACCCAGCCTGGCCGCCAGCAGCGCGGTTTCGCACTCCCGCTTCTCCACTCCGTACACCCAGCCCGCGTGATCTGATCCTAGGGGTGGCGCGTCCCTCAGGGCCCCGTCGGCGTCCTCTTCGCGGCACGTCCCCTCCGGCATCGGATCACGCACCAGGTAGACCTGTCCCGTGCTGATGTGAATGAAGTGGCCGGTCCGACCCCCGAAGATCCGCGCCGCCTCTTCGGATTCGGGTCCTCGGTAAGCGGCGAAATCGACGACCCCGTCCCAGCACCGACCCGCAACCGCCGAAGCGAGCGCGGCAGAGTCGGTACGGTCCGCGCGGAGCCGCTCAATCTCCGGCGGAAGATCGTCCGGGGTCACCCCTCGATTCAGCACGGTCACTTGCTGCCCGCGCGCCAGAAGCTCCGCCGCCAGGTGCCGGCCCACAAAGCGCGTCCCACCGATGATCAAGAACTTCATAGTTGACCCCGCCCCACCCCAGCGACACTCCCCACCACTATCATCCCGGTACTGCGGCACTTCCAGAATCGACACTCAGTCGGCACGCCCAAGAAGCGACATCAGGAAACCACATTGTCACCGCAGAGACGCTGAGAGCGCAGAGAATGCAATTGGAATGCTCGGCGGTCGCCAGAACGCGCGGACGCCGTAGGAAACGATACCCTCTGTTCCGACAACACTTCGTGCCCTCTTCTCTGCGTTCTCTGCGATCTCCGCGGTTCAAACTCTTCCCGGATCAACCGGGTTAGAATCGATGGCAACGACCGCGCACGTAGGATGTCCTATAGCCTGCATCGGCCCCGTCGCCCAGCCGCTTGTGAACCTACCCGTATGAACCGACGCCCATTCCCCTCCCGCGGCTCGTCCGCCTTCGCGATCACAGCTCTGCTGGCGCCGGTCTTCCTGAGCGGCCTCGTCACGGCGGCGGACCACGCTTCACCCTCCGTGGGAACGGACCTCCCCTCCGCCACGCGAGGCCCCGTGAACGTCGCGTTCACCCCCAACGGGAAGTGGGCGCTCGTAGCGGAGAGCGACAACGACACCCTCGCCGTCCTCGACGCCGTCACCGGCAGCCTGGTGCGTCGGATGCCAGCCCACGGCGATCAGCCCTCTGCCGTAGCGTGCGACGGCGAGGTCTCCGCCCTCGTAACCAACGTGTTCTCCGGCTCCGTGACAAGAATGGATCTCGTCACCGGCAGGCTACTCGCTGTCCAAAACCTCCCCGGTGGCCCAACCGATGTCGTGATCGCGGCCGGTGAGAAGCAGGCATTCGTCAGCCTCTCTCAGCTCAACGAAATCGCGGTGCTGGACCTTCCCAGCCTCGCCGTGAAGTCCCGCATTCCAGTGGGGCAGCGACCCCGCGCACTGGCGCTCACGCCCGACGGCAAGACACTTTTGGCGGCCAACTTCCAGGGCGGAAGCGTAAGCATGATCGACACGACCATCCTTAAGGAGCGGACCCGTGTCCCCCTTCGTGGCGTCAACCTGCGCGGCCTCACGGTCTCGGCGGATGGGAAGTCGGCGTGGGTCACCGGCCAGGTGCCGATCGAAACCCGCGTCACCTGGATGGCGAACGACGTCTGGGTGAACACCGTCTTCCGCATCGACCTCACCGACCCCGCAGCGCCGACCGCCTCGGATGGTCGCCTCGACTTCGTCAAGCAGCCGGCACCTGATCCTGATGGCATCGCGGCACTGCCGGATGGCCGGATCGCCCTCGCCGCGTCCGGCAGCGATGAGGCGCTCCTGATCCGCTCCCCCCTTTCCGACAACGCCTACATGACCCCGGCCGTTGCGCAGCGAACCACAGTCGGCGCGCATCCCCGTGGCATAGCTCTGGCACCCGGCGGCAAGCAGCTCTGGGTTGCCAGCGAGCTGGGCAACTCGCTTTCCATCCTCGACGCGACTACCCTGAAGCTCGTCCGGCGTATCGAGCTGGACGCGCCCGCGAAGCCGGATCCCTCTCTGCCGGGAAGGTACCTCTTCGCCAATAACGGGATGACGGCCGGGGGGCAGTTCACCTGCAACTCCTGTCACCCGCAGGGAGGCTCGGACGGGCTGGCGTGGGAGTTCGTCCACGTCCCGGATGAGTTGACCGCCCGCAACACCCGCTTCCTGCGCGGTGCCGTCACCCGTACCGCCCCCTTCCGCTGGAGCGGCCGTGAGCGGGAGGTCGAACTCTTTCTCCAGGACGAGATCTCCGGCCTCATGCACGGCAAGGAACAGCCAGCCGAGCGGCTTCACGCCCTGCGAATAGCCCTGGAGCGGATGCCGCTCCCCGCCAACCCTTACCGCACCGTCGATGGCGCTGTCACCCCGTCGGCTCTACGCGGGCAGGCGCTCTTCGAGGGCAAGGCAGGCTGCGTCTCCTGCCACTCCGGCAGCGAACGGGGCGGGGCGGGCCTGGCCGGCGAAGTAGGAACCTCCGGTGGCCGCACCCTGGATGTCCCCCACCTCCGCGGGGTCTACGACAGCGCCCCCTACCTCCACGATGCCCGTGCGAAGTCGCTGGAAGAGGTCTTCGGCCGTTGGAACAAGCAGGGGAAGCACGGCAAAGCCCACATACTCGCCCCCGAAGAGCTGACCGACCTCCTCCGCTACCTCCGCGAACTGTGAGCATGAAGGCACACCGATCAATCGGCTGAGCCTGGCCGATCAACGCGCGATGCGCCGGGATCTCAGCCGGTGGCACTCTCGCTTGCCTATCGCTCGGCATAGTGACGGGCTTGGATCCGTGTTCCGCAGGAGTGGCCGGCTTCAGCTTCAACGGCACCGGGGGACTTACGCAAAACGGTCTGGCCGTTTTGCTGGGAAGATGGCTTGCCAACGTAGGCCTTGGAATCTCCCTGTAACCAGTGTTGATCCCCGCAGAAGTGATGGTTGTGTGGCAGTTCATCCCCAAGGGGCTGAAGGAAGCGCAGATGTATAGACGAGGCAACCATTGGTGCGATCACAAGAAGGGCTTCCTGCCCCCGCAACATATGGCCACTCGCGGATCAGAATGCCCTACGGCTTGATGTTGATTGGCTACTGCGAAGTTGTCTGCCCCGAAACAGGGGACAAAGATACCCGTATCGTTGAAGGAGGTATGGGAGTTGCTTCGCAAAAGTCTCGGAGCTTACAGCTGAGGTCCACAGCACTCCGATGAAGGTCAACATAGACTTCCGTATCTTGGAGCTTGAGCTTCCGATAGCCCTCTTGCATAGGACCAGATGCATGGACTGGGCTTGTGTTAAGGAAGTAGCGATGCCCCGAATGCCCTCCTCTGAAGGGAAGCGGGGGTAGCTTTTCGTGGGTTGCCAGCCAGATGAGCACTTTGCAGGTCAGGTCACGCCAACTGGTGACATCAGCGGCATTGCCGTTAGGGAAGATTACCCTCTGCGGCTTGCATCCGGTGGCTAGGGTGTGAGCATCCCTTGCAAGGTCTTCAAGGCTATAAGTGTTCTCAGGCGTGGCAATCGGTTCTGGTGGGGTTACGATGGGCTTCGCCGCTACGACACCCAACGGCTTGGGGACTGTCGGAACCACGGCTTCCGGCTGAACAGCAGCTTGCAAGTCCCTGAAGTAGGCAGCAACGTCTCGTCTAGCAACATCCGACATCCCTGGTTGCTTACGGATGACTGCCCAGAGGGATTTGATGGCTTCGCTGGATTCATCCTTGAGGAGCCGGGTGAGGATGGCGGAGAGGCGACTTCGAAGGGCAAACTGACCCAGTCCCCCTGAGGTCATCGTCGCCTTACTCAGCGCCGAGAGCAGTTGCTCCAGTTCCGGCTGGTCTAACCTGGCCTCGGCTACTAATCTCTCTGCGGGAGGGTAGCCTGTGATGTGGTCATCATAGATGCGCCATACCTGGCCATTGGTGAGAACCACCCAACGCTTCCCCCTGCTGTGAGCATAGCTGGTAGCCTGATGTAGGTGCTTCTCGTCATCCAACGATTGTACCTGCCCCGAAATCTGAGACACACACCCGAGAGGATTTGGCGGCTACGTGACCGACGCAGTGGTGGGGCTCCGGCGAGACACTCAGTCTGGCTCTCACCTCCACCCCACCACTGCTCGCAGGAGCCGCATGTCCCATGAGCATGTCCCGACCCAAGAGAACGTTCGACCGAGAGTTCAAGCTGACGTTGATGCACCAGCTCGAGAGCGGGGAGAAGCGCCCCGGCCAGGTTTGCCGCGAGCACGCCCTCTCGCACTCGCTACTGAAGCGCTGGCGCGACCAGTACGCTGAGTTGGGCGACCAAGCTTGGTCCGATTCCCAGCCGAACGCGGAAGCCGAAGATTCACCACGAGTGCGCGAACTGGAAGCGGCGCTCGGCCGCGCGCATCTGGAGAACGAGTTGCTCCGGCGGGCCCTCCGCCAAGCGGAAAAAGGGGGTTTTCGGCCTGGGAGAAGTGGCAGGTGATCCAGGCGTCTCCTCCACGGCTGATGAAGGGTCTGAGCCTCCACGGCGCTTGCGGCGTGCTGGAACTCAACCGCGGCAGCGCCTATCGCTGGCGGGGCCAGCCCAGACCCGAGGAGCAGCCCCGTCGCGGTCGTCCCCCCGTGGAGGACGCCGCCCTCGTGGCTACCGTGGAGGAGATCGTGCTGGAGCAGCCCGGCTACGGCCGTCCCCGCGTCACGATGGAGCTGCGCCGACGGCAGTACACGGTGAACCCCAAGCGGGTCCACCGGCTGCTGCGAGACGGCGGCTGGCTCCATGTCCGCCGCCGCCGAAAGGTGCGGACGACAAACAGCAAGCACGGCTATGACCGCCATCCCAATCTGCTTGCGGACCAAGGGTGGCGAGATCTTGACGGACCGAACCAAGCATGGGGAGCGGATCTGACGTACATCCGGTTGGGTGATGGGTTCTGCTACCTGGCGGTGGTCCTGGATCTCCATTCGCGGAAGCTGGTGGGCTGGGACCTCTCGACGAGCCTGGAAGGGGATGGAGCGCTGCGGGCGCTGGAGCAGGCGCTCGAGACCCGCACCCCGGAACCGGGCTGGATCCACCATTCGGATCGGGGCGTGCAGTACGCCTGTCACCCGTACGTCCAGTGCTTGAAAGCCGTCGGTGCCCAGATCAGCATGTGCGCTACTGGAGAGCCGAAAGAGAACGCGGTCGTCGAGCGCGTGATCCGCACGATCAAAGAGGAGGAAGTCGACCTACAAGAGTACGAGAACCTGGAGGACGCCGAGCTGTCGCTCGGGAAGTTCATCGAAGACGTCTACAACCGGAAACGGTTGCACTCGGCGCTGGGGTACCGGCCGCCGACGGAGTTCGAAGAGTTGTTTGCCGCCAGCCTCAGCGGGTAGTTGTGTGTCTCAGGATTAAGGGGCAACCTCAGATACTCCCCAGGCCTTGGCTTCCAGATACCATTCACATTCGGTGCCGGGGAGGATCGTCCTGTCTGGCCTCTGCCAGCTGTTGACGGTGCTTTCCGGCTCAATCTCCAGCGGGGAGTAGCCCATCGCGAGAAGGAGGGGATCAATGATGCGGAAGAGCGTGGCAGCCTCACTGGGAGGTGGCGGGGCTGCATGTTCCAAAACTCGCTTGATTGCGTCTCTCAACTCCAATGTGCTCTCCAACCAGGGGAAGGTGCTAGTTGAAGACAATTCGCTAGGGGCTTGCCTGCTCCCTCTTCAGCCGTCGCTAGCCTCAAATCACTGCCAGACGAGGCGCGGATCAGCAGTGAGGCAGCCTAGGCGGGTTAGAGGCGAAGGCTCCATAGTCATTCATGAGCCGGATAGCCGACTCGTAGGGAGTGTTACCTATGTCAATACTTCCCACGAAAAAGCGGCAAACCTTGTCTCCTCAATCTTGTTCATCGGTTGAGGGCTTGGTCCCCGGTTGAGTGGCGTATGGCTAGGGAGGCAGTATTCTCCAGCCTTGGCGCTTCACCAGCAGCCTCTCTCGGGTGAGGGTTGCCTGTCCGTGACACGGATGGTCCACCATCCATGTCAACCACAATCACTTGTTAACTCAACGGGGCAGATGGCCTGCTGTCGTTGACGGGGATGCCTTCCACCTCCACTCCTCGGCTCTGACCAAGCCTCCAAGCCTTGCCAACTTGGCGTCAGGCGCATGCTGTGCTACAGTATCGACAGCGTCAGCATCCCTCTGTCTAAAGGGTCAGGCTCTCCTGGTTGAACCAGTCAGAAGGCGGCAACCTGAGGGCCTTCGAGTAGTTAGGCAAAGAACAGTCTAGCCACAGAATGGATGCGCAGAATCAGCCTGCCACGCGGGAGTAGTTCAGTGGTAGAACGTCAGCTTCCCAAGCTGAATGTCGTGGGTTCGA
>JANPLG010000039.1:0-2318 GCA_031426395.1 Actinomycetes bacterium
GTGATGCCGCCGCCGTGCGCCACCACCCGGTGCCCCTGCACCGTCCCCGTGCTCCAGCCAAATCCGTAGCCCGGCTCCTTGCCGTCGTTCAGTCGGGTGGAGGTCCACATCTGCTCCAGCGTCTGCTTCTTGAGGATTCGCTCCGTGTAGAGCGCCGCGTCCCACTTCACCATGTCCGTGACGGTGGAGATCAGCGCGCCTGCGGCAAATGGCTGTGAGGGGTGGGTGACCGCCGCCCGAGTCAATTCGTTGCCATTCATGCTGTAGCCGATTGCGCGGCGCGGGAGGGCGGCATCCACGTCATTGACGCGCGTGTCTTCCATCCCTAACGGCGCGAAGATCCGCTCACGGAGGAACTCGCCGTACGACTTGCCGCTCACCTTCTCAATGATCATCCCCAGCAGGAAGTAGCCGGTGTTGTTGTACTCAAGCCGATCTCCCGGCTGGAAGTCGAGGGGGAGGTCGCGCACCAGCTTGAGCAGCTCCGTTTGGGCGTACACCTTGCCCGGGTTGATCGCGAAGGCGGGCAGGCTGGTGTAGCTGTGGATGCCGGAAGTGTGGTCGAGCAGGTGCCGGACCGTGACTGGCTTCCAGGTTGCCGGCAGACCTGGGAGCACCTCCGCGATAGGGGCATCGAGCTTGAGCTTGCCATCCTGCACCAGCGCCATGATTCCCGTGGCGGTGAACTGCTTGGTGACTGACGCGAGTTGGAACACGGTGTCCGCAGCGGCGGGTGTGTTCCGCTCCTGGTCGGCGACTCCATATCCCTTGAGCAGGACCGGCTTGCCGTCCCGAACCACCGCCACGGAGACGCCGGGAATCCGCCTTCGGGCCATCGCGTCCCGAACCACCTTGTCGACCGCGTTCTCCGCCACCACAGGTGCCGCCTGCGTAGCTATCGGCTGTGCGTTGACAGGTCCTCCGGCGGAGGAGGAAACCGGCGCGGCCCCCATCAGCCCGGCAAGCAGGCACAAGAGGCCCAGCCTCACGGTAGATGCATTAACGAAGCGCTTGCGGACCGGGCTGGCTGGACTTGCCATCGGAGTTACCTTTCGGGAAGAGCGGATCGGAAGCAGGTCCGGTCGAGCTGAGGAGGCCGCGCTCAAGCCGTGAGAGCCGCTGCAGAATGTCGGCGCGGGCTTCGTCCAGCTTCACGTGCAGCTGCGCCACTTCCAGCTCCGCTTTCAAGTTGACATCATACTCGATGTCCGCGCGGACCCGGTCCTTGGCAGCCTGGCGGTTCTGGCTCAAGAGCACGAATACGGAGAGGAAGATCGCCTCAAGGGAGACGCACATCGTCAGGAGGCCGTAGGGGTAGCGGTCAAACGCCGTCACTCCCGGCAGGTTGTTCCAGAGAATCCAGCCGCCGAACCAGAGCACGTGCAGCCCCAGGAACGGAATGCTGCCGCTAAACGCCGCGATCCAGTCCGCCGCGCGGCCGACGGCCGTCCCCTTCTCATGAACTTCCTCGTTCAGATTTCGAGTGGCGGTGCGTCGGAGCTTCTCGCCGGTCACCCTGAGCCGTCGGCCCATAATGGAGAGCATGTCGAGGGCGCTGCTTGGGTGGGCCTGCAGGAAGTCTCGCAGATCATCGCGGTCCAGCCGCAGCAACTCCGTCGGCTCAATCGCCTGCGCGGTCGCGGTACGCGGACCTTCGTCCAGGAGTGAAACTTCACCGAAGAATTCGCCTCGACCCGCCGTCTCCAGCAACATGCGCTCGCCGGTGTCGTTCTTGATCCAGATTTCGACGGTGCCGGAGTGGACCAGGAAGAGCGCGTCCCCCGGATCTCCATGACGAAAGAGAGTGTCTCCCGCTTCGCAGTGGACCAGGTCCAGCCGCCCGGCGAGATCCTCGCGAACCGCGTGCTCTAGCCGCTCAAAGAGCGGGACCTCCGCCAGAAGCTCCGCGTGCCGGCCGTGGTCCTGTGGATCAAGGGTGCTGGAGGGTGCCATTGCTCGGGTTCGGAGAGGCTGGGGGCCGGTCAAGCTTGGTTTGAGGATTCCGGGATTGCAGAACCGCCTTTAGTCCGTGCGGGGATCGGGTCGGTTGGCATCGGGCTCAGCCGATGCCGGGGTGATCTCCGACCGTCAGCCGGGCCTCACCGGCAGCACCGGCAGCCCGGCCAGCAACCTCTCCAGGGCGGCGGGATCGACCGGCTTGACCAGGTGGAAGTCGAAGCCGGCCTCCTTTGACTTCCGTTTGTCGTCCTCCTGCCCCCATCCGGTTTGGGCCACGAGGATGATGCTCTGGCCCCACGGCTCGGTCCGGATACGACGGCACGCGTCATGCCCGTTCAGCCTCGGCATCCCGATGTCCA
>JANPLG010000040.1:0-7451 GCA_031426395.1 Actinomycetes bacterium
CACTGTTGTTCGTCCAGTGTTTCGGGGCGTGGGTTGGACCGATGTTGCCGTTGCACTCCTGGTAGAGCTCCCGGAGCACGGCTGGCAGTGTCGCTCCCAGCGCAGCCTCCGCCTGACGGAGACACTCATCCGAGCAGGGCAAGTCAAACTGACAGTGTGCAAGCTCTGCTTGCAACTGGTCCCTCAACGACATGATCCGCCTCCTTCGGACATGACAATTCCGATGTCACCCACGCGGGCCCACTTTCTGGTTGACTGAAGCCAGCCAAATCGCCTCTCAACCCTGAGCACCGTGAGGCCTGGACACCTAGCTAGTGGCTGGTCAAGTTAGGAATGTGCTTTCAGGCATTACCTCGATTCGTAGGCACTTTCGCCCCTCCGGGGCTTTGGGAATCCTTGCTACGGAGTCCAGGGGCTCGCGCCCCTGGCTATATGCTTTCGCCCCTCCGGGGCTGTTGCGCGGCGAATCGGGGCTAGCACTTCCAACAAGGTTTTTGGCTGTACAGCTATGCAACAGACTTAACTTGACCGACTACCAAGCGGATCGGTGGAGTGACTGCCACATTTCGGATAAGGCTGCCGCTGTGCAGAAAGCTCGAACTCACTCCACCGCACCGCTTGGTAGTCGTTAGTCCAGTTAGGGCTGTATCGTTGGGAGACGCTTCTGTTCGTGGGCACTGCCGCCCCTCCGGGGCTTGAGGCACGTCGCTGCATCACTGGGGCTTTGATGCACGACTTGGGGTTGGGATACTGTGCAACATTCCCCAGCTTGACCGACCACTCGGGGATCGAACGCCGAGCTTCCCGCCGCAGACTGAACCCTGAACCCTGAACCCCTTCGGGGCGTTGACGCCCATCCTGAATCCGACCATACTCACCCTTGCGCCCGCCTGCCGCCAGGGCTGGGCCTTCCTCTGCAGGGCACCCATGGACCGGCCCGCTACCTCACTCTGCTGCCTGCCCCTGGCCTGCCTGCTGACATGCGTCCCTGCGCTTTTGGGTTGCATCGGGTCGCCCGCACACGCCTCACCCGTGCTGTCGTCCGCAGTGACCGGTGCGCGCGGTTCCTGTACCTCACGGCAACCCGCCGCCCCGGCCACGGAACCCGCGCCTGTCCTGACTCTCCAGGAGGCCGTTGCGCTGGCGCTGAAGCAGAGCCCCACTCTCGAAGCCGCGCGGCGAGAGCGCAACGTGGGGCTGGTGAACGCGGATCGTGCGCGGCCCGCGTTCCGGCCAGAGGTGAGTGCCACCGCCTCGCAGGTGATCCGCACTCCGCGGGTCGACCTCCCTGGCCGGCCTGACGAAGTGGTGCTTCCGAACAGCATCTCGCGCCTGGAGATTGGGCTGCGGCAGCCGCTCTATCAGTTCGGTGCTGGCGGCGCTCCCGGAAGGCGTGCCAGCGCCATCGCCGCCGCAGCGGAGAGCCGCTACCGGAAGAGCGAGCTTGATCTGATCCTCGAAGTACGAGAGGGCTATCTGGACGTCATCCGCGCCGGGGCCTACTCGGAAGTGGCTAGCCAGGGCGTGGAGCTGGCGAGAGAGAACGTCCGGCTGACGGCCCTGCTCCAGGAGCGAGGCTTCCAGGCGGAGGTGGACGGCCTTGAGGCGCGGCGCGCGCTGCTGGAAGCCGAGTCCGGCCTGCTGCAGGCGGAGAATGGCATCGAACTGGCGCGCGGCAACGTGAACCGCATACTTGGACGATCTATCGACACGCCGTTTGCTCCGGCGTCGGTCACGGAGATTCCCGATGATCCCGGGCCGCTGAATGAGCTGGTCCGCCTCGCCGCGAGCCGGCGCCCGGAAGCGCAAGGCCTGAGGCACAATATGGAAGAAGCCGAGGCGGGTATCCAGCTTGCCAAGGCGTTGCGGCAGCCTCGCGTGAACCTGGAAGCCGGCTACGCGCTTCAGACCCCGACAGCGCTTGTCCCCAGGTCCGGGGTCACCGCTGGCCTCTCCATCACCCTGCCCCTCTTCGATGGCGCCTTACGCTCCTTCAACATCCGTGAAGCCGAGGAACGCCTGGCCCAGATCAAGAGCGGCCTGCGGGCACTGGAGGATGGCATCGCTCTGGAGGTGCAGCAGCAGCGCTTGGCGATGGTGGCGGCGCGCAAGCGGCTGGAGTTCGCCAACGGGGCCATCGACGCAGCCCGAAAAGTCCATGAGATCACCATGCTCAAGCTGGAGCGTGGCCACGCCATTCAGGCCGAGGTGCTGAACGCCCGCCTCTCCCTCCAGCGCGCCCTCACCGAACGCGCCACCGCAGAGACTGACCTTCGCCTCGCTGCAGTGCGGCTTGATCGCGCCCTGGGCAACGGCGTGAAGCCGTAAACGGTCCCCAGCTAGCGCACGACCCCCGTCGGGAGCGTGTGAGTGCTCCTGTGGTCGTCAGGGAATTGGCGTCGATCTGCAACTACGCCGATCGATACGGCGTTGGCGTAGCTGCTTGAACCGTAATAAACCTCATGGGGGAGTTCGCCACCTCCCGCCTCCGGCAAGAGCCTGCGCCCCAACCACACTCCTCAAGCTGTAGTTAATGCCTAATCTCCGTACGGTCTATTTATCGGCACTTGCCGCAGTGCTCATTGGCGGCGCGGTCTATCCACTTGTCCGTAAGCGCCCCACCGAGATGGCGGATGCCGCTTCGGCACCGGTGGTGCCGCATGTTCAGGCCGCCCTGGTGGAGACGCGCTCAATGGACCGCACCGTCCGCCTCGGCGGCGTGCTGAAGAGTGGGATGCAGGCATCGCTTTCACCCAAGCAGGGCGGACGGGTGCTGAGTGTGCCGGTGCGCGTCGGCCAGCAAGTCTCCCGTGGCCAGCTCCTGGTCCAGTTGGACGACTCGGACATGCGTCGCCAGGCTGAGCAGGCGGCCGCCGGTGCGCGCGCGGCACGTGCGAATCTGGAGAAGGCACGCGAGGGACTGCGGCTCAAGCAGGTAGACGTGGACCGCCGCGTGAATGCCGCGCGCCGTGGTGTGGAACAGGCGAAGCTACAGGTGGAGCGGGCCGAGGCCGGGATCAAGGTCCAGCAGCGAGCCTCCAACGCGGATGTTGACCGTGCCCAGGCGGGGCTGGATGCGGCGCGCGCGGCCCTAGCCCAGGCTAAGCGCGGGGCGCGGCCGGAGCAGCGGAAGCAGGCGCAGCTTCAGTTGCAGTCGGCTGAGCGCGGGGCGGCGGACGCCCGGAAGTCGCTTGACGACGTGGAGTACCTCTACCAGAAGGGCGGCCTCCCGCGAGTGAAGCTGGACGAGGCGCGACGGGGCCACGAGAGGGCGCTTGACGGGGTGGCGCAGGCCAAAGCGCAGCTTGAATTGCTGAATGCGGGCGCGGGCGCTGAAGAGATCGCCGCCGCAGAGGCGCAGGTCCGACAAGCCGAGGCAGGCGTGACCGCCGCCAAAGCTGGAGCCAACCGCGACGAGGTGAGCCGGGCAGAAATCGCTGCCGCACAATCGCAGCTCCGGCAGGCGGAGGATGGCGTCAAGACAGCTCTAGCCACCCGCGACGAGATGCGCGTGGCCCAGCAGGATGTCCGCGCAGCTCAGGCCGCCTATGAGCAGGCATCGGCTGCGGCGGCGCTGGCGGGTCAGCAGCTTGCGTCCGCGCGGATCACAAGTCCTGCGGCTGGCACCGTCACCGCCGTGAACGTTGATCCCGGAGAACTCGCGGGGCCTGGCATGCCGGCGGTGACCGTCACCGGCACCGGCAACATCTACATGGAAGCGGCCGTTCCCTCGCGGCTCCTGGCGCAACTGCGGGCCGGACAGACAGCCAAGATCACCGTGGATGCACTCGGCAAGCGTGCTCTGACGGGTACCGTGCGGAGCGTTAGTCAGACCGCCGGACCGGATGGTCGGTCGTTCCCCGTGGAAATCGAGTTGGCGTATGGAGGTGGCACCCTGACGGCGGGCGCCGCGGCCCGCGCGGAGATACAGGTAGAGAGTTTCCTCTCCGCACTCACCGTACCGGTAACCGCCATTCACGCGTCCGAGCGGACATCTGGGCAACCTTCCGGCGATGCAAGTACGGCCACCTCCACCGTTTGGGTAGTCCGTGACCGCAAGCTCGTCCTGGTACCGGTCAATGTGGCTTTCCAGGATGCGGAACGGGCCGTGGTTCAGGGCGACTTGAAAGCCGGAGAGCCGGTCCTGGTCACCGTGTCTGCAGGTCTGCGCGCTGGTGATGAAGTCGACTTCCAGATCGCGAAAGGTCTCTAAGCATGGGACTGACGCGCCTCGCCATCCAGCGGCCCATCGTGCTGCTCATGGCCATCCTCGCCATCCTGGTGCTCGGCTGGCAGGCCAAGAGCGGCATGCCGACGGAGCTCGATCCTCGCGTTGAGATGCCGATCGTCAACATCATGACGGTCTATCCAGGGGCGGGTCCGCAGGAAGTGGAGGAGAGGGTCAGTCGGCCGATTGAGGATGCGGTCGGTTCGGTCGGCAACGTGAAGAGCATCTCTTCCCGGTCGCTTGAGAACATCTCATTCGTCACCGTGACGTTCAAGCTTGGGGCCGACATCAATGCCGCCGCAGCGGATGTCCGTGCCCGTCTCGACGCCGTGAGACGTGACCTTCCCAGCGACATCCAGGCACCGCAGGTCGCGAAGTTCGATTACAACGCGCGGCCTATCATGGTCCTCGGTGTGACCGGCAACGAGACTCTCACGGAGCTACGGCGCCTCACCGAGGCCGAGATCCGTCCCCGCCTCAGCCAGGTGCCCGGCATCGGCAGTGTCGATCTGGTGGGAGGACGCCAGCGAGAGATACAGATCCGCGTCGACCCGGATCGGCTGGAAGCTGCCGGAGTGACCCTGCTCGACTTGCTCCGCCCGCTCAGCACCGCCTCGCAGACGGCACCCGCCGGCTCCATCCGTGAGGGCGAGCGTGAAGTCTCGGTCCGGGTGCTGGGTGAGTTCAAGTCCCTGGAAGACCTTCGCAACCTGCCGATCCCGGTGCAGCGCCAGCAGAACGCCGCTGCGATGTCGATGGCTCAGCGAGGCGTCCCGCCGCCCCCCACGGCCACCCTCCGGCTGCGAGACCTGGCCACGGTGACGGATGCGCTTGCAGAGCGCCAGCAGATCACACGTGTGGGACAGCGCGAGAGCATTGGGCTGGTCCTCTCGCGCCTCTCGGACGCGAACACGGTCCAGGTGGCCGAGGGGATCAAGCATCAACTGGAGCTGATCCGGCGCGCCGTTCCCACGGACGTGAAGGTCTCGGTGCTTCAGGACCACTCGCAGACCGTGGCGGACGCGCTGGAGGACATCAACTTCACGCTAATCCTCGGTGCCATCCTGGCCGTTCTCGTGGTCTTGGTCTTCCTTCATAGCGTGAAGGACACCTTCATCGTCGCCCTCGCCATCCCGACTTCCATCATCGCGACCTTCCTGGTGATGAAGTTCGCCGGGTTCAGCCTTAACCAGATGACGATGCTGGCGCTTTCGCTCTCCGTCGGCATCCTGGTCGACGACAGCATCCTGGTGCTGGAGTGCATCCACCGTCACCGGGCCATGGGCAAGGCGCCGTTTGAGGCGGCGCTGGATGGCCGCGAGGAGATCGGGCTGGCGGACGCGGCCAATACCTTTGTGGACGTGGTCGTCTTCATCCCCATCGCCTTCATGGGGGGGATTGTCGGCCAGTTCTTCCGCGAGTTCGGCCTCACCATCGCCTCGGCAACCCTCGCCTCGCTCTACGTCTCCTTCAGCCTCACCCCGATGCTGGCGGCTCGCTGGTATCGCAAAGGCGAAGGGCTTCCGCCTGAACTCGGTGGAAAGCCGAAGCGCGGATTCCCCGCCTGGTTCGACGCCCGCTACGAGCATGTGGAGGCGTTCTACCGAGACGTCTTGCGCTGGTCGCTGCGGCACCGCGCTCTGGTCGTGGCGGGCGGCTTCGGCCTGCTGATCCTGGTGGGCGTGATGTCGTGGCGCGTGGTCGGCTTCGACTTCGCCCCATCCGTGGACCGCGGTCAGATCTCGGTGGAGCTGGAGCTGGCACCGGGATCCTCGCTTGAGGCGACGGACCGCCTGATGGCGCAGGTGGAAGAAGTAGCGGCCCGCATCCCGGAAGTCGATCGTGAGCGGATGCTGGCCAGCGTTGGGGAGATCCTGGGCGGCTTCGGCTCCCTGCCGGACCGGGGCGCGCAGTTCGGACAGCTGACGCTCATGCTGAAGGACAAGTTCGGGATGCAGGACCGCATTCTCAACCCGTTCTCCCGCACCCAGAAGCGCACCCGCAGCGACGAGGCGGTGGCCGCCGAACTGCGTAGCAAGCTCGCCGGTCTGGACGGAGCCAGCGCTATCCGGGTCAACGCGGTGCGCGGCATGACCTCCGCCCTCGCCCCGATCCAGGTGGCGCTCTACGCATCTGACCTGGGCGAGTTGGAACGGGCGTCGAACGCGGCCGTGGCCCGACTTCGGCAGATCCCGTCGCTGCGGAACATCGACTCCACCATGAAGAGCGGCAAGCCGGAGCTCCAGGTGGCGATTGACCGAGAGCGGGCGGACGATCTCTACGTCAGCAGCGCGGAACTCTCCGGCGTCCTGCGAACCGCCATCGCCGGCAACACGGATGCCCGCTACCGTAACGGCGAGCGAACCTACCCAGTCCGCCTTCAGCTCAGCCAGGACGGCCCCGGTGGAGTGCGTGCGGACCCCAACGTGCTGAACAACGTGCTGATCGGCTGGCGCGGTCCCACAGCGGTCTACGTGGGCGACGTGGCAACGCTCCGCCAGGGCACCGGTCCCACACGGATCATGCGTTCCCGCCGCACCCGCCGCGTGACCATGACCGCCTACGTCAAGGAAGGGGTCTCTTTGGGCGAGGCGCGGAAGTCGGTGGACGCGGCGCTGGCCACGGTCCCTCTCAACGGCGTGGAGCGTCGCTGGGAAGGGGATGTGAACGAGATGCAGGACAGCTCCATCCTGATGGCGGGCGCTCTCGGGCTGGCGGTGGTGCTCTCCTACATGCTGATGGCCGCGCTCTTCAACAGCCTGGTCCACCCGTTCACGATCATGCTGAGCGTCCCGATGGCGCTGGTGGGCGCGTTACTGGGGCTCATCTACACCGGAACCACGATGAACATCGTCTCGATGATCGGGATCGTGATGCTGACCGGCCTCGTGTCCAAGAACGGCATCCTACTGGTCGACTACACCAACACGCTCCGGAGCCGAGGCCTCAGCCGAGACGCGGCGCTACAGGCGGCGGGCCCTGTCCGCCTCCGCCCGATCTTGATGACCACCATTGCCACGGTGGCCGGGATGACTCCGGTCGCCATGCAGATCGGGCGCGCCGCCGAGATGCGGGCACCGATGGCGGTGGTCGTGATCGGCGGGCTGCTGCTCTCCACACTGCTCACTCTGCTGGTCATACCGGTGATGTACGCCTACATGGACGACCTGGTCCGTTGGGTCCAGGGGCTGTGGGGCCACCGTACTCCGTCCAATGGGGCCAC
>JANPLG010000041.1:0-6334 GCA_031426395.1 Actinomycetes bacterium
TTTAATTTCTAATTTTTATTTTTCCATACTCTATGCCCCCCGGGGGGGTGGGGGGGTGTGGTGGGGGTGGTGGGGGTGGTGGTGGTGGTGTCCCCCCCGGTCGTGTTTTCCAGGACCTTCAGCAACCATGCATTCCTCACGGTAACCAGCAACTCCGGTTTCACGCGCAAAGCCTGGCACCCGGCACAACCAGGAACCAGCAACCAGCAACCAGGAACCAGCAACCAGGAACCAGGAACATCCCCGGGCATACAACCCCCGTTCAATCGTGTAAACTTCCCTGGGTGAAGCGAATGGAGCAGTGCGGTGCACGCCCACCTTCCCCCAACGATTTTATGGGTCCCAGGACCCGGATGACGGCCTGAACGGCGTGACGAGGCATGAGCGACCCGCCTCCTGGAGCCGCCGAAAGGGCAAGAAAGAGTGTTCGATGGAAACCGAGAAGTCAACGTGGCGCACTAAGGTCGGTCTTGCGGAGATGCTGAAGGGCGGCGTCATCATGGACGTCACCACGCCGGACCAGGCCCTCGTGGCCGCGGAAGCGGGCGCGGTCGCCGTGATGGCGCTGGAGCGCGTCCCCTCGGACATCCGCTCCCAGGGCGGCGTGGCGCGGATGAGCGACCCTGAGATGATCCGAGGCATCATCGCAGCCCTGAAGGAAGCCCACTACGAAATCCCCGTGATGGCCAAGGCGCGCATCGGGCACTTCGTGGAAGCGCAGATCCTGGAGGCGCTCGGGGTCGACTTCATCGATGAGAGCGAGGTCCTCACCCCTGCGGACGAGGAGTTCCACATCAACAAGCATATGTTCCGCGCGCCCTTCGTCTGCGGCTGCCGGGACCTGGGCGAAGCGCTCCGCCGCATCGGCGAGGGCGCCGCCATGATCCGCACCAAGGGCGAGGCCGGCACCGGCAACGTCGTCGAGGCGGTCCGGCATATGCGCGCGGTTCAGCGCGGCCTCCGCCATCTTCACGCCATGCGTGAGGAAGAGCTGATGACCGAGGCCAAAAACCTCCAGGCGCCGTACGACCTGGTCCAGGAGGTCGCCCGCACCGGCAAGCTGCCGGTCCCCAACTTCAGCGCTGGCGGCTGCGCCACCCCGGCCGATGCCGCCCTGATGATGCAGCTCGGCGCGGAGGCGGTCTTCGTGGGAAGCGGCATCTTCAAGGCCGCCGCCAGCGAGAGCGACCCGGACATCCGCCGCGAGAAGACACTCCGCCGCGCCAAGGCCATCGTCGCCGCCGTCACCTATTACGACGACCCCAAGATGATCGCCGAAGTCTCCACGGACCTGGGCGAACCGATGCCCGGCCTCGACATCCGCACCCTGGACGAGAAGCAGCTCCTCGCCCCGCGCGGCTGGTAGCGACAAGATGGTAGCTGATATCCGATAGGATCGATCCAGATGCCAGAACGGCCGCCGATCACCGGGACGACCCCCGCTGGGACGATCCCAGTCCGGAAGCCAAAGATCGGCGTCCTGGGCATCCAGGGTGACTACGCCCAGCATTTGCGCGCCCTGGAGGAAGCAGGAGCGGAGCCGTTCCTTGTGAAGACGCGGAACACTCTGGCCGCTGCGGAAGGCCTCATCATCCCCGGCGGCGAGAGTTCCACGGTCGGCATGCTCCTGGAGCGCTTCGGCCTGATGGAGCCGCTCCGGTCACGAGTCGCCGAGGGGATGCCGCTCTTCGGAACATGCACCGGCATCATCTTGATGGCCAAGGAGATCGAGGGCAGTCCGCAGCCGCGCATCGGATGCATGGACATCTCCGTCCGCCGCAACGCCTATGGCCGCCAGGTCGACAGCTTTGAGCGCGACATCCTGATCCCCGCGCTGGGGGACGATCCGGTGCACACCGTCTTCATCCGCGCTCCGCAGGTGAGCGAAGTCTCCCGGGAGGTGGAAGTGCTAGCCAGCACGGAGCACGGCCCAATCCTCGTGCGCCAGGGGCCGCTGCTCGGCGCGACCTTCCACCCGGAGCTAACCTCGGACCGGCGCATCCACCAGCTCTTCGTTGGAATGGTGCGGACCGCCTCCGGAGGCCACTGATGCTCGGGCGCTCGATCCGGCGGCGGGAGCTACTGCACTGGGCCGGACTGGGCCTGGGTGCAGCGTCGCGCGCCAGCGCCCAGCCCGACCCCTCGCTGCCGCCCCTGGTAAGCCTCTGGATCGCGCCGTCGCCTGACCTGGTGGAAGTTACGCTCACGCCGGACGGTTCCCGCGTGCTCCTGCTGGACCGCGCCGGCAAGCTCCAGTGCCGCAATCAGGAAGGCGCAATCCTCTGGACGCAGCTCCTCCCCGGCACGGACCGGGTGCTTTCAAGCCGGCGCGGCGGCGTCACGCTCGCCTATTCGCGACGGCAGGCCCACCAGCGGCGCGCGGCCTTCATCGACGCCTCGGGTCGCCATTTCTACACCCTCGAGCTCTCGGAGCCGATTGAGACGGCAGCCGTTTCGCCGGACGGACGCCACGCGATGCTGGCTGCCGGGAAGAGCGTGATCTTCAGCAGCCCGGAGAACGGCACGGTCCGATACCGCTCCGTGGCCACTCCTGGCTTCCCGCGCCAGCTCTTCCACGGACGAGGTGACACCTTCTATTCCGTCTGCCGTGACCCGAACGTCACCGTCCTCTTGAAGAGCAGTGGCAAAGTACTGTGGCGACACAGCGATGCCGGATCATCCTACCAGAGCGCCTCGGTCAGCCTGGACGGCCAAGTCCTTGGGCTGGCTGCGGAGCAGCGGGACGGCACGATCTCGGTGGCCCTCTGGCAACAGGAGGGGAGGCCTCGCTTCCTGGCGGAGCGGCCTGGCCGGAAGCCCCGCTTGCGGGTGGCAGGGAACGGGCAGGCCGCCGCCCTCGCCTACGAGCACCAGAGCCGACACGACACCACCGTCAACTACGGGCAGCGCCTGGCGCTCCTGACGGTGGAAGACGGTAGCATCGGCGGCTGGTCGAAGGGGGGCGCGTTCACCGCACCGCTCTTCGTGGGGCTGGACCGCGAGGCGCGGTGGGTCATCGCGCTGGACACGCAGCGCCGACGGGAGCCACCCCGCATCCGCCTCTTCGGCCGCGCAGGCGAGAAGCGCTACAGCATCGACAGCGCCGCCGACATCCTGATCGCCGCCAGCGCCGCCGACGGTTCCACCTTCGCCACCTACCGCGCGGATGGCAAGGTCGAGATGTTCGCCGTCCATCAGCAAGACTGACGGCCCTGCTGCAAAGCGGTGAGCGATCAGCCGTCTTACGGCTGAAGATCACTTTCGCGCACGGATGAATGTCTGGTATAACCCGTGCAGCTTCGGTGGGCCCGCTGACACGATCCGGTATTTCGCAGTGGGCCGACACTCGGCACTCCCGCATCGCCTGGATCGTTCGGCATCACGAGGCCACCTTGACGGAGACGTGCCGTGCCATCGCGACTTTGCCGTATCCTGCTGCCGCTGCTCTTCCTCGTCCTCTCGGTGACCGCGCGCGATGCCGTTTCGGGCGCGGAGCAGCGGCCTCCCGCCATAAGGGGTTCTAAATCCGTCGCTGCGGCGAAGGGTGCCATAAAGGCGAAGACGCGCCGACCGCGGGCGAGCACTCGCACCACGATGACGGGGTACTACGGGCGCAACTTCGATGAGGTCTTCGAGGATACGGTGACCTCGCAGCCCGCCACCCGTGCCTACGCGTTCCGCTATCGCTCCAACTCCGCCAGCGCAACCGCCGCGAGCATTCGCATCAGCCTGTCACTCCCGTCCGGCACCGCGCTGGAAGCCTACCATTACGGCACGGCGGGACGGATGCAGGATGTCCCCTTTGAGGGCGGGGGAGGTTCGGTCACCTTGCGCCCCACGGCGATCGGCACGGGCAACCAGTACATCATCGTCACCTTCTTGGACCCGCAGACCACCGCCAATCCGGGTGCTGCGACCCTCGACTTCTCCTGGGATGCGGAGATCCGCTGGAATGACGGCATCGTCGACACCCTGGAGGGCAGCAGCAGCGTCCCGATGCAGTTGGTATCCGGCCTGACCGTGACCCACACCGTCACCGGCGGCTCCGGCAACCGGGCGCTTCCCGGCAGCATCATCAACTACACCGTGACGATGAACAGCCGCCTCCCAGCGAACAGCTTCCAGCTCACCGTGGAGATTCCCACGGGCCTAAGCGCGATTCCCGGTAGCCCGCCGGGCGGCACGGTGATCGGCAACTTCCTATCGTGGGTCACCGGCTCCGGCTCGCAGCTGACCGTTCAGTTCTCCCTCAAGGTCAAGGACGCCGACGATCTTCCCGAGGATCTGACGGCGTTCGTCCATAACGTCAGCGCCGCCGCCAACCGCACCTACACGTCCATCGGACAGGGCAAGCAGCACACAGTGGAGCTGGTACGGGACCGCATCAAGGTCACCGTGGGCGCCACCCATCCGGAGGAAGTCGGTCCCGCCACGGTCATCCGATTCTCGGCGGAGGTGCTGGTGGACTCTTCGCAGTCAGTGGCTGGCAGCCGGCTGGTGGTGCGCGCGCCCATCCCGAATGACAGCACCGTGGTGCGTACTTCGGTCAGCCCGCCCGGTCGGATCACAAGCACGGCAGTGGAGTGGACTTTCACCGGCCAGTCCACCGTCAACGTCCGGTTCCAAGCGAAGGTGGTCAGCCGTGAGCGGCTGCCCAAGACGACCAAGTTCATCACCGCGACCGTGAGCGCCCGCGCGACACTGGCCGACTCCACCGTGCTTGAGGGAGCCGGCACGCACGCCGTCGAGATCACGGAAGGGGAGCTTCAGCTCTCCACCATTGATGCCAGCCCTAACGCGCTGCCGGATGTCTTCGTGCCTGCGAAGGGGGTTGTCACCAAGCTTGCGGAACGGGACTACACCACGCGCACGCGGCTGGTTCGGAACGTGGCGGCGGACGGAGTCTCGCTGCTCCTGCTCCGGGTGGTGCTGGACGCCCCCAAGGCGGCAAGGGTCCGCTTCGAGCTGGAGGAAACGGAGGAACTAGGGGCGACCATCGGCGGTGTCTTCCCGGTCGACAGCCTGGGGCTTCTCGACACCAGCGCGGAGGGCGGAACACGCGACCGGTTCACCGACGGAGTATCCAAGGTCACGGTGAGCGTGACCAGCCGGGGCGATGAGCGCTTCGCATTCGCCCTCTACCGCTCACCCCGGAACTTCGATACCGCCGACCTCACCGCCACCGGTGGCCGTCGCACGCGTGAGGTCCGGGTCCGCGCCATCGCGCTGGACAATAAGGGCAAGACTCTACGGGCGGAGATAGATGCGCCGCTCACCGTGGTGCGCCCGCTGGTGGTGCTGCAGCACGGGACCTTCGACACGCCGGAAGGATGGGCGCAGTTCCCTCTCTGGCGGCGAAGCGGCAACGAACTGAACAACTTCTACAGCGGCGCGACGGCTGAGTTCCCGTTCCAGGTGGCTCGCACGAGCTTCCAGTACGTCTCCGCTTCCGCCGGAACGGCACATCTCAGCGCTCGCGCCGCCCAGCTTGACCTGGACCGCGCCCTGGCAGACTGGCGGTTCCGAACAGAGAGCGCCGGAGCGCAGGCGGATGTGGTGTGTCATAGCTACGGAGGTGTGATCATACGCCTCATCGCCCAGGGCGCCGTCACCTCCGATCCCAACCCCATCTCGATGGAGTCCAACACCTTCCGAAACTCCCGCAACTGGGGCCACGGGATGATCCACAAGCTGGTGACCATCGCGTCCACGCATCGGGGTTCCAGCACGGGGAATCATCTCGCGGTGCTCAACCAGAACGGCATCATCCCCGGCCTGGTGCGGCGCGTGGCGGAGCAGAGCGGGCAGCCGGTCGACGCAGGAGCGGTGAGGGATCAGATGGTCCTCTCTCCCCTGCTCCGCTCCTTGCGCGAGACACCGCTTCCGTGCCACGCCCTCATTGGCTCCGGGCTGGTGCAGCACAACCCGTTCTACGAGGAGCGCATCCATACCATCTGGAAGGCGGACCGCATCGGTGGCCTCTACCGGTCGGTGGGGGCGCTCTATGAAGCAGGGTTGCCGCGCTACGACCGCTTCCGTCGGCTCGCCAACTTCGGTTGGAACATGAACTTCGACACGCTGGCGGATGACGCCCAGGATCCGAACTACGATCTGACCGTCAGCAGCTACAGCCAGAAGGGCCGCCTCCCGCGCCGTGCCTATAGCGATCACCGCGACCTGGAGCAGATGGCGAACCTGCCGGCGAACTCGCTGGTGGGGCGGCTGACACACGGAGACGAGATCGGAACCGGATCCGGCGATCTCCAGCCTACGGAGGCCGTTGCGAAGCGAGTCGCGTGGATCTTGCGGCAGCCAACCACCGCCCAGATCTTCG
>JANPLG010000042.1:0-28728 GCA_031426395.1 Actinomycetes bacterium
CCCGCAGTGGGGGCACGCGAAGCCTTGCGGCAGGATGTCCTCCGCAGGCACTCCGAACCAGGCGTCGGCGCTCTGCTCGCGGACCAAGTCAACGGCCGCCTTGAGGCTCTCCGGCGTGTGGATGGGTTCCTGGCATCCGCAGCAGTAGAAGATCGGGATGCCGACCCCCCAGGCGCGTTGCCGGGAGAGGCACCAGTCCGGCCGCCCGCCTGCCATCGCCTGGATGCGCGCCACGCTCTCCGCCGGGATCCACTTCACTTTGCTGATCTGGTCCAGCATGAGATCGCGCTGGGTAAAGCTACTCTGCTCACCGCCGGCGCCCTCCGCTTTGAGTTCGTGATCGATGTTCATGAACCACTGCACGGTGGTCCGGAAGATCAGCGGGCCGTGGCAGCGCCAGCAGTGCGGGTAGTTGTGCTTGTAGGGTTCGCGCTTCAACAGGTTGCCGCTCTCGTGGAGCGCCGTCAGCAGCGCGGCATCGGCCTCACCGGTGCGGATGGCTTTGCCCTGGAACGGTCCCGCCTGCGCGGTGTACTTGCCCTGTCCGTCGACAGGGTTCAGCACTTCCAGGCCGTACTTGAGGCCGGTCCGGAAGTCGTCCTCGCCGTGGCCGGGGGCGGTGTGGACCACGCCCGTTCCCTGCTCCAGGGTAACGTAGTCCGCCAGCACCACGGGGGAGGGACGGTCGAAGAGTGGATCGAGGGCGTGGAGCGGGTGCCGGAAGCGGACGCCGGCAAGCTCTTCGCCCTTCAGGCGTGACACGACCTCGAACTCCGGGAGTCCGCACGTCGCCATTGTCTTCTGGAGCAGGCCTTCGGCGACGAGGTAGAGAGCATCGCCCGCCTTTGCCACCACGTAGTCGAGCTCCGGATGGTAGGCGACGGCGAGGTTGGCTGGGATGGTCCAGGGCGTGGTGGTCCAGATGATGGTGTAGAGCTGCCCGCTCCCGTCGCCCGGAAGCACACCCTTGGGATCATCCAGGAGCGGAAACCGGACGTAGATGGAGGGCGAGGTTTTCTCTTCGTACTCCACCTCGGCTTCCGCGAGGGCGGTCTCGTCGTAGGGGCACCAGAGGATCGGCTTGAGGCCGCGGTAGATGTAGCCCTTGAGCGCCAGTTCCGAGAAGACCTCGACGATGCGCGCTTCGAAGTCGTGGCTCATCGTGAGGTACGGGTGGTCCCAATCGCCGCGGATGCCGAGGCGCTTGAACTGCGCTTTCTGCGTCTCGACCCAGCGGCCGGCGTACTCGCGGCAGCGGGCGCGTAGCTCGGTGCGGGAGAGCGTCTCGCCCTTCTCGCGGGCAGCCTGGCTCACGGCGTACTCGATCGGCATCCCGTGGTTGTCCCAGCCGGGGATATAGGGCGCGCGATAGCCCTGCATGGTCCGGTGGCGCGTGATGATGTCCTTCAGGACCTTGTTCAGCGCGTGCCCCATGTGGATGTCGCCGTTGGAGTAGGGCGGGCCATCGTGCAGGATGAAGTCGCCCAGCGGTGCGTCCCGCTCCACCGACTGCCGGTAGACATCCAGCTCTTCCCAGAGGCGCTGGAACTCCGGTTCCCGTTGGGGGAGGTTGGCCTTCATCGGCAGCGTGTCGGCCGGAAGGTTGAGGGTCTGCTTGTAGCCTTTGGCGCTCATGGCGGGGGTATCCGGTGAGGAAGCGAAATCGTCGAATCGCAAGTTGCGGATGCGGCGGCCCTGCTTCCAGCTATGGAAGAGGGCGCGCTCTACGCGGCATGCGGGGTGCAGTAGGCAACGCCGAAACCAGCACTGGATTCCGCCCGGCCACCAAGGGAGAAGTATACCCCTCGGGAAGCGACAGCGGAGCAGCGCCTGACGTCGCTCAGCCAATGCGAGGTTCGTCGACCGACGGTTGCTCGGCAACGGGAGCCCGTCGAGCAGGGATGCGTCGGCATCGTATGACGGCGATGCCTCGGAAGGGAGCCGCCGCGCGGAACGGCACGACCCCGATGGCGAGGTCGACGCGGCGGCGATGGAGTTGGGCTAACGAATTCCCATCTGGCAACCCACGGCAGTCCGAGAGGGTGGGACCGCCCTTGCCATTCTGCGGACGAAGCTCCTGCCTGTCAAGCGAGGCAGGGTAGGCCAGGGTAGGCAGGGTCCAGGGAACCAGGGCGATGGCCGGAGAGTGCGAGCGGGCGACTCAAGTGCCTTCAGGCAGTGCCGGGACCGGGGTTGAAGTCCGCGGGTGGGACGGGGCCGCCCAGGCTGGTGAGGCTGCGGTGGATCTCGTCCGCGTAGAGCGCCTCGCTATCATCATCCGGCGCGTAGCCGATGACGCGGCGGGCGTTGGCAATGGACCAAAACTTCCGCGTGTTGTCCGAGATGCCGTAGAAGATCTGGAACGGAATGCCGTGGTCGTCCCGGATGTCTGGCGTCTCCAAGCTCTTCACGACCAGTTGCGTGAGGTCGCGTGGGCTGAGGAAGGCACCCAGGTCCCGGTGGTACCAGCGAAGGTTGTCTCCATACCTCTCGCGGGGGATCTCGCGGGGGGCGCCAATGCGCAGTTGGACCACTTCCAATTGCCGACCCAGGTTCCCGCTCGAATAGACGAAGCCGAGGTGCTCGTAAGCTTCCTTGGCCCAGCCATAGAAGTTGTCGCTGAGCGCCCGCTCCCATGGGTCGACCATGTCCTTGGTCTTGGCGTGGATCAGCCCCTCGTACCAGTCCGCCGCATGGTTGCTGCTGGCGATGACCGCTCGCCGCACGCCCTCTTCCAGGCAGAGCTGGTAGACGTGGAACGCCATGTCGATGTTGGCCCGCTCCGTGTAGTAGCTGGCCGGCCCCGTACTTCCCTGGCCCTCTGGCGGATGGATGTAGCTCAGGTGGACGACGGCATCGAGGCCCTTGAAGAGGTTGCGGTAACTCTCAAGGTCGGGCTGAGTGAGGTCGGCAACCTGGATACCAGGAACCTTTGCACCCGTCCGGTCCGTGGTGCGCACATCAACCAGGGTGAGGTCGTAGCGCTCACGCAGGGTGGGGAGCATCTGGGACGCGACGTAGCCCGACCCGCCCGTTACCAGGACCTTCATCGCACAACCTCGGATCGGCTCATCAGCTTCGTTCCACACCGCACTTAGGCCGGCCGCGTGAGCGCCCGCTGCACCAGATTGTAGCCAACCATCAGCCCGACCACGGCGAGCACCAGCCACCAGTGCATCATCTTGAGGCGCTGCAGTGGCCAGAATAGTAGCTCGGCCCGGCCGATCACGCGGTCGCGTTCCAGCGGACCCCAGGCGTGGCTGTCATTACTGTTGTTGCGGTTATCGCCCATCATGAAGTATTCGTTGGCCTTCAGTTTCCGGGGGCCGTAGGAGTAGGAGGCGGGCTCCTCCGTGTAGTCCTCTTCCAGCACCTTCCCGTTGATCATGACGTGCCCCTCCTGGTAGACGAGGGCGTTGCCTTTGACCACCGCCAGCCGGGGCTCGCCGTTCACCAGGAAGAGCTGCCCTTGCACGCCCGTGTCCCCTCCAAACTGGTCCAGGGTGCGCGATTCGATGTATCCCCCGGCATCGGTCAGTTCCGTCTTACCGTTGATCTCCACGCGATACTGGTCGCTGTTGACCTGATAGTCCGGCATCACCAGGACACGGAGCTTCTGCTGACCCATGTCCATCGGGACGAAGGCCGTCTGGCCCTTGATGTCCGGCTTCTGGTGGTCCTTGGAGTCCATGTCCACGCCGCCGCTGTCCTGGGTGAGCCGAAGGGCAGTTCGCCCGTCCACCTGCAGACGGGAAGGATGAACCTCAATGGTCTCTCCAGGAAGGCCGATGACGCGCTTGATGAACTCCTTCTCATCCGGGGACGCGACCGTGGGAGCCTTGAAGACCACGATGTCCTTGCGGCTGGGGTCCGAGACGCGGTAGATCAGCTTGTTCACCAGCAGCCGGTCCCCGGTGCCGCCGGAGCCGCGCCCGCCCATCGCGTTGGGGCCTTCGTTGATGGGACCCATCAGCGTGGGTTCCATCGATCCCGAAGGGATGTAGAAGGCCTGGAAGAGGAACGGGCGGATCAGCAGGAAGACAACCACCACCACGGACAGGACGACCTGGATGTTCTCAGAGAGCCAGTCGTTGCGGCGGTCGCGATCCCGCGAGAGGAGGCGCGAGACGGCCAGCAGCACCATAAGGACCCCCACGGCCACCAGCACCTTGAAGATGGTGAGGTTGGCCAGGTACTCGGTGAGGGCTGGAAAGTGCTTCTGAAAAAGGTCGCGCAGCATGGATGACGGGTCCGGCGGAGGTGCAGCTCACGACTGGACCAGGACGGGCCGCCGCGCATGCCTAACGACGCATGGTATCGCTGTTCTCTTGCGCCGCACAGGAGAAGCCATAGACCCGTTCAATTGCGGATTTCGAATCTCGAATCTCGGATTTCGGATTTGGATGGCGGGTTGGCTGGAGGTGTGGGGTGTGTCCCGACTCTCCATCCCCTGTCTCTCAAACTCCGCCTGACCGGTTACCAGTCATCGCGCATAGACAGCAGCCTTGTGCCGCGTTCGATCACAGTGGAGGTCGTGTCTCTGCACCCTACCGGGCACTCGATGCCGGATTGACTGTTCCGCGTGGGGGAACCTTGGGGACGCATGCCGGCTACCGTGATCGAACGCAGTGCTGAGGCTGCTGGCTATGGACCGTGGCAGATGACCCGATCAGGCGACACACTCATTCCTCGGCGAAGGGGTCCCAGCCGGCGCTGGGACTCCGCGAGGTGAGCGGAAGCCGAGGGGATACGTCGTCGGGAACAAGTCGATTCGCTGACACCGCGTGCGCTGAGACCGGGGCCGCCGCAGCGGTCGACGCTTTCACCTCCGGCGACACCGTTGTTAGCGCGCGGATCTTCGCCTCCGCGTCTTCCAACTGGGCTGCGCAGTAACGCGAGAGGCTGATCGCCTCCTCGAACTGCCGTAGCGACTCGCCCAGCGGCAAGGTCCCGCCCTCCAGCGCGGCGACGATCTCCTCCAGCCGCAGAACGGCATCCTCAAAGCTCGGCTCAGCGGCCTTCATTCTGGAAGCCTCTCATTTCGGTGTTCCATTCTCGCGCACTCTCAACCCGTCACCCCTTCACCTTGTCAGCAAAGGACTCTCGTGGACCGCCGTGACCCGCGCATCCAGCAGGCCGTCCGCTAGGCGTACTCGGATGGCATCGCCTCCTGCCACTTCGAGGATGCTCCTGACTGCCGTGCGCTCCGGTAGACGCGAAACGGTGGCGTAGCCGCGCGATAGCGTGGCGAGCGGACTGACGGCTTCAAGCCGACCCGCAGCGAGCGCCAGCCGGTGACTCGCTGCACCCCTTTGACGATGCAATCCCTGCTCCAGCCGCGCTTCAATGGACTCTAGCCTTCGACGTCGTGGCTCCAGCATCAGCTCGGGGTGCGCCAGGGGACCGCGCGCCACCAAGCTCGACCATCGCAGCCGAAGCGCCTCGGTCTGAAATGTCAGCGCGCGCCGAAGCTGGGACGCCGCGAGTTCCAGGCGGCCCGCCATCTCGCCTCGCAGCGCCGCAATCAGCTCCGCAGCGGCGGTCGGAGTGGGGGCGCGGTGGTCAGCGACGAGGTCGGCCAGCGTGAAATCAGTTTCGTGGCCCACGGCTGAGATCACTGGCAGCGGCGCGGCCGCAATCGCCCTCGCCACCGTTTCCGTGTTGAAGGTCCAGAGGTCCTCGGAGGAGCCGCCTCCGCGCGCCAGGATGATGACATCGGCACCCTCCACGGCTCCGGCCTGCACCAGGGCCGCCGCCAGGCTTTCCTCTGCTCCCAACCCCTGCACCTGCGCGGGGACCAGCACCAGTTGGGGCGGGAACGGCTGGGCCGCCAGGGTCGCCTCGATGTCGTGAAGCACCGCGCCGGATGCGGAGGTGACGACCACTACCAGCCTTGGGAACCGGGGTAGCGGACGCTTCCGCTCGGGGTCCATCAGCCCTTCGGCAAAGAGTCGGCTCTTCAGCTTCTCCAGCGCGGCGTGCTGGGCACCGGCCCCGGCAGGTCGGATGTCGTCCACCACCAACTGGTACTGCCCCCGCGCCAGGTGGACGTCGATGCGGCCGTGAACCAGCACCTCGGTTCCGGCATCGGGCAGGTAGCCGCTCCGGCCGGCGCTGCTGCGCCACATGACGCAGCTCAGGCACGCGCCCTCGTCGCCAATGGAGAAGTAGAAGTGGCCGGAAGCCGCCCGCTTGACGTTGGCCGTCTCGCCCCGAACCCAAACGTCCTGGAGGATGTCGTCGTGGCGCAGGAGCGCGGCCAGGTGGTAGGTAAGGAGCGTCACTGTGATGGCGCCACCGGCCCCCCCGCCGTACGACGCGCCGCCGCTCACCCCACCAAATCCCTGCTCCGCGCTCTGCATTCCGAAATCCATGGGATGTCTGCTGGTTCAGGCGAGAGGTGACGAGCGCGGCTTCCAGTGCTGGGACCTAAGGCCCGCCCTACGATACCAGCGAGCTCAAGAGTGCGACAAGAAGCCACGGGCAGCGACGTTCGCTATCGGACCTGTCAACCGAAGTATGGCTAAAGAGCGCGGGACCTCTCGCCACAACTAAAACGGTGCCCGAGCGAGCGGCCAACTAGGCTTCTCGTCACTAACCAGGGCGCTGCGGGTCGGTCGTCAATGCCCGTCGCCGCAAAGTAACCGTTGGGCTTCTGGCCCCGGTGGGAGATTTGCCATGTCCTGTCCCAATGGGACTTCGGGTCGCGCCACGCGGTCCGTGAGCCTCTTGTTACCCGGCGCGTTGATAGCCCCAGCCCTCATCGCCGCGGCCGCCGTAGCAACTGCGGTTGCCCGGCCCGTGATGGCTCCGGCGGCTGCGGCCTCCAAGCCTGGGAAGACCCTGCCGAGCGTCGCCAGCCTTCCCCTCGCCTTCCAGAAGAACGAAGGCCAGACGGACCCGCAGGTCAAGTACCTCGCCCGTGGCTCTGGCTACTCGCTTTTCCTGACCTCCAACGAAGCAGTGATGCGTCTTCGTCGCCCGGAGCCGGCCCGCAAGCGGTCTTTCCCTGGCCGCATCGGGTCGCAGATCCGCCGCAAGTCAGCGGGCAGCGATGTCGTGCGACTCCGCCTGGCGGGTGCCAACCCCAACGCAACCGTCGGTGGCGAGGCAGGAACGCCCACCCGCGTGAGCTACCTCCGCGGCAAGAGCAGCGCGGACTGGCAGCAGGATGTCTCAACCTACCAGCGCGTCCGCTATGACGAGGTTTATCCCGGCGTCGACCTCGTCTACTACGGGGCAGCCCGCCAGCTTGAGTACGACTTCCTTGTCAGCCCGCAGGCCGACCCGAGCGCCATCCGCCTGCAGGTGAACGGTGCCAAGGCCCGGGTCACGGCCAACGGCGATCTGGAGTTGAAGGCCGAGGGAGGCGCATTGCAGATGCAGCGCCCCGTGACTTACCAGGAAGAAGGCGGCCGACGGCAGCTTGTCGATAGCCGCTACATCGTCCACCCGGACGGCGAGATTGGCTTTGAGCTGGGCAGCTATGACCGCACCCGTTCCCTGGTGATTGATCCGATCCTCCTCTACGCCAACTACCTGGGCGGAACGGAGTGGGACAGCGGCATCGCCAGCGCCTTCGACGGGGCCGGCAATGTCTACGTGGGAGGCTACACGGAATCGAGTGACTTCCCAACGGCCGCAGCCGGACAGACGGGCTTCGGAGGTGACGCGGACGCGTTCGTTGCGAAGTTCTCCGCTAACGGGACGCAACTGGTCTACTCCACCTACCTGGGTGGCAGCGGTCTGGATGCGGTCCTCGGGATTGCGGTCGATGCGCAGGGCGGCGCTCTCGTCACCGGCGTCACCGATTCCACCAACTTCCCGCTCCAGAGCGCCGCGCGAAACACGCCCGGTGGTGGGGAAGACGCTTTCTTCGCTCGGCTTACGCCAGCCGGGAATGCGTTCACCTATTCCAGCTACCTGGGTGGCACCGGCAACGAGCGCGGCACCCGAATCACCGTCGACGGCGGCGGCAACGCCTACTTCGGTGGCTGGACGGAGTCCGATAACTTCCCGGTCACCGCCAATCCCTTGCAGGCTGGACGCGCGGGTGACTATGACGCGTTCGTGACGAGCGCCACTCCGGCCGGTGCCCTGCGCTTCTCCACCTACCTCGGCGGCAGGGACGGGGATGACATCGCTGGGATCGCCGTCTCACCCTTCGACGGGACTCTCTGGCTCAGCGGTCACACCGACTCCGGAGACCTCCTCAATCAGCGCTTCTCAAACTCGGTTTGGCAGCCCACGTTCAACGGCGGACGCTTTGGTGACGCCTTCCTTGTGCAGATTGCCGCCGCGACGGGCCTCTACCTGAACGGCACGTATTACGGCGGCACCGGCAGTGACAACGCCTGCGGGGTTGCCGTGGACCGCGCCGGCTACGTCTATCTGGCCGGCACCACGGACTCTCCGGACGCCGTGCTAACCAGCAATCCGCGGGTGCTGCCCTTCCAGGACCAGCCGCGTGCCGGCACCACGGACGTCTACGTCGCCAAGTTTGATGGCGACCTCGGGCTGCCGGTCTACCTCTCCTACATCACGGGTGAAGGCGATGAGATCGCCCGCGGAATGGGGATCGATGACGACGTCGACCTAGCCCGGCCCCTTCTTGGCCCCAGCAGTCTCTACATCTTCGGCGATACCGACTCTGTCGATTACCCGCAGGTGCGCGCCGCACAGGACGGACTCGTAGGCCACGCCGATCTCTTTGTCACCCGCGTCCGGGAGAACATGTATCTCGCGGAGCCCATTGTCTCCGTCGAGTACTCCACCCTCATCGGCGGCACTGGCGATGACATCGGCGGCGACATGGCGGTGAACGCCGTGGGCGATCTCGCCCTGACCGGCACCACCTCCAGCGGCAACTTCCCGGTCCATCGGGTGCTCACCGGACGCACGGCCCGCAGGGGTCCTGCAGATGCCTTCGTTATGAAATGGCTGGACGGCGATGGTGCTCCTGGCGGTAGTGCACGCGTCACCACAGTCCCGCCCTTTGGCGCGGTTAAGGCGAACACCAAGACAGAGAAGGCACTAACAGTTAGGAATGCGAACCGCAACTCGTGGCTTGCGGTGAAGGTCATCCCGCCCACCGGGGCCGCAAACCGGTTCCGCGTGCCCTCGGGCGTCCTCGCAGTCTGGCTCGCTCCCGGAGACACCTACCGCCTGCCGGTTCGCTTCAATCCGACGGCGGTGGGCAACTACGCATCCCGGATGACGGTGCTGACGAGCGACCCATCGCGGGCCCGTGTCAGCATCGAGCTGACCGGCTCGGTGAAGCCGCCGCGCCCGACGCCTCCTCCGCCTCCCCCCGGCGGTGGCGGCACCACTCCGTAACCGTTCGCGGAACTAAGCGCAATGGCAGCCACTCTCTTCTGGGAGTGGCTGCTTGCGGTTTTCATCCGATCTATCCGCACGGCAACCGACGCGCTAGAATCACCCACCATGGATGACGTGCTGGTGATTGGTGGCGGGGCGGCTGGGATGATCGCCGCATGGCGTGCGGCTTCTCTGGGCGCGAAGGTGCGGTTGCTGGAGAAGAACCGCCGGCTGGGGCTGAAGATTCACATCTCCGGCGGGGGCAAGTGCAACATCACGCACGGTGGGTCGATGGAGGACGTCCGCCAGGCGTTCGCGCCGGAGGAGGCCCGCTTCCTTCGCCATAGCTTCCGCCGCTTCACCAACGAGGACGTGCTCGATCTCCTCCGGCAGCGGGGCGTGACGGTCCACACCCGCGCGGATGGCCGTGTCTTCCCGGACAGCGGCCGCGCCGATGACGTGGTCGACGGCCTCGCCTGGTGGATGCAGGAAGCCGGAGCGGCCCTCAACCTGGGTGCTGGCGTTGAAGCTCTCTGCATCGAGGAGGGAACGATCACTGGTGCGAGGGTGGGCGGACACATGTATCCCGCCAGGACGGTGCTGGTGGCGGTCGGTGGGATGAGCTACCCCAAGACCGGAACGGTGGGCGAGGGCTACCGCTGGCTTCGCGAGGCGGGCCACACGCTGGTAACCCTCCGAGCGGCGCTCGCCCCGATGTACCTCGGCGTTGGCGTGAGGCCGGAGTACAGCGGCATCGCCTTCCGCGACTGCGTGCTCAAGGGGCGCGCGGCCGGCAAGGAGCTGTCCCGCTGGCGTGGCGACCTCCTCTTCACTCATCAGGGCGTTTCCGGTCCGTGCGCGCTCGGGATCAGCCGCTCCGTCACGCTGGGGATGGAAGCCGGGGTCGTCACCCTGGAGATCGACATCGTTCCGGATGTGCCGCATGAGACGCTGACGGCCCGCCTTGCGGAGGCCCACGGCGTTGAGGGCCGCAAGCTCGTTCGGACGCTCCTGGGAGAATGGCTGCCCGAGCGGCTGGTGCCGGAAGCGCTGGAGCGAGCGGGGATCGACCCGAACCTGGGCGTTCACCAACTCCCGAAGAAGAACCGGAACCGCCTGGTGGAAGTGCTGAAGCGATGGGAGCTTGGCCCGGTGCGCGCCGTTCCCCTGGAGCGCGGCGAAGTCACCGCCGGCGGCGTGTCGCTGGATGAGGTCGATCCCTTCACTATGGCCAGCCGCAAGGTGAAGGGTCTCTACCTCGCCGGTGAAGTGCTCGATCTGGCAGGCCCGGTGGGCGGCTATAACTTGCAGGCGGCCTTCTCCACCGGTTATGTTGCGGGAGAATCGGCTGCGGCTGCACGCACCGAGGGCTAGTTCTCCCGAGAGGCTGGGTCACGGGTCCGCATATGGAAGGCGGTTTGGCCAGCAGCACCTGAAGGAGGCGCATCCGTCAAGCGCGAACACCTCCCGCCCAGACGGGGGGCGACGAAGTGTTTGCGGGTAGTTGAGCGCTCCCACTGTCGATGAGCGACAGCGCCTCTGGAGAGGAAGGTGCTCCTATAGAATCGAAGTTCACACGATGGTGGTCCAATCCCCTGCCGGATCCAATCGGTCGTGGAACACAACCGAGCAATCTCTCCACCCCCAAAGCACGGAATGCCTGAGTCAATGCATCCGCTCCAGATCTACATCCGGGAACTTCGGGATATCCGCTACCTCGGTGCCGGGGTGAGGGAGACTTCTTTCTACCCGGCGCTCTCGACTCTTCTCAACGCCGTTGGCAAGAGTATCAAACCAAGAGTCCGCTGCATCATCAATCTCCAGAACAAGGGTGCGGGCCTACCGGACGGTGGCCTGTTCACCCCCGACCAATTCCAGCGCACCCCGCACGCCACGCCTCGCGAAGGGCAACTGCCCTCTCGTGGTGCCATTGAGGTGAAGGGGACGGCCGAAGAGCTTCAGCACGTCATCCTGGGCGAGCAAGTGCAGCGGTACTGCGAGCGGTATGGTCTGGTGCTCGTCACCAATCTTCGCGGCTTCGCCCTCGTCAGCAAGGACGAGAAGGGAACACCCCGAACGCTGGAGGTTTACCGCCTGGCGGAGAGTGAGGCGGCATTCTGGAGCGCAACGGCTAACCCAGAAGCTTTGGTGGCGAGGCATGGAGACGCCTTCCTGGAATACCTCAAGCGAGTGATGCAGCACGCTGCGCCGTTGGCCGCTCCAAAGGATGTGGCCTGGTTCCTGGCTTCTTACGCTCGCGATGCGAAGGCACGCATTGAAGACTCGGACTTTCCGGCGCTGGCTGCGGTTCGGTCAGCATTGGAAGAGGCGCTCGGCCTCCGCTTCGAGGGAGAGCGCGGCGACCACTTCTTTCGCTCAACGCTCGTCCAGACGCTCTTCTACGGCGTCTTCTCGGCGTGGGTGCTCTGGAGCCGCGAGCGGCCTTTGGGGGACCCAGCCCATTTTGACTGGCGCACCTCGGCTTACTACCTGCGGGTCCCCATCTTACGGAAGTTGTTCCATGAGGTAGCAGAGCCGGGGCAGTTAGAGGTGCTCACGCTGCCGGAAGTGCTCGACTGGACAGGGACAGCTCTTAACCGCGTGGACCGGGCCGAATTCTTTTCGCGCTTTGATGAAGGGCAGGCAGTCCAGTACTTCTACGAGCCGTTCCTGGAGGCGTTCGACCCCGAACTCCGACGGCAATTGGGTGTCTGGTACACTCCAGTCGAGATTGTCCGGTACATGGTGGCGCGAGTGGACCGGGTGCTCCGCGATGAATTGGGGCTACCAGATGGCCTTGCAGACCCAAACGTCTATATCCTCGACCCGTGCTGCGGTACCGGCGCATACTTGGTGGAGGTCCTCAAGAGCATCGCGGGGACCCTGAGGGAGAAGGGCGGTGACGCGCTCCTCGCGCACGACCTGAAGCGTGCTGTACTGGAGCGGGTCTTCGGCTTCGAGCTTCTCCCCGCGCCCTTCGTGGTCGCGCACCTTCAGTTGGGCCTCTTGCTTCAGAGCTTGGGAGCACCGCTATCCAGTGCGGCCCAAGAGCGGGCTAGCATCTACCTGACCAATGCACTCACGGGATGGGAGCCGCCACAGGGACCCAAGAAGCACCTGCTCTTTCCTGAACTCGAAGCAGAGCGGGATGCCGCCGATAGGGTAAAGCAGCAGACCCCTATCCTAGTGGTGCTTGGCAACCCGCCCTACAACGGCTTTGCAGGCGTGGCAATAGGCGAAGAGCGTGACCTCTCCGACGCCTATCGCTCAAGCACCAACGTTCCGGCTCCGCAGGGAAAGGGACTGAACGAGCTGTACGTCCGGTTCTTCCGCATGGCCGAGCGCCGCATTGTGGAGAAGACGGGCAAAGGGGTCGTCTGCTTCATTTCCAATTACTCCTGGCTGGACGGCCTCTCCTTTACCGGGATGCGGGAGCGTTACCTCGGAGCCTTTGACCGCCTCTGGATAGACAACCTGCACGGGGATCGCCGCATCTCCGAATACGCGCCGGACGGGCGCACCAGCGAAACGGTCTTTGCGATGGAGGGGACTTCCCCAGGCATCCGTATCGGAACGGCCATCAGCCTGATGCTGGTGAAGGAAAACAGAGAGGCCGCCGGGCAAGCGGAAGTTCTCTACCGCGACTTTGACCAAGCAAGGGCGACCGAGCGTCGTGCGGCATTGCTCGACAGTTTGGTCGGGCAGGAGCTTATCTCCGAATACCGCTGCATCCAACCGGTGCTGGCGATTGGCTTACCTTTCAAGCCATCCACGACGGACGAGGCTTATTGCACCTGGCCGCTTCTCACGGAGGTCTTCCCTACCTTTTCCGCAGGCGTCCTTACATGCCGAGATGACGCTCTTGTGGATGTGGACCGCGACCGGCTAACAAGTCGGATGGTGCAGTATTTTGATCCTGCCGTGCCGGATGGAGTGATAGCACGACTCGCCCCAAGCCTTATGGAAGACGTGGCAGCGTTTAAGGCTGCTCCCACTCGCAAGCAGCTTCTCAAGCGCGGCTTCCTCAAGGAGAGCCTCGTCCGGTACTGCTACCGACCTTTCGATGTGCGGTGGCTGTACTGGGAGCCGGAAACCAAGCTCCTCGACCGTAACAGAGCGGATTACCGCCCTCACGTGCGACCGGACAACTTTGCTCTCGTGTCGCAGCAGAAGCCCCGCAGGGAATGGTCGCCACCGCAGGCCATACGGAGCATCGGTTGTCTTGATCTCATGGACCGGGGTGCAAGCTGCTTCCCGCTCTACCTCGCACCCACCAGTGGCCCCTCGCTCTTCGCAGAAGAGGATGAGCAGGACCCGCGCCGCCTGGACAACGGGCTGCGGCTTAATCTCACTGACGCAGCATTACAGTATCTCCACACGATTGGCGCAATGACGGACGGCGAGGCGCTCTTCTTCCACACCCTTGCCGTCCTCCACGCGCCCGCTTACGCGGTTGAGAACAGCGGGGCACTCCGGCAGGACTGGCCCCGTGTGCCCCTACCGCACAATCAGATCGTGCTCAAAGCGTCCTCACTACTTGGACGGGAGGTGGCCGCGCTTCTAGACTCCGAGACTCCTGTCTCCGGCGTTACGGTGGGCACACCCCGCGCCGAACTGAGGGTCATCGCCACCATCACTCGGCAGGATGGCGCGATGTTGAGGCCTGACGCGGGCGACCTGGACTTGACCGCCGGTTGGGGGCATGGAGGACGAGCGGGCATAGTGATGCCTGCGAAGGGGCACTCCGTTGAGAGGGAGTACGCGCCGTTCGAACTGGACGCCATTCGCGCAGGGGCGGAAGGCTTCGGATTGTCGCTGGAGGATGCGCTCGCATTTCTCGGCACCGCCACCTGCGACATATACCTGAACGAGGTCGCCTACTGGAAGAACGTCCCGATCAACGTGTGGGACTATTCCATCGGCGGCTATCAGGTGCTCAAGAAGTGGCTGAGCTATCGGGAGCAGGATGTGCTCGGGCGCTCTCTTAAGCCGGAAGAGGTCCGTGAAGTGATGAACATCGCCCGCCGCATCGCAGCGCTCCTGCTTCTGGAACCACGGCTCGACACAAATTACCAGTCAGTGAAACAAGAGATCCCCGTCGTTGAGGAGCCGACCGATGGCTGAACCTATGGCCTTCCATGGTGCGTCAATTCCAAAGGGACCGGGATTCACTCATTGGTTATCGCCGGTGTTGGAGCGCCGGAGTCCCTCGGCTGGTCCAACAGGCCATAGTAGGGGAAAGCGGTTTGGAAGTCCGAGGTTCCTCGGGGGGCGGCGGCATTGACGGAGAAGGCATTGATCGCCCGCCACGCGGTGGAGCTCTGATGTGATGCCCACCACTCGCCAACACAGTGCGGAAGTGCGTGGCCGTCTGACTCCGCGCGAGGAAGCCGCCCTCATCCATGCCGCGCAGACGGGGGACGACACGGCCTTCGACCGCCTGGTGGGGGAGTATCAGGACTACCTGTATCACCTCATGGTGCGGGCCTGTCATCACCCGGACGACGCCGAGGAAGTGGCCTCGGAAGCGTTCGCCCGCGCCTATGAGCGGCTGCGCCAGTTCGAGGGGCGTTCCTCGTTCGTGACCTGGCTCGGTCGCATCGCTACCAACCTGTGCTTTCGTCGACGCGAGAAGGCAGAGCTGCCCTCGGTGTCCCTGGAAGAGCGGGCCCGTGAAGAAGAGGGGCATCCGGACCGCACCCCGCCATCCGCCGGGCCAACGCCGGAGCAGCGCGTGTTGCAGGAGGAGATGAAGCGGACCATCCGCAGCGCCATCGCGGAGCTCCCGGAGCCGGACCAAACCGTGCTCCGGCTGCGCGACATCGAGCAGCTCTCCGCAGCCGAAACGGCGGAGCAGACGGGCCTCACGGTCGCCGCCGTGAAGGCCCGCCTCCACCGGGCTCGCGCCCGCCTGCGTGAACGGCTGAACCTGTACTTCCTCGCGGAGGGATGACGGTTAGCCGCCGATCTTCAGGTAAGCCCAACCTGCTTCCTGCTTGCGGACCAGCTCGGCCACTGCGGCGTCCACCGTGTCCGCGAATGGGAAGAGGCTCTCCTTCGCCACGTTGAAGCGCTTCATCGTGTTCTGGCAGAGCGAGAGCCGGACTCCGTGTTCCTGAATGGCGCGCAGTCGCGCTTCCATCATGGTGTTCGTCTGCTGAAGCAAGGGATAGGCCTTGCCGTGGACCACCACCTGCGCCTCCACGTTCTCCGGGCCGAACGCCTTGCTGAGATTCTCCACGTTCCGCAGGGCACCGTCCCACTGCTCCGGGACGCCGGAGGTCAGGTCGAACACCACCCGGTGCTTCTTGCCAGGCTCTGCGGCTTCCCCGCGCCGGGCCGCCACCCCCGCCAGTGCGCCTGCGATCAAAGCCATTAACGATCCTCGACGATTCATTGAGCTTCCTCTCTGCGGTTGCAAGTAGCACGCGGCATCTGGATCGATACGGCGAAACCCTCGAAGGATTCGAAAAGCACCGAAGCGGGGTCAGAATGGCCGGAGATCCCGGTTGATCTCCGGCCTACTCCTGCACCGGCACCTTCGGCGAGTGTCAGTGGTGCTTGGGCGCGGCGGGAACAGAATGCTTACGGTGCATTGCATCCATCCCGTCCTTCACGAAGCCGTCGACCGCCCGGGCGTGGGCCTGGATGAGCCGGATCGCGTGAGGGTCGTTCGAGGTTTCCACCACGCGCACCCCAGTGTCTAGCTTCTCCAGCTTGAGGTCGATCTTATCTGCCTGCCGGAACAGCTCCACGAAGAGCGGGTCGAAGCCACGGATCAGCCGCCCCTCCTTCAGGCGGGCATACATCGCCTCTACATGCTGCGGCAGCATCGCGGCAATCCGCGTATCCTGCGACGTGGTAACGGTTTCCACTCCGTTCGGAAGATTCCGAACCGTCCGCCGCACTGCATCGTGGTTTGCGAGGAGCGTGTGGATCTGCTGCATGTCGGCCATGTTGCTTCCGCCCTGCATCCCGTTGATACCGTGCTCTCCGCCCATCATTCCTTGCTGACTCCCGTCCGTGCCGTGCTGCATCACGCCACGCTGCATTCCGCCGTGCTGCATCATGCCACCCATCATGCCGCGCTGCATTCCGCCGTGCTGCATGCCACCCTTCATGCCGCGCTGCATGCCACCCTGCATTCCGCCGTGCATCATGCCACCCATCATGCCACCCATCATGCCGTGCTGCATGCCACCCATCATGCCACGCTGCATTCCGCCCATCCCGCCTTGTCGCATCATGCCCTGCATCGGATAGCCGCGCCCGCCGTGGGCAGCCCGATCTTGAGCCGATGCGGGAAGCACCGTCGAGATAGCCAGGACCGCCATCGCCACGGAGCCGTGTATCTGTCGTCGTGTCATCGCTTCCTTCTCTGTGCGGAAAAGCGCCCACTGTTCGTAGGCTCCGCATAACGAGATAGATACGTTGACCCACAAGAAGGATTCATCCGACCGGCGAAGTTCACGGCAATGCGGTTCGCCGAAAGCTCTGCTTGCACTGGTTCGAGCATCGACCAGAGCCGCGATCCGACACCGTTTGCCTTTGGGCTGGGTTACGGAGATGACGTCGGCTTTGCGATGGACAGCATGGGTGGTGGAAGCGCCGGAACGCTGCGGCGAGCGTGCCCTACACGGTTGCATGAGGGGTGCGGGCGTGCATTTCGGGCCTCGCCAAGGATGGCTCTTGGCCGGGGAGGGCTCCCTCGTGTCCCCGCTCGCGAGTAACGGGTGTGACCGCAGTGCGTCGGCGCATTCGGCAGCAACCGCGTCGAGTAGCAAATCGCGGGGTCGAGTGCCGCCAGCGGTCGCATCTCTCCCTGCCGCGCTTTAGCCAACGTGCGACTGGGGCCAGAGACGATACTCCGGCCCCGGTCCGATGCCCCAGACAGGGGGTCACGCCGCTACCGGCATCTGGTCGAACAGCTCCTGGCAGAACAGGTCCTGGCCGTCCGGCTCCTCGCACTGTCGCTTGCTGTAGGCGGCCCAACCGCCCCGGACATTCACCACGTCGCTGCGGCCCGCCCGCTCCAGGAAGCTGGTCCCGATCGAGGAACGGTAGCCGCTGCCGCACATGATGGCCACGGGGCCTTCGGGCACCTCGTCCAGGCGTTCCGGCAGCTTCGACAGCGGGATCCAAACGGAACCTGGCACAGCGCCCGTGTTCCGCTCACCGGGAGTGCGGGCGTCGAGCAACTTCCGACCTTCCTGCACCCACGGGTCCACGCAGCACACTTCCAACTGCGGCACGGCTCGCACCTCGAGACCGAGCGCCGTCCACGCCGCAGTGTCGGCCACGTGATAGGCCACCGCGCGTTCGTATCCGATCCGGGCGAGTTCGAGCCAGGCCTTTTCGGCATCCCCGGGCTTGTCCACCACCAGCACCAGCGGCTGGTCTGGCTCGACAAAGGTCCCCACCCAGGTGGAGAAGACGGGGAGCTGCAGCCCCACGTTGAGGCTCCCAGCCAGGTGCCCCGCTCCGTAGGCGTCCACGCTGCGGGTGTCGAGGATCAGCGCCTCGCTCTGCCGCTCGGACAGGGCTTGCGAGTCAATCCGCTCCGGTTTCGGCACCTCGGCCAGAGGGCGCGCTCCCGCGAGGTTTGCGAAGGGACTCCGGCGGAAGAAGATCGGGCGGTCGGGGAGATTGGACAGCATCGCTTCGACAAACGCCTCGCGGCTCCCGAGGCGGTTTGCCCAGTTCTCCCGCTTCTCGGCGCCAATGGTCGAACTTGGCGCGGAGCCCAGCCGCCGCCCGCACAGGGAGCCCGCTCCGTGCGCCGGGTGGACGACGGTGTCCTGCGGCAGCTTCCAGAAGACCTGGTGCAGCGTGTCGTACAACGCCTCCGCCATGACGCGCGGGTCGCTGTGCATATCCCGGAGGTCGGGCCGCCCCACATCGCCGACGAAGAGGATGTCGCCGCTGAAGACGACCCGCTCCTCACCATCCTCCGCATAGATCGACATCGAGTCCGGCGAATGCCCCGGTGTGTCCAGGGCGGTCACCGGCATTCCCCCGATGGTGATCTGCTCCTTATGCGCCAGTGCCCGGTGGGGGTACTGGGCCGCGTACTTCTCGGAGACGTAGATCGGTGCACCCGTCCGCTGCGCCAGCTCCATGTGACCGGAGACGAAGTCCGCATGGGGATGGGTCTCGAAGATCGCCACGATCTTCACCCCGCGTGCCTCTGCGGCAGTGAGGTAGTCGTCCACGTCCCGCTTGGGATCCACGACCGCCGCCTCGCCGTCCCTTCCGAACAGGTAGGAGGCGTGGGCCAGTCCTTCAACAAAGAATCTCTCGACAAACATCTTGTCATTCCTCTTCTAGCGAGAAGCTGCACGGATGCCGGTTCAGCTCCGCGTGACCTCGCCGCTATGGCTCTAAGGATACGGTCGACCAACAAAAGGATTCGATGCGGGGCGAGTACCTTGTCAGGTCTCTTCTGACAGGTCGAAAGGGAGAGAGGGGGAATGGGAGAATGGGATACATCGTGGCCAGAGCCGTCTCCCACTCACCCTCTCTCCCATTCTCCCATTCCGCCGGGAACGCGCCATTCTCTCTTGACGGACTACTAGGTGAGCAGACGCCAAAGGGGCACCGCGTTCATCGCCAGCAGGAAGGCAGCGACCGCCAGCGACAGCCTTCCAAACGCGACCTTCAGACCGGCGGGGCGCATGCGCCGAGCCATGGCAAGTCCTCCGAACAGTCCGGCGATGGCCACCGCGATGAACGCCGCGCCCAGGGCAAACGTGCCGTGGAACTCACCCAGGTGCGCCAGAAAGCCGGACGCACTGTTTGCCGCAATGATGAGCAGGGAGGTGCCTATCGCCTGACGCGTGGATAGCTTCGCAAAGTGGAGCAGCGCGGGGACGATCAGAAAGCCTCCGCCCACCCCGAGAAACCCGGTCAGCACTCCCACTCCGAGGCCCGCCAGCCCGCACTTCCAGAAGTTGCACTCGGCGTGCGGAGGCACCACCGGCTCGTCCTTCCCCCGGGCCATCCCAACTCCCACCGCGATCATCAGCAGTGCGAAAAGCCCCATCAGCAATGGGGCGGGAACCAGCGGGGTCAGCCTGGCTCCGCCCATCGCCCCCAGCATCCCGGTTGCGCCGAAAACCGCCGCCGCCTTGAGATGCACGTGTCCTGCGCGTGCCTGGATCACGGCCCCTACCGCCGAGGTGGCACCGACAATAGCCAGCGAGAGAGCCACCGCCTGCGGCACAGGCAGCCCGGCCACGTAAACGAGAATCGGCACGGTGATGATGGAGCCGCCTCCGCCTACCAGCCCCAACGACAGACCGATTGCGGCGCTGAGCACCAGGGCGACAATCACACCGAGGGTCCACATGGCTGCCTCCTACTGCCTGATTGGGCATGCCGAATGGGTACTGGCCCGGTTCCACGGCAGCTTCGCGAGGAGCAGGCCCATCGCGCAGGTGTCCGTTACCCCCGCGAACACCAGCCCGGCACCGACGAAGTAGCTCAGGTAGCGCGCTCCGGGAAGGAGGAAGTCCAACAGCAGCCCGGTCAGGACCAGCGCCCCGGCCGCGATGCGGACCTGCCGCTCCAGTGAGATCGGCCCCCGCTCCTTACCCGTCGGGTATCCTGCCAGTTTCCACGCCTCGATCCCGCCTTCAACCACCACCGGCTGCACACCCGGTCGGCCCGCCAGAAGGTCTGCTGCTTCCCGTGCCCGGCGTCCGCTCCGGCAGAGAAGCAGCACCTCGCCGGTTCCCGCCAACTGCGGGTCACGCCTCAGCTCTCCCAGCGGCACCAGCCGGCTTCCGGGCAGGTGGGCTTCCACGTACTCCGGATACTCGCGCACGTCCACCACGCTATCGCCCTGGTCGACGCGCCGCTTCAGTTCCCTCACCGAGCAAATCTCCACCCGACTCATCGCTCGCTCCCGTCTTGCCTCGTTCGATCCTGTGCTCTGACATCCCAATGGATACAGAGCGCGGCGCAAAGGGTTCACGAACGGAGATCAGGTGTCCGAAGGGATGCTGAAGGCCGGTCGCTTCGGACTACGGTGGCTGAAGGAGGCGCATCCACCAAGCGCGAACACCTCGGTGACGGTCAGCACCCTGGTAGCAATCCATGTTCAACGGCCTCGTCACCGGATTGGGCGAAATCGGCCGCCTCTCGCGGGCGAAGACCCGCAGCATCTCCGCCGAGAACCCCACCGGCGCAAAAGGCCAGGGTGCCCGCGCGACCGAAGGCACCGGCGCGGTCGCCGCGCGTGAGCTGGGCCAGGGGTGGAAGGTCTCACCGTCCATCAACATCGCCCCCCGACAAACGGTCACGCTGGCGGAGATCGAGGGGCCAGGCTGCATCCAGCACATCTGGAACACCGTCCATCCCCAGTGGTGGCGGCTGCTGGTGCTCCGCATCTACTGGGACGGCGAGGAGACCCCGTCGGTCGAGGTCCCCCTGGGCGACTTCTTCTGCAACGGCTGGTGCCAGCGCTGCAACGTCAACTCGCTGCCAATCTCGGTGAACCCCGCTGGCGGCTTCAACAGCTACTGGCCGATGCCGTTCCGCCAGAGCGCCCGCATCACGCTGGAGAACCTGGCGGAAGACGAGGTTCGCGGCTACTACTATCAGGTCGACTACACCCTCACCGACATCCCCGAAGACACGGCTTACCTCCACGCGCAGTGGCGGCGCAGCAACCCGCTGCCGCTGGAGACGGTCCACACCCTGGTGGACGGCATCCGCGGCTGGGGTCACTACGTGGGCACCTACCTGGCGTGGGGCGTGAACAACAACGGGTGGTGGGGCGAGGGCGAGATCAAGTTCTACCTGGATGGCGATGAGGAGTTCCCCACGCTCTGCGGCACCGGGACGGAAGACTACTTCGGCGGCGCGTGGAACTTTGAGCACCCCAAGGGAGAGTACGGCGTCTTCTCCACGCCCTTCCTCGGAATGCCCCAGGTGATCAAGCCGGACGGCCTCTACCAGAGCCAGCAGCGGTTCGGGATGTACCGCTGGCACATCATGGACCCGATCCGCTTTCAGGAAGACCTCCGCGTCACCATCCAGGCCCTCGGGTGGCGGGTAGGCGTGGACGGCAAACCCCGCTACCTCCCGCTCCAGGACGACATCAGCAGCGTCGCCTACTGGTACCAGACAGAACCCCACGCCCCGTTCCCGGCCCTGCCAGGCAGGAACCACCTGGAAGTCGTCTAGCCAGCCACGTTCCTAATCCTACTCCTAATCCTACTCAAATTCACAATTACGCCCCTCGACCAACCCGAATCATCCGCACATGACCTTCATCCCCCAGGCAACCCCGTACTACAGTCTGGTGATCGAGTGGGACAATCCGCTCTTTGGGAACGAGGGCGTGCAACAGGAGAGGATGCTGGCCGCCGTTGCCGAGCAAATGCGCGACGAACCCCGACCGGGCGAGTTGATCTTCCTCTACGACAGCCTCAAGGTCGATGGGCAGGCGCTTGACGACCTGATCCGACGTTGGATCGCGCAGCCCTCTGTTCGTCTCATTCCCACCGCCGGAAAGCGCTACTACAGCCAGAAGAACGAAGGCACGCGCCACTCCCGAGGAGAGCTGGTCTTCTTCCTTGACTCGGATGTGGTGCCGGAGCCGGGCTGGCTCACCCGGATCGTGGGAGCCTTCGACGACTCGGAGGTCGATGTCGTAGCCGGAATGACCTACGTGGAGCCGGTCGACCCCTACGCCCGCTGCATGGGCATGATCTGGATCTTCCCCGCCCGCTCACCGGACGGTCCGCGCTATCGCGACCGCCGCTTCTGGGCCAACAACGTCGCCTTCCGGCGGGAGGTCGCCCTCCGCTTCCCGTTCCCGGAGCGCTCCGACCACTACCGCGGCAAGCTCGCGCCAATGACCCACGCCATGGCCAAGGCGGGAGTCCGTGTCTGGCGAGACCCCCAGGCCCGTACCATGCACCCGCCCCCGGAGCGGAAGGACTTCGTGGAGCGTGCGATCCAGCATGGGCGGGACCGTTTCATCACCCACCATCGGGAGCGGAAGCGACTCCCGCGCGCCGCCGCCTGCCTCGCCGCCCTCCGGTCCATCGCGGCGTCCGGAGCCAACGCACAGCGGCGCATCACCCAGGAATGGCAAGCTTCGGGGCTACAGAAGTCGGAGGTGGCACTTGCAAGGCGTCTGGGCTTCGCCTACCACGCATGCATGGCCTGGGGTGCCCTCCGAGGTGCAGCCGCCACCGCCTCCCCACGCCCCGCGCCCACTCCGCGTCCTCTCCCCGCACCCGCCACCCCCGTCACCGACGACCGCTGAATCTGGGATGGAGCGGCTCAAGGAGCGCGGGCGTCCCGCCCGCACCCACCTACCGAAGACCGGCAGCGACATCGGGACGCCCGCTAACCCCATCCGCAACCCGCTTTGGAACCACCGGTCGGTAAAGAGACAGGGTGCCCGCAGTGATCGAACGCAGCGCTCGTCTCTCCCGCGCTCCTCACTCCCTCGCTCCCTCTCGATCCCGTCCGCTCCAACCCCTTGACTTCCGATGCGTCCTACGTAATGAGCTTTCCTTGCCTTTCTGCCTACCTTTGCCGGCGCCCTCGTTCCCAACTCCAGCCATGAACCATCGTTCTCACTCCTCATCGCTTCGCCTCGCCGCGCTCTCCCTGCTGGGCGCGGTCCTCGCACCGGCCCTCGCGAGTCAGGCCCAGGCGCCGGCCGCGCTCGACGGCTACCGAACCGTTGAAACGGCCATCACCTCACAGGCATCCGCCGCTCCCGCCTCCGTCACCGGCCTGGTACCGTACCTCGGGATTTCAGTGGAGCCGGATCGGAAGAACCGCCTGACCGTTGTCGGCCTCTCCCCGGAGTCACCGGCTGCCAAGGCGGGTGTGCTGACCTCGGACATCCTGCTCCGCTTCGCCGGGGACGAGATGAAGAGCGCCGAGGAGTTGCGGAACGCGATCTTGGCACGCCAGCCGGGCGAGGCAGTCGAACTTCAGGTGACGCGAGTCGGGAAGAAGCTGAAGCTCAACGCCACCCTCGGCATCCTCAGCCGCCCCTATCGCCTCTCGGAGCAGCGGGCCGTCATGGGCGTCACCCTGGGCGATCCAAAGGACGGCGGCACCGCCATCCAGGCCGTCACCGATGCCGGTCCAGCGGCGCAGGCGGGCCTCAAGCCGGGCGATGTCCTGCTCCGGGTGGACGAGGCTCCGGTCGCCTCCTCCCAGCGACTCGCGGACACCCTTGCGCAGCGCGTCCCCGGTGAGACGGTGAAGTTGCGCGTCAAGCGTGAGGCCCTGGAGCTGGAGATCGCGCTCAAGCTGGGCCAGGACGCCAACCCGGATGCCCGCCGCATCCCGGAAAACAGCGGCGGCAACATCTGGAAGAAGGAGTCCTACCGCCTCGCCATCATCGGCATCGAGTATCCGGACGCGAAGCACAACCCCCAGGCCCCCGCCGAGGCGTGGGAAGAGGCGATGTTCAGCCGGAACAGCTACGTCAACAAGAACAGTGCCACCGGCCAGCCGGTCTTCGGCAGCATGAACGACTACTACCACGAGCTTTCATGCGGCGGCTTCAAGATTGAGGGGAAGGCGTTCCCGTGGATTGAGGTCGAGAAGAAGCGGAACGACTACAACCTCGGCTCCGGCACCGGCGCGAACGGCCGCGCCCTCCTTACCGACGCGCTGAACGCCCTCGTGAAGCGGGACGGGGCCAACGCGCTGGAGGGCTACGACGGCATCATCTTCCTCTACGCTGGCGACCGGGTCCAGACCACGCGCGGGGGCGTCTACTGGCCGCATCGCAGCAACGTCACCTTCGGCGGGAAGCGGTGGCCCTACTTCATCTGCCCGGAGGGTGGGCCGCGGATGACCAACATCAGCGTCTTCTGCCATGAGTTCGGCCACATGCTCGGCCTGCCGGACCTCTATGCCCGCCCGGAGAACCCCGGCAGCGAGGGCCTCGGCACCTGGTGCGCGATGTCGAACCAGCTTGGCAACGGGCGCCCGCAGCACATGTCGGCCTGGTGCAAGGAGCAACTCGGCTGGCTCAAGCCGGTGGTCATCGATCCGACCGTGAAGCAGAAGCTAGTGCTAGCACCCATTGAAGGCTCGAACAAGGAGTGCTTCAAGGTCCTCGTCCGGAAGGACGGCAGCGAGTACTTCCTACTGGAGAACCGCCGCAAGAAGGGCTGGGACGCCGACCTTTCCTCGGAAGGACTCCTCATCTGGCGAGTGGTCGGCGGCCGGCCGATCCTGACGGAAAGCCACGGCGTGGATGGTCCGGCGGGCCCCGGCATCTTCCTCACCGCCGTCCCGTACCCCAGCAACGCGAACACCAGCTTCACCCCGTACACCACGCCGGGGAGTCGGTCGCAGTTGGGCGGCGGCATGCCAGTCTGGATCACCAATATCCAACAGCAGCCGGATGGCCGCGTCAGCTTTCAGGTCGGCTACGAGTTCCAGTAACGGCGTAATGGATCAGGCGTTTTCCACCTCACTCCGGTGACTTTGTCGCCAAGGTGAGGCGCGTGCCGGGCTGGCGCATGCCGCGCTTGCGCTATCAAACCGTCTGTCTACACGTTTATCTCGCGGGCTAAAGTGACGTAGGGATTGCAGTCCCTTCCCGCGAACGGCTGCTTGCCCGCGCTCCATCAGAACAGGCCATACTCGGCTTGATAGGAGTGTAGTGGCAAAGGAGACGAGGAATGAGCACGATTACATTGGGCGCGGACAAACTTCGCGATTACCTGGGTGCGCTGGGATACCAACATGACGCCACTCCAGGCGTATGCAACATTGTCGGAGTTCGGGGCGCGGAGCCTGCCAACACGCCGGAGGCCTGCCAATTGGTTACCAACCGACCCAATGCCTACAACGACACCATTGTCCTGTTCGGACAGCGCGTGAACGGCCAAGACTACTGCGAGTGCTTTCGGGGGACAGTGGACCCGGGGCGCACCTGGACCCTCAACCCGACCAACCACAAGGGTTGCGCACACCTTGTCAACGGCCAGTATCGGTATCAGTTCGGAATCCACAAGGGACACCAGGCGCTGACCCAGGCAGCGAAAGTGAAAGTGTGGCGCGACCAGAACAAGAACTACATCAAGGACGGAAAGGACGGCGTTGAAACCGGTTGGTTCGGGATCAACATCCACGCGGGTGGTAAAGCACCGCAGGTCAATTCATGGTCGGCAGGTTGCCAGGTGCTTCACGGCGGGTGGGCCGGAAAGCAGTGGACCACGTTCATGCGTGAATTGAAGGCAGGCCCCAAGGACCAGTTCTGGTACAGCCTAGTGGATGCGCCGCACCTAGCGGCGTGGTCGAAGCATGGAGCGGGAAACATCACGCCAGACGCCCCGGAGTTGGACGCCGAGCGCCGAGCGGCGCTACAGGAAGTCCTTGGCGGCATTGCCACGCTGTATGACTACCAGGAGAAAGCGGCCCTGGGTGAGGAAGGCGGAGTGACGTTCTCGCAGCTCCTCAATCGTCTCCGCAATACTGGACTGCTCAAGAGCATCAAGCTGGCGGCGCGTCCGCACGCACCGGCGGTGCCGGATGAGTCCGCCGCCCGCGACAAACTCCTCGGCGGGTTCAGGCGCATTTACTCGCAGATGATCGACGCGGGGCTCGATCAAACGTTCCACGCACAGCTCAACCAACTGCGGCAGTTTGGTCCGCTTTCCGCAAGCTGATCTCCTGTGGGGGGTGCCGGGGTCCACACGCGGGATGAGCGTTGCTGCTCGTTGCATCCGCCCAGATGCGTGCGGAGATGCCGCCTGACATCCCTCCGATTGGGGTGCGAGGCGGCTCTTTCCGCATCGTCAGGAAGCCTCTCCGAGCAGCCGCTTGCAAAGTGCCTCGGTCTCTTCACGCGTGGGCTGCGCGGGCTTGGGATCCAACTTAAGCGGTGCCAAGGGCTGGACGTCCGCCGTCCGAGCCGTAGCCAGATCGGCTGCGTAGACGAAGGCGAGAAGCTTGAGGTAGACCTTCGTCCTGAAGGTCGCCGCGTCCACGTAGTTCCTGGGATCATCGATCTCCAGTCGCAGGTCATCAATGAAGCGCTGCAACGCCTCGCCGGGTGGCACCAGGCCCAGGCGGGCCGTGAGCGGATCACGCGTCGGATATCGGTAGAGGTTGACCGGCTGCCGAACCTGCTCTGCTGGCGCTTCCGCCTCCGTATCCTGGAAGATCCGGAGCACAAAGTGCCGGTCGAGGTCGGTGCGACTCGCACCACGCTTGGCCATACGCAGCAGCTCCAGACGCCACCGCCGGAAGTCCGTGCGACCCCAGCGGCTCGACTCGTGCCACACCAGTAACTGAAGCACCACGATCGGGTGGCGCATCGCCTCCCGCAGCTCCGCCGCTCGTTCGAAAAGTTTGTCCTTGACCGCTGGATCGTCGCCATAGCAGAGGAAGCCCTCCAGGTAGCTGGCGAGCAAGGGTGCCGTAGAGAGTGATGGAGCGAGAACGCCGCCAACGGAATCCACCGTGAGAGGGTTGTCCCATGTGCCGCCGTCACCCGGCGAAGCGCCAGCCGTGCCCGGTGTCGCTGGCGGCAGCGAGGGGGGACCGACGCGCTGTCCGCTGGACTGGGTCGCCGGTTCGCGCGCCGCCTCACATACCACGGTGCTGACCGGTGCCTGCCAGGCCCCGAGTGGTGGTCTGTACCCTGCTGGTTCAAAGGGCACCGGAGGGTGATCGGGCTCCACGTTTCACCTCCTGCATAAGGATGTGTCGGGCTTGATTCCGTTTGCAGTGTGCCCTTTCGCGAACTATTCAGTGACCTCCTCTGCCTTCAGAGGTCGTGCACAAATCTCAACCCGGTCCGCCGCCATTCTCCGCCCTCGAAGGGTGACCTCTGGAAGGGAAGCGCTTGCGGTGCACGGAACCAGCCGATGGACGCCTTCTGCCCACGGAGACCTCGTGATGCCTCGCCTATCCCCCGCACCTTTGACCCGCCTGGCGCTGCTGGCGACGTTCCTTGCGGCGACCTGCGTGGCGCTGCGGCCCTCCGAGGCACGTCCTTCGCTGCGGGTCGGGTACGCGGAGGCAGACATCAATCCGCCGCTCGGAGTGTCGATGCCGGGCTACTTCAGCGACCGTCGCGGCGCGGGTACCCTCGATCCGCTCAAGTCGAAGGTGCTCTACCTGCGGCAGGGCGACCGGCGGGTGGCCCTCGTCTCCACGGACCTGCTCTGGGTTGATGCGCCCACCGTCCAGCGGATACGGGCGGCGGTCAGCGCACGGATCAAGCCGGCACCGCACGTCTGGGTGCATGGTACGCACACCCACACGGGTGGAAAGATCGCGTGGGGCGGCATCACCTCAGATGCGAAGGAGATCCATCCCAGCATCGAGATCGGCACGGTCGACGAGGGGTGGGTGACGCAGTTCGTGGAGCGCACGGCGGATGCCGTGGTCCGCGCCTCATCCACCACGCACCATGAGGCCGACCTCTCCCTGCACGAGGGACGCGAGGCGACCGTGGCCCACTACCGGCGCTTCTGGATGAAGGACGGCACCGTACGGACCAATCCGGGGAGGGGGAATCCGGAGGTCGTCCGCCCCGCCGGAGAGATTGATCCGCGCCTTCATCTGCTCCGCTTCGCGGAGAACCGCATCGTCTTCGCCACCTACAGCCTTCACCCGGACTGCGTGAGCGGCAATCACTACTCCGCCGATTACCCCTCGCACCTCTCCGAGCGCATCCGCGAAGAGCTGGGGCCGAAGTGGCGCGTGATCTACTTCAATGCCGCGTGCGGGAACATCAACCACATCGATGTGAAGAATCGAAAGCAGAAGTCGGGCCCGGAGGAGTCGCGGCGCATCGGGCGGGTCCTCGGCGAAGCGGCGCTGGAAGCTCTCCAGGGTCCCAATCTTCTGAAGGGTGACGAGCTCCGGGCCAGCAGCACGAAGATCACCTCTCGCCTGCGACGACCTAAGCCGGAAGAATTGGCCCTCGCCGAGGAACGCATCCGCACCGGCGGAACCCTCATTGAGTTCAACGGCCTCTTCGCGCCGGCAACCTTGGTGCTCGGCAAGACGAAGGACACGGAGCACTCAGCCGAGGTGGCGGCGATGCGACTCGGTTCATTCGGCCTCGCCTTCGTTCCCGCCGAGTACTTCGTGGAGCTGGCGCGGGAGATCGAGGCGGCCTCACCGTTCAAGCCCACCCGCACCGTCGGCCTGACCAACGGAGCGATGGGCTATGTCCCGCACCGCGAGGGCTACGCACAGAGCGGCTACGAGGCAACCTACCAGAGCGCCCGCTACGAGCCGGACACCGGCCACAACTGGGCAGCGGCCGCCGCCAAATTGCTGACGGAGATGCGCTAAGCCCGTCGTTGGAGCGCGGGCGTCCCGCCCGCACCCACCCACCCACCGCGTGCCGACAGCATCACCGGGACTCCAGCCAATCCGCAAAACGCAATCGAAGCG
>JANPLG010000043.1:0-4791 GCA_031426395.1 Actinomycetes bacterium
GCGCAGCAGCCGCTTCCCGGCGTGAAGACCAACAAGCTGGCGCCTTTCGCAGTGAATGAGAAGGGCCAGCGCCTCACCCGCGTCTACAAGGGCACACCGGACCCCACGCAGGACCGCGCCGCCTACTACTCCGTGGTCCCAGAACGCACCCGCGCCGCCGAAGCCGCCCTCAACCGCGAGGAAATCCCGACCGGCTACAAGAAGCAAGTCAAGGACTACTTCAATTCCATCCAACCGCGCTAACCCTTAATGCAGGATGCAGAATGCAGAATTCAAAGACCGCACAAGCGTGGGGTACCAGTTCGTGGAGTAAGTGCACCGCGCTGTAGCTGTTAGAATCAGTCCTGACCACGAGCGGCTCCTCGCCTCGGTGACGATTCCTTGGCCCGTGATGTGATCAATGGAGGTGCGCGCACACTCCTGCCTGCGAAGCCTGAATTCTGCATTCTGCATTCTGAATTCTAAAGAGGAACACCCTTGACCGAAGCCCCTCCTTCCCCTGCTATTGCTGCCCGCGCACAGGAGTTCATGACGCGCTACCGCACGCTGCGCACCGAGATCTCGAAGGTCATCGTGGGCCAGGAGAACGTGGTGGAGAGCGTGCTGGTCGCCATCCTGGGCGGCGGTCACGCGTTGCTGGAGGGAGTGCCGGGCCTGGGGAAGACGCTGCTGGTCAAGACCATCAGCGAGGCGCTCAGCCTCCCGTTCAATCGCATCCAGTTCACGCCCGACCTGATGCCGGCGGACATCACCGGCACTAACGTGGTCATTGAGGAGCCAGGCGGCGGGCGGGTGTTCCAGTTCCAGCGCGGGCCCATCTTCGCCAGCGTCATCCTGGCGGACGAGATCAACCGCGCCACGCCCAAGACGCAGTCCGCGCTGCTGGAGGCGATGCAGGAGCACTCCGTCACCGTGGGCGGCAAGATGCACCGGCTGGGGGAGCCGTTCTTCGTGCTGGCGACCCAGAACCCGCTGGAGCAGGAGGGGACCTATCCGCTGCCGGAAGCGCAGCTCGACCGCTTCCTCTTCAAGGTCCTCGTCCCGTTCCCCACGCTCTCTGAGATGTCGTCGATCATCGACCGCACGACCGGAATCCATGAGACGGACGTCCGCCCCGTGCTCTCCGGCGCGGATGTGGTGGAGATGCAACGGCTAGCGCGGGAGATCGTGGTCGAAGGGCTGGTGAAAGAATACGCGCTGAAGATGGTGCTGGCCACCCACTCCAACAGCGAGTACGCGCCGGACACTGTGAAGCGATTCGTGCGCTGCGGCTCCAGCCCCCGGGGCGCCCAGGCGATCATTCTGGCGGCGAAGATTCATGCGCTGCTGCAAGGCCGCTACAACGTGGCGTACGACGATGTCGACCACGTCGCGATGCCCGCGCTCCGGCACCGGATCATCCTCAACTTCGAGGGGGAGGCGGAAGGCGTCTCGTCAGACACGCTCATCGGCGATATCCGCACGCGCATCCGGGAGTCGTCACGTCCGAAGGTGGGAGTTTAGGGCATTTCGAATTTCGGATTTCGGATTTCGAGTTGCATGCGGTGACGGGGCCAGTTGACCGGATGTTCTCCACATGCGGGGATCGTGCCCATCGCCTGGTTCGGAGAGGTTCAGCATGGCATCACTAGCCATCACCTTCGGGCAGAACCCGCAATCCGAAATCCGATGGGTGCCGGCCCGTCGCCACCTACAGCCTGCTGGTAGCACAGGTGGTGTAGGGGATTTCGAGTTTCGGATTTCGGATTTCGAGTTGCGTGCGGTGACCGGGCCAGTTGACCGGGTGATCTCCTGGTGCGACATGTGTCCGCATAGCCAGATTCGGAGAGGTTCAGCATGGCATCACTAGCCATCACCTTCGGGCAGAACCCGCAATCCGAAATCCGAAATCCGCAACTGGACGGCTGCCGACCAGCGGCCACCTACTGCCTGCTGGCAGCGCAGGTGGTGGTGTGGATCGTGGTGCGGCGCTTCCTGCTCACCGGCGATGATTGGACAGATCTGGCGCTCCTGCCCGGCGCGCCCAGCGGTCTCGGGCTGCTCATCTCGCCCTTCGTCCACCTGGAGACAATGCACCTGGGGGTCAACCTCCTGGTGCTGTGGCTCTTCGGTAGCAACTTGGAGCGCGCGGTCGGCTCGCTCCACTTCCTCTTCCTCTACCTGGGGGCGGCGTGGTTCGCTTCGCTCATGCAGTGGGCCACCTTCACCGCCTTCAACCTCGATCCGAACGTTGCCGCCAGCCATGCGGCGGTCGGATCGTCTGGGGCGGTGGCTGGAGTCCTGGGGGCGGGGCTCGTGCGGCTGCCGCAGGGGCGGCTGCGGTTCCCGTTGCTCCCGCAGTGGACCTTCCCGACGGCGCCGCTCCTCGTCCTCTGGCTGGCATACACCTTTGCGCGGGCGCTGGTAACCACCGTTCTGGGGGTTGAGGAAGGCGTCGGCCACTGGGCGCACTTCGCAGGATTCGTCTTCGGGCTGGGGCTGGCGCAGATTGCGGGGCTGCAGCAGGTGGCGCGGCTGGAGCATCTCCAAGCGACCGCCTCCAGCGCCCTGGCGACCGGCAACTACCGGGCCGCTTCCCTCGCGCTCTCTGCACTGCTCTCCGCCCAGCCAGACGACGAGCAGGCACGTCGGGCGCTGATCCAGACCCGTGTGGCGTTGCGCGATCGCCCCGGCGCTTCCCGCGTGGCCGGCGAGGGCCTCCGCCGACTGATCCGCGCCGACCGCCGCATCGATGCGCTGAATGCCTACCGGGAATTCAGTGGACTCGTGGGCGGACTCACGCTGCCGTCGGGCGTCCGTTACCGGCTGGCCACTTGGCTGGAGGAAGCGGGCGAGTGGGAGGCCGCCTACCGTGCTTTCGTGGAGAGCGTCCCCGAGGACGGGGGCCGCGATGCCGCCGCTAGCGCCCTCTACCGTGCCGGCCGCCTCGCGTTCCACCGCCTCGAAAGTGTCTTGCACGCCCGCGCTGCCTGGGAACGGCTCATCGAGCAGTTCCCGGACAGTCACTGGGCGGAGACCGCTGGCCGCGAGATGCCCTGAATCTCACGGCCAGTGATCGCAGTTTCGTAAGCACTAACCCTCGGTGCGAAGCTCTGCAGGGAGGCGCTCCGGCCGGACATTGTCGTAGCTGTGCAGCACGGCGAAACGGGAGATGCTGGCGGGGATGCCGACGGCGGTGAAGCCAGGATGTCCCGTGGCGGGGTACGGCCCGCCGTGGTTCATGGCCGGGCTGACCGCCACACCGGTCGGCATACGGTCGTTGATGAGGCGACCGACCTTCTGCCGCAGGTACGGCTCGATGGCGGCGTACTCGGCATCATCGCTGCCCTGCGTGTCGGAGTAGACCGTGCCAGTGAGGTTGCCTTCCAGATGTTGAAGCACGGCGATCGTCTCATCGGTGCTCTGCGTGCGCACGAGCAGCGCCACCGCACCGAACGCCTCGGTCTGCAACTCTTCCGGGTGCTTGAGGAACTCCTCCGCGGTGACCTCCAGCAGGGTGTTGGCGAACCGGTAGCCGGCGTCGTCCACCGGTTCTCCGCCGCAGAGGATGCGCGCTCCATGCTTCCGCAGCGTCGCCACGGCCTCGACCAGCCCCTCGCGGCCGCCCTTGCCAAGAAGAACGCCTGGCTTCCCGGCGCTGAACTTCTGGCAGGTTGCATCCACGAACGCCTGGCCGACCTCGGTGCCTGGAACCAGCACGAAGCCGGGGTTGGTGCAGAACTGGCCCGCGCCCATGGTGCATGATCCGACGAACTCATCGGCGAGCGCGTCACCCCGCTCCCGAAGCGCGCCCTCCAGGATGACGACGGGGTTGACGCTCGACATCTCCAGGTAGACCGGCTTGCCGGCACCGTCCGCCGCCGCCTTGAGCTGCAGCCCAGCCCCCTTGCTGCCGGTGAAACCGGTCGCGCCGACCAGCGGATGCGACACCAGTTCCAGGCCGACCTCTCGCGGGGTACGATAGATCAACTGGACGGTGGCCGGGTGCAGGCCCGTCGCCAGGACGGCTTCCTGCGCGATCTCGGCCAGCAAGCGCGAAGTGCCTGGATGGCCAGTGTTCGCCTTCGCGATGACCGGGTTGTGCGCCGCGATGGCCGCCGCGAAGTCGCCGCCGGCCACGGAGTTGAAGGCGAAGGGGAAGTTGTTCGGACCGAGGACGACCACCGGACCGCCGAGCGGGGCGTAGATCGAGTAGATCTTCTTCGCATCATCACACACCGGCCGGCGCCACGTACCTTCGCGCGCGGCAACTGCGGCCTGGCGGAGCTGGTCGGTGGTGCGCGGCAGCTCCACGTCGCGCAGGCGGGGCGCTCGCGGCAGGCCGCTCTCCGCGTGGGCGAGGTCCGCCAACTCATCGGCCCGCGCTTCGATCCCCGCAGCAAAAGCCTCAAGGAACAGCGCAATCTTCTCGCCGGGTGTGGTGCGCAGTGCTTCCGCCGCTTCGCTGCCTGCCTGGATCGCCTCCAGCACCTCCTCGCGGGAAGAGACCGGATAGACCGGCTCCAGCGCCTGTCCTAGCGTTGGGTTGTCGGCGCGGAAGGTTCCGGCAGAACGGCTTGCGCGCCACTGACCGGCGATCAGGACGGGAACGGTGGCTTCACTCATGGCAGACCTTTCAGGCAATTCTTGGGGCTGATGCGGGCGACAGGCATCGCACGCTAGACGACCCGAGGGGGAGCAACGAGATCATTGCTCCCCCTCTCGTTTTACGCCGGATGTCCCGCAGTGACCACCGGTCCCCGGTGGGTGAGTGGTGAAGGGTGCGTGGTGAGTGGGTGTGTGGGTGTGTGG
>JANPLG010000044.1:0-20826 GCA_031426395.1 Actinomycetes bacterium
CTGCGGAAGTGGCAGCCCGAGGGGGCGGCGGACCAGGAGGAGAAGCGGGTCCGGGAGGCCTACTTCGAACGGCAGGAGGAGCGGATGAGGTATCCGGAATACCTGCGGCGAGGCTATCCGATCGGGAGCGGGGCGGTGGAGGGGGCGTGCAAGCACGTGGTGGCGGACCGCTTCGGCCAGAGCGGGATGAGGTGGCAGCTGCCGACGGCGGACCCGGTGATGCGGCTCCGAGCCGGCCTCCTCACCCAGCCAGATCTGGACCTCCGGAAGTACGCGATGGGGAAAGCGCACGCAGCGCACGCAGCCGGGGGAGCATCCGCATCCGTCTGAACTGCCGTATCAGGGAATCACACCCCCCAAGATAAGGCTCGGCGGTGGATCTGGGACCCGTGCCGCAACTGTCGACGCGAAACCAACTAAGAGACCTCTCCCGATGGATTAGCACCATACTTTACCACTGCTGCCATCAAGAAGTGAATTCTCGGCGAGCAGCAGACTCTTCGATTCTCCGAACTCGAGTCAGGCATCAGTCCATCACGTTCACCCTCTAGATTGGGTGGAGGGAGTCCGAAGAGAAGAGCGGTGGGAACTGGAGAATGTATTTTCGAATCAAACGATTCGCCCGGTGCGCCATCGCCGAATCAACGCGCCGAGAGTTCCCACGTTGCACGGCGCATTGAATTCGAGGTCGCAACATGACATCTTCACGCAAAGCGACAGCCTCGCTCATCGATCGGATTGAAGCCGAAACACCGGAGTTGGTCCGGCTTATCGTGGAGCGACAACGGGTCCTTCACCCTGCGTTCTCTTCGAAGGAAGGCGGAATTGGGGATGCAGAATATATCCGTGATGTCTCAACGCACCTAACCTACCTCGCCGACGCGATAAGAGCGAACAGCCTCCCACTCTTTGCTAACTACATCGACTGGCGAAAGACGCTCTTCAATGGACTGCGAAACTCTCCTCAAGAGATCTGCGAGGATCTCGAACTGACCCGACAGGTGCTCGCCGAGTGCGGCACCCCCGCCGAATCTGCGGAGGTAGGACGGTTTATCGACCTTGGCATTGCGCGTCTGGCAGACAGCCCACAGGCTCAGCTCTCGTTGCTGGATGAAGAACACCCACTCTCAGACCTTGCACACAGTTACTTCGACGCGTTGCGGCAAGGCCGTCGCGCGGACGCGGCCCGGATGATTGTCGACGCGGTTCGGAACGGGGCCAGTGTGAGAGACATCTATCTGCACGTCTTCCAACCGAGCCAGCGGGAAGTCGGTCGGCTTTGGCAATTGAACCAGATGAGTGTGGCCCAAGAGCATTTCTGCACCGCTGCCACGCAAGTCATCATGTCCCAGCTCTATCCGGCGATCTTCGGTTCCGCACGAAATGGGAAGCGGCTGGTGGCAACTGGCGTGGGCGGTGAGCTTCACGAGATTGGGCTGCGGATGGTTGCCGACTTCTTCGAAATGGAAGGGTGGGACACACACTATCTGGGGGCAAATCTGCCCACTTCCAGCGTTGCCGAGGCGGTGAGTGAACAACAGCCCGACGTGCTGGCGATTTCCGCGACGATGGTCTTTCACGTGAAACTGGTGTCCGACGTCATCAGGCAGGTTCGCGCCATACCGCGAGAGAAGCCACTGGGCATTCTTGTAGGCGGCTATCCGTTCAACGTCGATCCACAGTTGTGGCGGCACGTTGGAGCAGATGGATCAGCGTTCGATGCCGCCGGCGCTATCTCGGCGGCGAGCCGTCTATGGGCCGCCTGAAATGCGTAACCATTCCGAAAACGCCTCCTTAGGCGTCGCCCTCGAATGCAATGAATCGGGTGTGGTGACCCACATTCTTCACAACGCTTCCAACTTCGCCGACACGCAGCTTCTCGGCATGCCTGTCACGCAGTTGTTTTCCACCTCAAGCACCTTTAAGGCGATGGCATTCCTGAGCGAAGTTCGGGGCAGGGGGGCGGCGTTCAACTGGGAATTGGACTTGATCCTGGACGAACGAGTGACGTTGGCTCACTGCGCGGGGCTGTTCTTGCCACCCCAGATGCTCATTCTCATCGGAGAAACACACGGAGAAATCCGTTACGTGTTTGATGAACTGATGCGCATGAATAACGAGCAGGCCAATCTTCTACGTGACGTCACCAAGAGCCAGGCTGACCTCATGCGCTCAGAGGCGATTGGAGAAACCGACCTATACAACGAGCTGACTCGCGTAAACAATTCACTGATGAATCTCCAGCGGGAATTGAGCAGGAAGAACGCGGAACTCGAGCGGCTCAACGCGGAAGTGGCAAGGCTCGCCACAGTGGACGAGTTGACTCAAGTCTACAACCGCCGGGGATTCTTCGAGATCGGCCAGCGGGAAGTCGAGCGAGCAATCCGTTTCGGTACGCCGCTCACCGCTTTGATGCTCGACATCGACCATTTCAAGAGGTTCAACGACACTTATGGACATGCCGCAGGAGACCGGGTCTTGAGGGAAGTCGCAGCCAGATGTGCCGCGCAACTGCGTACGGTGGATGTCTTCGGCCGCTATGGCGGCGAGGAGTTCGTGGCGCTGCTGCCGGCCCTTGGAGCGGATGACGCGCGCAACGTTGCGGAACGGGTGCGCCTGAAAGTTGGAGGGGAACCGATTCAGCTTCAGGACGCCTCGGTTCAGGTCACCACCAGCGTCGGTGTGGCCGTGCTCCAGTGCGGAACCGTGGATCTCGCGGCGTTGCTGGAGCAGGCCGATCAGGCCCTTTACCGCGCCAAGGAATCAGGGCGGAATCGCGTTTGCGTGGCTTGCGAGACGAATGCGTGAAATGGGATAGATCGGCGAGTGGGTCTAGGGGGGATGCCTCCACGCGCCATCACAAGGGTGCCGAAGCTTGAGGATCAAGAAGGATCAAGCGGGGAAGGGCGATCCGGAACAAGGACGGCACAGCGCGTGTGGCATCTCGGCTGGGCGCGGCTCCCGGGCCGATTCATGCCTCGCTGAGCAGAAGCCTGAAGGTGTCGCCGGTCGCTCGCAGTCGTTCGTCGGCGGCCTCTGCAATCTCACTGAGCACTGCGCAGGCGTCAGGCAGGCGTGCAGCGAGCGTTTCTGCGGAGTGGATGATCCAGAGCTGACCGCTTCGGGATGTGGGAGGATCGGACCAGAAGTCGAAGAGCGCATCCCAGTTGGCCCCGTAGTAGCTGGGGAAGTGGCCGGCAAGGGCCAGGACGGCGTGAAGTGAGGGGATGTCGCGTGGAGCCGCGCCGTCCACCTCGATCACGGTCATTCCGCTTCCGCCGGCAGCCGTCAGGGTTTCCTCCGGAAGTGCCGAATCGCGGAACTTGCGGACGACCTCGGCGCTCGGGTCGGCCAGCCACGCTGTCAGTTCTTCGTAGGTCGTCATCATGGGTTGACGCGGTGAAAGGTGCCATAGTGGTCGCCCGTGTAGAACACCTCGCCAGCCTTGCCGATCACCACGCGCTGCGGTCCTGGGAACTTAGGGCTGTGGAGGGTGTGGACGAACTCCCGGTAATACTGCCGATCGGGTTGGACGGGAAGCCGGCGCTCGAAGTTGCCGAAGGTCCCGCCGTCGTTCCGGTGGTCCAGCTTCATGCCGCGCCGGATGCGGTCGACGGTCGGGTTGACGTCCATCGGGCCGGTGTAGACGACCCGGCTGAAGTCGACCACATCCACCCTTGCCAGCGACTTGAGTGCTCCGCGCACCGCGCTGATCTGCGGCTGTCCAAAGCCGGCCTGTGCCACGGCAGCCCGCTGCGGCGCGACATTGAGCGTGAACGCAGCCGTCACGGCCAGGGCGAACACCACGAGGCTGCTCTTGAGGCAGAGCTGAAGGGAGGGAAAACAGCGCATGGCGATCTAAAGCTGGCGGCCGCTCACCTGTTGATCGAATAGCCGGAAAGTCTGTCGATCTAACATGCCGCGCACGGGGAAATGGATTAAATTTGCGGGAATGACGCATCATCGCGGTTGAAGCGAACCGCTTGCCCCGGAGTAGCCATGCCTTACACCGATGACCTGAGCCTTCCGGTTCCGCCGGACCCTCATCCTGGAGAGATGCTTCGGGAAGAATGGTTGGTACCGTTGGGAATCACGCCCTATCGTCTCGCGAAGGAGACGGGGATGACCCCTACGCGAGTAAGCCAGATTCTGGCTGGCAAGCGGGGCATTTCAGCCGAAACGGCGCTGCGCCTTTCCCGCTACCTGGGGTGCAGCCCCGAATTCTGGATGAATCTGCAGTCCCGCTACGAACTGCGCCGGATGCGGCGGGAGCTCGCTGAGACGCTCGAAGAGATTACTCCGTATCCGCGGCCGGACCTGGACGCGCAGATGGCGGCGCTCGCCTTCGATGTTGAGGACCCCGTCCGTCAAGCAGCTTGACCCCCCCCGGGACTTCACGTCACCGATTCTCCCCTTGCTGGATTAGCGGAACTGCGCGTCCGGTCAGACACCTTCTGGGGCGAGGTCCAGGTGGTAGACCTCCTTTCCCTCCCGGTTATGGAGGCTGACTCGCATCCCGCCGGACTTGCCGTCGATCTTCACCGCGCCGAAGTACTGGTGCCCTTCGCTGGGTGGCCGGTTGCCCTTCACGCTCTTGGCGGTGTGGAACCGCACCTCCGGGCCGAAGGTGTCGTCCAGCTCCCCGGGGCCGAAGTTGCCGGCGTGGAGTGGGCCCGCCACGAACTCCCAGAACGGATTGAACTCGGTGTAGCGGGCGCGGGCGGGGTCGTAGTGGTGGGCGGCGGCGTAGTGGACATCTGCGGTCAGCCAGACGACGTTTCGGATGTTGCGCTCCTTGATGAACTTCAGCAGCTCCGCGAGCTCGAGTTCACGGCCCAGCGCCGGACCGTTCCCGTTCGCCCACGCCTCGAAGCCGTTGGGGTCACGCACCAGCAGTCCGAGCGGCATGTCACTGGCGATGACCTTCCAGGTCGACTTGCTGGCGAGGAGCCGCGACTTGATCCACGCCATCTGCGCGCTCCCCAGGAAGACCGTGTCCGCATCCGGTTTCTCCTGGCGGTTGGCGGTGTTGCGGCCGCGGTAGCTGCGCTCGTCCAGCATGAAAAGCTCCAGCAGCGGGCCGTACGGCAGGGAGCGGTAGATCCGCTCCGGGTCCGCAGGGCTGGGGCGCAACGGGTAGTAGTCGAGAAACGCCTGTCGCCCCCGTGCCGCTAGGAGGTCGGCGCTCTTCACGCGGTAGCGGGCGTCGTCCACGACCATGCCCGGGAACCAATTATTGCGGACTTCGTGGTCATCCCATTGGACGATGTTGGGCACTTCCGAGTTAAGGCGGCGGAGGTGCTCGTCCAGGAGGTTGTAGCGGTGGTTGCCCCGGAACTCGTCCAGCGTCTCGGCAACTTTGGACTTCTCCGGCGTCACAAGGTTCTTCCAGACCGATCCATCGTCCAGCTTCACCTCGGCCTGGAGCGGGTTGTCGGCGTAGATCGTGTCGCCGCTGTGGAGGAAGAAGTCCGGGTTCAGCTTCCTCATGCTGTCGTAGGTCAACATCCCGCCCCGCGAGGGATCGATCCCCCACCCCTGCCCCACGGTGTCGCCGCCCCAGACGAAGGAGACATCGCGGCGGTCAACCGGCGGTGTCCGCAGCCGCCCGGCCACCGGCTCGCTTAGGTTGCGGAGGTCGGTGAGGTCCTGGAATTGGACGCGGTAGAAGAGCTGCTGACCGCCGGGCAGATTACGCAGATCCAGCTTTGCGGTGAAATCGGTATGCTCCAGGGCGGCGGGACCCGACACGCGTCGTGCGTTGGAGAATTGCTCGTTCGTGGCCCACTCCACCCACATGCGCGCTGGTCGGTCGGTGCGGCTCCAGATCATCGCCTGCCCCGGCGCGAGGTCACCGCTCTGCACGCCCTGCGCCGCCAGTGGTCGGCCCGGCGGCGGAGCGGCCTGGGCGCCGCTCCGCCTCGGCAGGAGGATCCCTCCGGCAGCGGTCAGGGAGGTGGAGAGAAAGCGGCGGCGGTCCAAGGCGAACTCCTCATAGCGGGGCGCGGCGACTGTGTCGGTATATCCGCCGCACACATATCAATTTGGTTAAGGTTGGCCAAAGCCGGTGTGACTACCCTTCCGTACCGTGGGTCACCGCTGGCAGGTCACCCCCCGCCGTCAGCCAAACGGGACCCTCGGGTACCGAACTGGCTGGGGTCTACTCCTAATGAACTGAGCGAGTGATAGGCACGGAGATTGGTGCCGCCTGCGGTTGAGGGGAGGGCTGAAGGCCACTCGAATGCTGCCTGGCCGAGGCTCCGCCGCCCGGCACCCTCCTGCTCACCTTGGATCATGACCCTGGACGCAGAGTGCCTCGACTACGCAGGTCATCCGGCCAGGAAGCGCGCTTTATGCGGCGATCAGGAACTTTTTCCGGCCCAGCACCCGGACGGTAAGCCCGGTTTTGGGGTTCCCTAGCTAGTTTAGGCGGCGCGCACCCGATAGCGGATGGCGATCGATCAAGTTCCCTTGGGGCAGGGGAAACACGACCGGTGCCGAGGAGGGACCGGCATCGGGGCGCGCTAACCGACCTTGGCTACGAGGCCGGGTCGTTCCAGGCGGGATTGTTGAAGAGTGCGCTCAGCGTCTGCCAGGAGGTCCAGCGTACCGCTCTTGCCGAGCACGGCACACCGGGAGCCGCAGGTCAGCGAAACGGGTTGGCCGATGAATTCGGTTGCGCCGCGCTCCAGCAGATCGCAGAGCTCTTGCGTGCGCTCACGGACGCCCGCTTCGTCCTGGCCGCGGATGATGACGGCGAAGCAGTCCGCAGCGTACCGGTACGGGGTCTCGGTCTCGGAACAGGAGGTCCGAAGCACGGTTCCGAGGTGGGTGAGGAGGGTGTCCCCGCCCAGGTGGCCCAGGGTGTGGTTGAGGGTGCGGAAATCGTCGAGGTCGAACATCGCCACCGCGAACGGCGCGTCGCCTTGAGCGGCCAGCGCTTCAAGCTGGCGCATCAAGCTCCGGCTGTTCGCCAGGTTCGTGAGCGGATCCTCCACCGAGAGTTCCTGAGTTTCCTCGAACGAACGGGCGTTGAGGAGCGCCTGCGCAGCGTGGTCCCCAAGGAGCGAAAGCAGCGAGGCGTGCTCCTCGTTGAGGACGCTGTAGGCTGTGGTGTAAAGCGTCAGCACCCCAAGCGTGGCGTGGCCAGCCACCAGCGGCACCGCCGTGGCGGCGGAGAGCTCCATCATCTCATCCGGTGTGAACCGGCGCGCAATGTCGAGGGAAGCCTGCGCGTTGATCTTCGCCTGGAGGCTCTCCGCCACCCAGCCTGAGACGCCTTCGCCGCGTGCCATGCTGAGGCCGGCAAGCTTCACTTCATACTGGCCGCGCACCAGCTCCGCGCGCAGCGTTCCGTCGGGTCGGCAAAGGAAGACGGCCACGGTGTCGACCGGGAAGAGCCGCTGCGCTTGTCGGGACAAGACGTCGAGGACGTCCGCGACCGTTTCCGTGGTGGCCAGCGCTGAAGCGAGTTCCGCAGACGCCGACGCTTCGGTGCGGGTTCGCGCCAGCCGTTCCTCCGGCGTGGCCTCCCGCACCGAAGCGGGTGCCGGTCCGCTCTCCTGCATCGTGGGTGGCTCGGCTTCGGTTAGGGCCAGCACGCGCTCGTGGACTTCCGGCAGGACCTCCGCGAACAGCTCCACCAGGTGCGGATCGAACTGCTTCCGGCTCCCCTCCTGGATGAACTTCAGCGCGGCTTCCACGGAGAGGGCGCGCCGGTAGGGGCGACTGCTGGTGAGTGCGTCGAATACGTCGGCGATCGCCATGATCCGGCCGCCGATCGGGATCGCGGTACCCTTGAGGCCGTTGGGATAGCCCAGGCCGTCCCACCGCTCGTGGTGCGTCAGCACGATGTCCTTGACCGGATAGGGGAAGGGTACCGGCTCCAGGATGTCGACGCCAATGGTGACGTGCGCCTGCATCCAGCGGAACTCCTCAGGCGTCAGCTTCCCCGGTTTGCAGAGGATGCGCTCCGGGATGCCCAGCTTCCCGATGTCATGCACCAGCGCGCCGATCCGCACCGCTTCAAGCAATGGCCCCTCAAGGCCGGCCCGATCCGCCAGCGCCATCGCGTACATCTGCACGCGGCTGATGTGGCTGCGCGTGTGTCGGTCCTTCGCGTCAATGGCGGCGGCGAGGGAAGAAATGATCGAGCCGTTGAGGTCGTTCAGGTCCCGGATGTGCCGCATCTCCTGCTCCATCCGGCCGACCATCAGGTTCATCCGGTCGGAGTAGAGCCGGTAGGAGACGTAGATCCAGTAGAGCGGTGCCAGGAACAGGACGGAGACGATGCCGAGCGCGAAGAGCTGGGATGCAATGTAGATGCCGACGGCGAGCGCAGCCGAAGCGAGGTATCCGGGCCATGTCCAGGCGAACGATTCCGTCCAGATGGTGTGCAGTGACTTCCGGGCATTGAGGGCGAGGAATCCGGCCACGCCCAGCGTGTTCACCACGAAGTAGACGGTCTGGAACACCATGCTTCCGGCTGCGGAAGCCACCACGGCCCGCGCTCCACCCTTGACTCCGAAGGTCTGCTCAACCCAGGTGGAGGCCGCCATCAGCGCGAAGGTGGCGAGGATTGCCGCGAGGACGCAGATGGATGCGTTGAAGAAGGGGCGGCTGATGTCGAAGGAGCGGCGGCTCCAGCTCCATGCGAAGGTGGGAAGTCGCGAGCCTTCGGTCTGGCGGATGAGGGTTCCGGCCAAAGCGCCGGTGGCCGCGCACACTACCGCCGCATAGCCGCCTTGCATCAGGGCGGCGAGGCAAACGACCGCTGAAGCGAGCGTGAGCTGGCTCTGGCGGCCGGAGAGGTCGACCTTCCAGATGCTGAACAGGAGGGTCGCTGCGGCCAGCCCCAGGACCATCACCCAGTCATTGGGTGCTGCGAACCGCGGCAGCAAGAACAGCGAGGCACCACCTGCAATGCAGGTCACCACGAGATACGCTTGCAGCAGAGCAGGTAGGTTTCGGAACTTCATGGCATCACCTGACTGCAGGCGCACAGTGCGCCGGTTCAGCAGTCCGCTGGCTCACCTATCGACTTGACCGATGGTGGCTCGTTCGCATGAACTTCACAAAACCCCTGCGCTCCAACAGATCTGGCCCTTAAATCGGGTGACCGCAGCGTCCCCGAACAATCGCCAGCCCAGTCAAGGGCCTTGCAAGCGTAATCGATTCAAGATGCCAACCAACGACGCAGCAATCCAAAAGATGTTGACGCTTCGGAATGAAGTGCTCGCGCAGATGGCGGAGGCTGACCTGAGCTTCAGCGCCGCCCGAATGGTTGTCGAGCGCATGGAGAGCGACTTGCGCCTGGGAGCGCCGGAACCCGCGAGCTATGCGGAAGCCAAGGGACGCCTCCTGCCCCAAGCGGAGCAAGAAGTGATCGATCTGGCGCGGGAACTGTGGCGCCTAGAAGAGCGAATCATCCTCGCTCGCGGGCCTGCCGTTGCCGAGATCGCCACTGCGGACTGACCAACAGGGATCAGGCTTACCGCTTGGTTCTCGAGGAGCCGTACAGGACGGGCGGGCAGGTACCGTTCGGTCCCCGCCCGCCTTTCGCATCCGCAACTGATTCGGCCGCTACTCTAAAGCTCCCAGCCCTTGCGGTAATCCCGCTTCAGGTACTGCTCCGCTTCGGAGCAGTTGGTGGCCCGCATCTTCTTGGGATCCCAATCGATGCGATGGCCGACGCGCAGAGCAACGTTGCCGAGCAGCACCATCTCGGTGAGCGCTGCGGCGTATTGGAAGTCGCTGGCGGGCGAGGTGTGCTGCCCACGGTTCTTGCACGCCGCCACCCACTGAGCGTGATGCCCCGGAGAGTTGGCGATGGTCTGCTTGGGCGGAGTGAAGCCGTTGAACTGCTCCTTGGGAAGCAGGACGAAGGTGCTGCCGTACGGGTCCGGGAGCAGGACCGTTCCCTTCTCGCCTACCAGGAGCGTGCCGTTCTCCGGCAGCGTTGCTCCGGGCGCAAGGCGTGCGGGCGGCTTCTTCGCACCGTCGTACCACATCAGGGTGACGGGCGGAAGCTCCCCACGCTCGGGGAACTCGTACCGGATGATCGACCACTTCGGCGCAGACTCCGGGTGACGGGGCTCCCCAACCGCTTCCACCGAGGTGGGGTAGCGGAGCTGCAGCGCCCAGAAGGCGGTATCGCAGACGTGGCAGGCCATGTCGCCGAGGGCACCGGTCCCGAAGTCCCACCAGCCGCGCCATTTGAACGGCACGTAGGCGGGATTGTAGGGCCGCTCCTGAGCCGGACCGAGCCACAGGTCCCAGTTCAAGGTCGAAGGCGGTGCCGGGCGTTCCGCCGGGCGGTCGATGCCCTGCGGCCAGATCGGGCGGTCGGTCCAGCAGTGCACTTCCCGGATCGGTCCCACCACGCCCGCCTGCACCAGCTCCACCACGCGGCGGGTGCCGTCGTTGGAATGGCCCTGGTTGCCCATCTGCGTGGCGAGTCGCTTGCGCGAGGCCGCCTTGGCCAGCCGGCGGGCTTCCTCGACGGAATGGGTAAGCGGCTTCTCGCAGTAGACGTGCAAGCCCGCGTCCAGCGCCCAGAGCGCCGCGTGGCAGTGCAGGTGGTCCGGTGTGCTCACCACCACCGCGTCCAGGTTCTTCTGCTCCAGCATCTTGCGGAAATCGGCGTACCGCTGGGCGCCGGAGAAACGGTTGCCCGCCTCGTTCAGCTTCAGCTCGTCCACGTCGCACAGGGCGGCGACGTTCTCCGTCTTGGAAATCTCGTTGAGGCTAGCGGCTCCACGCCCAGCCACGCCGATGTAGCCGACGTTCAGCTTCTCATTTGGGGACTTGATTGTGGGGGACTTGGTTGCGGCTACAGCGCTCTCCGCGCCGACCCACACTCCCGCGCCGGCCAACACGGAACCCTTCAGCAGGTCTCTTCTAGTCAGTTCTTTCATCACGACTCCTCGCCCATAGGTTGCCCCATCGGTCGGAATCCCCCTTCACCTTGATAGGAGGCGAAGTCGCCGGATTGCCGGGCGTCAGGCGATGAGAGGGAAGTAGGGAGCGCCTTCGTTCAGCGTGGGGCGCTCCGGCCGACCCTTGTAGCGGTAGACGAGGCCCATGTTGTCCAGCCCCATCAGGTGAAGGATGGTGGCGTGCAGATCATGGACGTGGAGTCGCTCCTTCACGGCACGCAGCCCAAGCTCGTCCGTCTCACCGATCACCTGTCCGCCCTTGATGCCGCCTCCGGCCATCCACATGGTGAAGCCGGTCGGGTTGTGGTCGCGGCCATCGCCCTTCTCGGACATCGGCGTGCGGCCGAATTCGCCGCCCCAGACCACCAGCGTCTCGTCCAGCATCCCGCGCTGTTTGAGGTCCTTGAGCAGCGCCGCGACCGGCTGGTCCATGGCCCGACAGAGCTCCGCGTGGTTCTTCTCGATGCCGGCGTGCGCGTCCCACTTGCTGCCCGCGCCGTGGTAGAGCTGCACGAAGCGCACGCCGCGCTCCACCAGCCGCCGCGCCAGGAGGCAGAGCCGCGCGTAGGAGGCAGTCTCTTTCTTCTCCAGTCCGTAGGCCTGCTTCAGATGCTCCGGCTCACGGGTGAGGTCGACCGCCTCCGGCGCCTCGGCCTGCATGCGGAAGGCGAGCTCATAGCTGGCAATGCGGGCCTCAAGCTCGGTCTGCTGCGGGTGCATGGACGCGTAGCGCCGGTTTACTTCGTTGAGGAAGGAGAGCTTCCCGCGCTGCTGCGCCTCCGTGATCCCCTCGGGCGTGTGGAGGTTCGGCACCGGCTCGTTGCCGCCCTCGATACGGATGCCCTGGTAGACGGCCGGCATGAAGCCCGCGCTCCAGTTGCGCGGCCCGTTGACCACCTGGGAGGTGTTGTCCTGCATCACCACATAGGCAGGCAGGTTGCGGTTGGTAGTCCCCAGTCCGTAGCTCACCCAGCTACCGAGGGAGGGGCGTCCTCCCAGGATGGAGCCGGAGTTCATCTGGCAAACGCCAGCCGAGTGGTTGATCCCCTCCGCCCAGCAGGAGCGGACGACCGCCAGGTCGTCGACGCACTGCGCCGTGTGCGGGAGCAACTCCGAAACCCACGTCCCGCACTGCCCGTGCTGCTTCCAGGTCCTCGGCGCACCGAGGAGCGGAGAGCGTGACTCGCCCATGGAGGTGATCACGGACCCGAAGCTGTCCGGCAGCACCTTCCCTGCCAGCTTGTTGAGCAGCGGCTTCGGGTCGAAGAGGTCGATGTGGCTGGGGCCGCCCTCCATGAAGAGGAAGATGACGCTCTTGGCGCGGGCCAGAGCGTGCGGCAGGCCGTTCACGGGCCGCACCGTGGCGGCACCGGGAGCGGAAGCCAGGGCTGATTCCTCGCCCAACAGAGAGGCGAGGGCCAGCGCGCCGAACCCCGCGCCGCCACGGGTCAGCATCTCCCGCCGCGTGGTGAGGATCTCACGGTGGGGCACTTTGGCGACGGCTGTTCGGGGATCACTGGACATAGAGGAACTCACTCGAGTTGAGAAGGACGTGGCACAGGTCTTCCAGGGCCACCTTGCGGGCATCGACCTTCCGGGAGGCGCTCCCGCCGGGAAGGATGTCGATGCGGTTGCCGCTCATATCCCGGAAGACGTCCGGCTTCGCTTCGAAAGGCCAGTAGCCGACCGTATGCCGGTTGACGCCCTCTGCGGTGAAGAGGAGCTGCGGCACATCGAGCGCGGTGCTGGAGAGGCGGACATCGTCGATCAAGCCATCGAACGAGCCCTCGCGGGAAGACTCCCGCCCACCGTCGCGGCCGCCAATGGTGAGCGGCAGTTGGTTGGCAAGGCCACCGGTGATGGTGTGGGCCACCTTCGCGATGAGCAGCGGCTCATCATCGTTGGAGAGGTCCTTCAGGTAGAAGGTGGCGGTCCCCGGCTTGCCAGCCGTCGCAAGCTGGACCGACGCCGACACGTAGTACGGCTTGTTCAATTGGAGGCTCTGGTCGGAGAAGAGCGCTTCTTCTCCCACGGTGCCATCCAGCTTCTTGCCGATGAGCTGGAGCACCACCGTCTGCGGCTTCCGGCGCGACTGCTTGCCTGAGATTCCCAGGCCCCACCCTGCGGCTTTGGTATCGCCGTTCCACTTAGCCACCAGGGTCCGCACGCTGGCGCTGTCGTAGACCGACCGCGCCACGAAGAAGCTCTCGATGGTGAAGTCGCCGTCCGGCAGCATCGCGTGGTGCGGGACATCAAGGCGCTGCTGGGCCCCGCCCGGTGAGAAGACCGCCGCCTGACCGTCACGGAAGGGAAGGCGGTCGTGGAGGAAGGCGGCTGCGGCGCTGCCCGCTTCGTTCGGGTCGATGCGGCGGGCCTGTTCCTCAAGGAACTTGCGGGCACCCGCCAGCTCATCCGAGGCGGGCGCGCGACCGAAGGCGAGGCGGTACGCCCGGACGACCCGTTCCTCATCCGTGGACGCCTCCCGCTCCAGACGGGCCGCGAGTGCCCGTGAACGGAGCAGCATCGACTGGCTGTTGATCAGGAGCAGCGACTGCACCGGGGTGGTGGTGGTATCCCGCGAGGAGCTGCTGACGAAGAACTGCGGCAGGTCGAAGACGTCCAGGAGCGGGTCACGGCTGTTGCGCATGATCCGCGTGTAAATGGTTCGGCGCGGCTCCTTGCTTACCACGCCAGGCCCGCCGGTCTTGAGGTTCAGCTCTCCGGTGACGGCCAGGAGCGCGTCCCGGATCTGCTCCGCGTCCAGTCGCCGGACGGTGCCGCGCCAGAGGAGGCGGTTCTCGGGATCGATCAAATGCGGAGTGCGGAGTGCGGAATGCGGAATGGGGGACCGGGTTGGCTTGGTGCCGGTCAGTGACTTGGATGCATAGACCTTGCTAGGTGCTGTTGCCGATTGGCGGTAGGTGGCGGAGAGGAGGATGAGGCGGTGGAGCTTCTTGAGCGACCAACCCAGTCCATCCGATGTAGCCCCCTCGCCACCCGGGGCGGCGAAGCGGAGGGCGAGATAGTCCAGCAGCTCCGGGTGCGTGGGCGGCTCACCCAGCTTGCCGAAGTCACTTGCGTTGGCCGCCAGTCCGCGGCCGAAGTGGTACTGCCAGACGCGGTTGACCATCACCCGCGCGGTCAGCGGGTTCTCCGGCCGCGTCAGCCAACGCGCCAGCGCCGTGCGGCGTCCCGTGGAGTTCGGCGCGGTAGGTAGCGGCTGGATCTGCGCGGGCTTGTGATCGAAGAGGGTGAGGTAACCGGGTTCGACCGGCGGTGTTCCGGCCGGCTTCTTCGGGATGTGGATCGGCGGCGCGTGCGGCCCCACATCGGTGACCGAAAGCGGAACCGAAAGCGGTGCGGGTTTCTCGGCGTCGAAGGCGGAGAGCTGCTTCCGGAGGGCGAGCAGCTTCTCCTTGTCCTCGCCCTTGATGTGGGTCTCAAGCCGACCGTACTCGTAATCCACCTGCCGCTGGACCAGGTCCGCGATCTGGTGGTCGTAAGGGGGCCGCTTCTCTGCCGGGGTACGGACAATCTCCTGGACATCCAGCGGGAACTTGATGATGGCGGACTCGGCGGCTTTCGGGCGATAGTGGGCCTCGATCGCCTCAATCTGCGACCGGAGCGTCGCGGTCTTGGCATTCCACCCGGCCATGCGGGCGGCGTGCGCCTTTACTTCATCCGGCGTGGCCGCAGGGAGATCGTCACGCGGGAGCAGCGGCGCGAAGAAGGCCTGGAGCCGGAAGTAGTCCTTCTGGAGGATCGGGTCGAACTTGTGGTCGTGGCACCGTGCGCACTGGAGGCCGAGGCCCATGAAGACATCGCCGGTAGTGTCGGTGATGTCGTTCAGGATGGTTGTCCACTGACCGCGCGCGTCGCGACTGTTGTACTCGTAGATCCAGTGGCGGAGGTAGCCGGTGGCCACCAGCGCGGAGGGGTCGCCAGGGAAAAGCTCATCGCCTGCTAGCTGTTCGTGGACGAAGCGGTCATACGGCTTGTCCTCGTTGAAGCTCTTGATGACGTAGTCCCGGTAGAGCCAGGCGTTCGGACGGTAGTCATCGATCCGGTATCCGTCTGAATCGGCGTAGCGCACGAGGTCGAGCCAGTGCCGCGCCCATTTCTCTCCGTAGCGCGGGCTGGCGAGGAGCCGGTCGACCTGCTTCTCATACGCGTGGGGAGAGGGGTCGCTGACGAACTGGTCGACCTCCTCCGGCGTGGGCGGCAAACCGGTCAGGTCAAAGGTGACCCGCCGCAGCAGTGACGTACGATCCGCCTCCGGAGAAGGGGAGAGACCCGCAACCTTGAGCCGCTGGAACACGAAGCGGTCGATGCCGGTGCGCGACCATCCGCCGTCGCTGGTTACCGGGACCGGTGCGCGCTTCATCGGCCGGAAGGCCCAATGGGAGCGCGGATCGACGGGCTTCCCAACTGTCTTGCCGGGGCCTCCGCCGGGCCGTTGGGCGCTGTTCGGTTCCGGCCAAGGCGCGCCGATCCGCACCCACTCCGTGAGCGCAGCAATCTCTTCCGGCTTCAGCTTGCCGGCGGGCGGCATTTTCAGGCCGGAGTGGTTGATCGCTTGTATCAGCGGACTCCTTTCCGGCTTGCCCGGTACCACGGCGGGACCGGCACCACCGCCCTTGAGCGCCGCCGCCCGGCCGTCCAACCGCAGCCCGCCAACCTGCCGCGCCGCGCCATGGCAGCCGAAGCAGTGGGTCGCCAGTACGGGGCGCACCTTCAGTTCAAAGAAGCGGATCTGATCCGGTGTTGCAGCTGCTGCTGGCGGTGTAGTGGGAGCATCTGCGGCGCGGGAGGGTGAAAGGCCGGCCGCGAGAGCCATCCCCAGGCCGACCACTGATGAGCAAAGGACCAGCCGCTTCATACGCCCCCGGATACCTGACCGCGATCCCGCTGACTGTAGATTGACACAGACGCGCTGTCGCGAGAGTCGAATGGTTGAGAGACGGGGCACTCCGGAAAGTTGCCATCATCTCCCTCCGATGCCTCTTCTGACGGCAGCAGTCATCGACCGCCGCCCACCGGTAGTTCCCGGCGGGCGCCACGCTCGCCCTCCTCTGCCAGGGCCACGGCAGCGATGTTCTGAACGAACTTCTCCTCGCTCAGGAACGCCTCCCGCGTGAGGTCCAGCCGCTGCTCCAGGTGCGCCGCCGCCTCCGCGAAGAGCGCCTGCCGTGACTCGAACTCGAGTTCGTTGCGCCGGAGGCAGAGCTGCAGGAGGGTCTCCCGCTCTTCAATGCTCAGGCGCGAGCGGATGCGCCCCCGCAGTCCGGCATCCTCCTGAAGGGTGTTGTACTTCTCGTTGGGCGCGACGATGGCAGAGGGCTTCACGGGCCGCCGTGTGCGGACGACCAGCGTCCCGGCGGCCCAGTCTCCTAAGCGCTTGCCTCGCCGGCTCAGCAGCGCGGAAAGCCCGCCGATGCCGTAGAAGCCCCATACCACGAAATCCGCGTTGAAGAGCGCCGGCATCAGATCGATGGCGCGGAAGAGGTTGCGGATCACGGACTGGAAGAGGTCGATGTTGATGCCGCGATCGTCGATTACACGCAGGTCGAGGAGCCGCTTGCCGGGGGTCTGGCCGTTCCAGCGCCACTCATACAGGGTGAAGTAGCCGAAGTAGATCAGGAAGGCGACGATGAACCCGAGGCCGAAACCAATGCCAAGGGTCAAGGCCCCCACGAAGAGCATCACCACCCACGCGACAAACAGCATGGCGAGGAGGATGAGGTGGTCCACCAGCACCGCCAGCATCCGGCTCCCCAGCCCCGCCAGCTCGTAGACAAACTCCACGCTCTCCGGCGTCAGGACGCGATGCTCGGCTCTCATGGCGCGTATCTCATGGCGCTTTCTCGGCTACCCGACCCAGCTCTATGGCACTAGCACGCAAGACGGACATCAACCAGTTTCTTCAACGGCGTCAGGAGAGCTGGACGCGCCTGGAGGAACTTCTTGCACGCGTGGAGGCGAAGGGACTCTCCGATCTCTCCACGGTGGAAGTCCGCGAGTTCGGGACCCTCTATCGCCGGGCCAGCAGCGACCTGGTCACCGCGCGTGCCAAGACAGCCAACGCGGAAGTCCTGCAGTACCTGAACGACCTCGTGGCCCGATCCTACGCCCAGGTGTACCGCACCCGCCGGTTCCAGCCAGGGGACATCCTTACGTTTCTATGGATCGACTTCCCACGCCTCTTTCGGCACTGCGGAAAGTACGTGGGACTGGCCGCTGCGCTGATGTCGCTGTCCGTGGTCTTCGGGTGGGAGATCAACCGCCGGGACCCTGCCGTGGGGTACGCGATCCTGCCGCCAGCCTTGGTGAAGCAGATTCCCTCCATGCGGGAGCGATGGAGCAAGAACTCCGGCCACCCGTTCAGCCCGGTGGAGATGGTCCAGAGCAGCTCGTTGATCATGACCCACAACATCGGCATCGGCTTCTGGGCCTTTGCCGGGGGGATCTTCTTTGGGATTGGGCCGCTCTACTGCATGATCCAGAACGGCATGATGCTCGGCATCCTGGGGGAGGCGATGACCCGGCCGGAGTCCGGTCTCATCTTCTGGTCGCTGATCCTGCCGCACGGTTGCCTGGAACTGACCGCCATCTGCGTCATGGGCGGAGCCGGCTTTCTGATCGGCGGCGCGCTCCTGGCACCGGGGAGCCGCTCCCGGCGGGACGCTCTCATTGAGCGCGGCCGGCTGGCGGTGCTCCTGGCTCTGGGCGGCGCCGCGATGCTGGTGGTCGCGGGCGTCATCGAGGGCTTCATCACCCCGCCGGCGTTCATTCCGCCCTGGTTCAAGCTCGTCTTCGCGGCCTTCACCGTGGTAGCGATGGTCCTCTACTTCGGATGGTGCGGCCGCGGCTCCGACCCGGGCCTGCTCCACGACCTCCTCACCTACGAGGAACGGGCCGAGGAGCTACCCGCGCTGTAGCCTCGGACCCCGGATCTCCCGCACCCACACTGCCGTCATTCCGGGCTGTAACTGTCATGGGCGTGGAGGTGTTGCCCTCCCGGAACCCATTTGAACCCGGCTTGATCGTGCTCCTCGTCCGCCGGGTTTGCAACGCCGGTCCCGTGTCGACGGTCAAAGCGCTGGTTCCCTGGACCCTCGCAGGGCAGTTGGCGCACGCACATTGATTGCCTGGGCAAGGGTGACGGCGGGTGGATGGGGCGCGTCGCTTCCTTGCCCAAAGCGTCCCAGGCCGACCGCGCACCGACATCACTCCTGAATGAACCCGTCAACGGCGTATCACCGGGACGCGCTCCAATCCCGGTGTGGCATAAACCTCGGTCAAGAAGCCGTTAGCGGACTCGTAAGGCTCCGTGCGGACAGGCTCCTGAAGGATGATCAGGTCGAAGCCGTGCGGTGTGAGGTGAGGCCGCGCCTCGGCGAACGAGTAGCACACGGTCACGCGGATTCCGGCGCGCTGCAGGTTGACCTCGATCAGTCGCGCGATATGACGTTCGCCAGCGATCAGCAGCACGCGGTGTGTGCCTCTTGGCAGATTGCGGAGCAACTTCAGGATTCCAGTGAACTCGAGGGGGAAGCGGGTGTCGATAGGTGCTCTCGAATCGCAATCAAGTCGAACTCTGACGGTCGAACAGGGATTCTGCGGGTGGCACCTTCGGTTGCGGCTCGGCGGAGCCTCCCCCTCCCAGGTCAACCTGTCCCAGCGACGGTTCCTTTGTAGATCGGTGGGCACCATCACCGAGACATACATGTGCCAATCCCGAATGCGCCCTGGTCAAGCGCCCGAAGGTCTCTACCGACCCACGGACCAGAGCAGACCTCTCGCGACCAAATCCAGGTAACGGGGGTCCGCCACGGTTTCGTTGTTGTGGCCGAGGGTGGTGGCGAAGACGCGGGTCTTCTGCCCACCGTAGCTGTTGGTCCAGGCGACAATGGCCTCGGCAATCGTCTCTCGGCCATCCCGTTCGCGGACGATCTGCCGTCCTCGCGCGAGGGGTTTGGCCGTGTCGAGGAGCTTGCCGGTGATGTTGTTGTAAAGCTCCTCGTTCACCGTGGTCCAGTCCGGCAGGCCGCGCGTGACGGCGTGGTCGCGGTCGGTGTAGGTGACGGCAATCGGCTGCTGCGGACCGTGGCCGGTGGTCTGCAGGCCGGTGAAAGCGAACCAGGGCGTGACGGCGGCGGGGAAGCCCTCACTGCGGAAGGAGTGCATGCCGCAGTGCAAGACCACGGAGGGCAGCCCCTCGCGGTGCGGCTTCAGGATCCGTTCAATGACCGCCAGATCCTTCACATCGGCGGAGCACTCGTCATGGACCACCACGTCGAACCCCTTGGCCCAATCGGGGTTCTCGTAGACGGGATTCAAGTGTTTGGTGGAAGTATCCGGGTCAAAGGCGATGGTCCACTCCAGCGGTGCGCGCTTCGAGAGGCCGCGGGTGAGAAGGTCCTTCTGACGGGCGTAGTCGTGGCAGCAGCCGCCGATCACCAGCAGAGCGCGGATCAGCTTCCTGTCGTCGGCTGCCTGGGCAGCGGTCCGCCACGACCCGCCTGCAGTGACAGCGGCGGTAAGTGACAGCATCTCTCGGCGGTTGATCTTCACGGACGGGCTCCTCAAGCGCGGGGTTTGCCTCCTATTCGCGGCAGAGGGGGCGGTTCCCTTGGTCCCCGCACCGACCCGCGTGGGAGGTAGCTTGCCGCCCTTCGTCAAAAGGCACACTCGGAATGCGGAACGCCGAATGCGGAATGCGGATTGGGGAGAAGATGATGGCACGCACGAACCTGGCAGACCTGAAGGTACTTCGCCCCGCAGGAGTGGCGCTTCTCGGGATGGTGGCCGCAGCCACTGCGGGTGGTCAGGCCATCGCGCAGCAGCCGGCAGCGGCCCGACCTACTGCCCGCTTCGAGAAGAACATCGTCGCCTTTGGCAGTCCCTATGCCACGGTGGTGGCCGCTGACTTCGACAAGGACGGCCAGATGGACCTGGCCACCGCCGCCATTGAGGAGGTAGTCTGGTTCTCTCGTCGCTCGCGCAAGAGCTTCTGGTCGCGGCAGGTGATCCATAAGCGGACGGCGGAGACGGGCACCCTCACCAGCAACGCCATGCTGGCCCAGGACATGGACGGCGACGGCGACACCGACCTCCTCGCGCACACTGGCGGCACCGGCCACCTCGCCTGGTACGAGAACCCGGGCGCGAAGGCGGAGGGGCCGTGGAAGCGCTGGATCATCGACGTCCTCAAGAACCCGCACGGCACTGCCTTCGAGGATATCGACAAGGACGGTCGGCCGGATCTGGTGGCGAACCAGGAGGGCTCCCTGGTCTGGTACGTCATCCCGCGCAAGCCTTCCGGCGCTCTCCCCGCCAGCTATTCGGGCGAGCCGGGCGGTCGCACCCGCTGGGAGCGGAAGTACCTGGCGCGAAGTGGCGCAGACGGCATCCCGCACTCCCTGGCGTTTGGCGACGTGAACGGCGACGGCCGGCGCGACCTCTGCACGGGGGCCTCCGATGGCGGCTACTTCGCGTGGTGGGAACGGCCTGCGGATGGAACGCTCCTCTGGACCCGCCATCAGATTCGCAAGGCACCGGGTGCCACCCACCTGATCCCGGCCGACATCAACCGCGACGGCAAGCTGGATCTCGTTACGGTGGTCGGCCACGGCAAAGGCGTCTCCTGGTGGTCCGGACCGGACTACACTGCAGAGACGGTGATCGACACTAGCCTGGACGGTCCCCACTCGCCGGTCCTTGTGGATATCGATGGGGACGGCGACCTCGACTTTGCCTCATCCGGCCGGGAGAACAAGGTCTTCGCCTGGTTCGAGAACGACGGGAAGGGCAAGTTCACCCGCCACGAACTCGACACCGCGCAATCGGGCCTCGACACCCGCGCCGCAGACCTGGACGGCGACGGCGA
>JANPLG010000045.1:0-10128 GCA_031426395.1 Actinomycetes bacterium
GGCTATAATTCGGGAGCCATGCAGCTTCTTCCTGACCCGTACCCTGTCCGCCCGGTGGACCATCCCATCGACGCGACCGTCGCCGTCCCCGGCTCTAAGAGCTACACCAATCGTGCCTTGCTAATAGCTGCGCTGGCAGAGGGTGACTCCACACTGAGAGGCGCGCTCTTCTCCGAGGACACGGAGCGGATGGCCGACTCCCTGCGCCGCCTCGGCATACCCGTGGACGAGTTTCCAGAGGATGCTCGTTTCGAGGTGCACGGCGCGGGTGGGAGGATACCCGCCCAAACTGCCGAGCTCTTCACTGGCAATGCGGGTACGGCCACGCGGTTCCTGGTCGCGATGCTGGCGCTGGGGCAGGGGAGTTATGTGGTCGATGGCATCCCGCGCATGCGTCAACGCCCCATTCAGCCCCTGCTTGATGCGCTTCAGGGCCTTGGCGTTGCGGCCGAGTCAATCCTGGGCACCGGGTGCCCGCCGGTGCGCGTGACCAGCACCGGTCTGCACGGCGGCGAGATCTCCATGCCGGGCGACCAGAGCAGCCAGTACTTCAGCGCCCTGCTGCAAATCGCGCCGCTGACGGCGGAGGGGATCACCCTGCATGTGGAGCGCGAGATGGTCTCGAAGCCGTACATCGACATGACGGCGGGGATCATGGCGGACTTCGGGGCGCGGATGGAGCGGGACGCGGACTACCGCACGCTGCGAGTGCCGGGTGGGCAGCGCTACCAAGCCCGCGACTACCTGATCGAATCGGACGCTTCCAACGCCTCCTACTTCTTCGCGGCGGCGGCGATCACCGGAGGGCGGGTCCGTGTTGAGGGCCTTGGGAGCGCCAGCACCCAGGGCGACCTCCAACTCCTGGAGTCGCTGCGCGAGATGGGCTGCGAGGTTCTGGTGGAAGAGCGGTCAGTCGAGGTGCGCGGGCCGGAGCAACTCCGTGGGATCACCGTGGACGCGAATGCCTTCTCGGACATGGCGCAGACTCTTTATGCCCTGTCCGTCTTCTGCGACGGGCCAACGGAGGTGCGTGGCGTCGCCCACAGCCGGCTGCAAGAGTGCGACCGGGTCTCGGCCTCAGTTACGGAACTTCGACGGCTCGGTCAGGAGGTCGAGGAGTTCCCGGACGGCCTCCGCATCCATCCGCGCCCGGTGACGCCGGCCGTTGTCCAGACCTACCACGACCACCGCATGGCAATGGCCTTCGCGTTGGTGGGACTGAAGGCGGACGGCGTGCAGATTGCCGATCCCGGCTGCACCGGCAAGACGTTCCCGGACTACTGGCAGCGGCTGGAAGCGCTTCGGATCCCCGCTGCGACTCAGTAGACGCCGCTACTCAGTGAACGCGGTCGACGGTGGCGGAGATTGCGCTCCAGAGCGGGCGCGGAAGGTCCTCTTCCAGGAGAGCTTTGAGCGCGGGTCGGACGGAGGGGTCACCGACCTCGCCAAGCGCCTCGGCGGCGGCGGTGCGGACCTGCACATCACCAGTCGCGGCCACGACGGCAAGCAGGACTTCCGCAGCGTCGTCCGCGCTGAGCTGCGCCAGCACCTGGCAGGACTGAACGCGCATCAGCGTTGCGTTGCCGGGATTTGCCGCAATCAGCGCGACCTGGTCGGCCAAATCCGTCAAGCGGAAGCCGCCCACCATGGTCAGCCACGCCCGGCCGATATCGCCACGGAGCGGGCGCGCGGTCCACGCTTCGCAGAGGTCCTGAACACGTTCCCGGATGTCCTCCAGCGAACCATCCCTGGCGAGAGCGCCCTGCTGCCGGTCGAGCTCCTCGGCGGCGGTGACCGGCTTCGGGCCGTCCGTGCGCAGCCGCTCCAGAAGCCCTTCGGCACGGCCCAATGCGTCTGTGGGCGAGGGGCCACGCTGGGTCTCAGCGTTGGAGGTGCGCTTCGCGTCCTTGCTCTTGCCTTTGCGCATTCGATGAAGTCCAGTTACGTGCAGAAGTGGGTGACCAAAGAGAAGGCGCCGCCCTACCGGATGGAGGGCGACGCCTGCACTCAACGGATGCTGCCCGGTTAGGGGTGCCCGATTAGGGGAGCGGCATAATCCAGATCTGAGCGATCTCGATGGGGAAATCCTCGACCTGGATGCCGATGTGGCCCGGAGCGGTGGGCATGCCGGTGGCACGCTCCCACGCCTTGGTCCCATTGATGTTCAGCGAAGCCATGCCACGCTGCACCGTCATGGAGTAGACGTTCCAGTCGTTCCGCTTGATGAGGTCGCCGCGGCTGGTGGTGCCCTGCGCGCCAAGCATCCGGCCGTAGTCATCGTTCGGGCCGAGGCTGAGCTGGATGGCGCGGGTGGGGAACGGGTTGCCGTCCGGGGATGCACCCAGGAAGATGCCCGCATCGCTCTGGGGCGTGGGGTTGGTCCACTTCCACACCACCACCAGCGAGTAGTTGGTGAAGGTGTCGTTGCTGGCGAGCCAGCCCTTGCCGCCGCCGGTGTAGCGGAGGACGTAATCCTTCACGTCCCAGTTGCCGCCGTTCTTCTTGGTCCAGCCGTTGGTGCTGACGCCATCGTAGAGGGCTCGCCACTGGCCGGAAACCGGAGCACCGCCGCCGCCCCCGGGAGAGGACGCGCCGCCGGCCGGCGCAACGCCGGGGAATCGGTCCTGGGCAATGGCCTGGGCAAAGGTCTGATTCGCGCCCGTGTGGCGTCCCTTCTCAGCCTGCACCAGCGCGGCGATGACCTTTTCGCGATCCTGGACGTTGGTTGCGCCGAGGGCGGTACGGACCGCCATGCCATACGGGTTGAACATCTTGGTGTTCGGCATACCCATGTGGCAGAGCTGGCAGTTGGCGGCGTTGAGCGTGGGCTTGCCGCTGGCCGTGTTGTAGTGAGCCTTGAACGCCTGGAGGTACGGCGGGCGGGCGCTGGCGTTGGTGACGACACCGACGGCGGTGATCGCCACGGCGCTCCACCAAAGGGCGTTGATCTTCATACTTGCTGGCTCCTATGACCGGAAGCGTCTGGAAACCGGGGTCCGCAGCGCGGTCCGGTGGGGAGGACGAGAGTGGGAACCGTTCCGCCATCGTGGCGAGGAAAGCGGCCCGTTAGAAGCGTTTCGCACCTTGCGCCGGGATTACCTGCGAAGATTGTTAAATCGCGCGGCGATACGGGCCGGGGCGAGGTGGACACCCCCTCTTCATAGCCTCAAGAGCGTGAAAGCACACCTCGGCTCACGGTCCTGGTGGGATTTTCTACGGCTTCCACGGATTCTGTAGTAGTCCGCTCGGCCCGTTCCGTGCGGCGTTGGCTGGGATCTACCTGGGATTCCCTCAGCCGCGAATGGATGGCTGCCCAGCTTGCTTGCCTGCCTGGCTGGGGAATGACACGATTCTGGGAGAACGACCGAACCCGTGCAGAGATCAGGCGGCCGACTTGATCGAATGCAGCGCAAGGCCGTTGGCTTTGGTGCTGAAGACAGAGGACGAGTTACCGGAGGATTGGCTTGAGCACCTTTTCATAGGCGTCCGAGTAGCGCATGAAGCCGAGGTCGTTGGGGTGGGAGCCGTCGGTTGCCCCTTCGCTGTCGTCACCCAGGAGCTGATCGCCGGTGAGGTAGTGGAGGCCTTTGACATCGGCCTTTCGAAGCCGCTCGTACGAATTGCGTAAAGCATCTCGTCGGCGGTCGTGCATCTGCCGCATGCCCTGGAAGAAGGGCGCGCTGGTGAAAGTGCGGTCTTCCACCAGGAGGATGGGCGTATCGGCCCGCTTCTCTCGCAGGCGGGTCACCAGCGGCACGGTCCGCTCCGCGACCAGCTCCGGCGTCATATTGGGCAGCGTGTCGATGATGTAGACCGAGGGATCAAGCTCTGCCAGGAGCGCGACGACCTCCGGCTCCATCTGCCCGTTCCCGGAGAAGCCGAGATTCACCGTGGGGCGGTCAAAGCGACGGCCGAGGATGGCGGGGATCGCCATGCCGGGTCGGGAGGCGCACGCCCCATGCATGATGGAGGTACCGTAGAAGAGCAGTGCTCCCCTTTGTCGCGGGGCGATCGACCGGAACGCGGCCCCGCTCGGCACGCCGATGCGCAACTCCTCCACGCCGTTGTAGAGCGGGAGGTAAACGGTGTACCGGCGGGTGCCCGCATCGACGCCGTCGACCATCTTCACCTCCACCTGCTGCGCACGGGGCTGCACCACGGCCAACCAGCGGTCCCTGCCCCGCTCGTCCTGGGCGTAGAGATCAAGGCCGCTGACGCCGGTGGCCGGCATGTGTGGCATCGCGAGGCTAGAGGAGAGCAGGCTGTAGCGGGCGTGCAGCGTGCGGGCGTCCGTTTCGAAGCGGACGAGCATTCCGGCGGAGTGGCGGCTGAGGCTCCAGACCGGTGGCCGGATCGACTTCTCCGCACGGGAGGGGTAGCGGTCGAAGTAGCGCGCCGTCTCGTTCCAGCCGCGCCCCTCGACGCCCCAGTCCTTCACGTCGTACCAGTCGATCCCGTTCTCGGTGACGGGGCGGGCCTGTGCGTGGGCGGATCGCGGCAGCAGGCTGAGTAAGGTTCCACCGGCGGTTGCAGCAAGCAGAGTTCGGCGGTTGAGGAGGGTGCTTGTGGTTGACATTGAGCGTTCTTTCAGACGGCGGCCGCAGTGCTTCCTGCATTAGGAGCGATGCCTGGCCGAACCGCGTCTGCTGGTTCGGCCTTCAGTTGATTGAAATGCATGGTAGCTAGTGTTCATTGTTTACATGGGGGGGGGACTACACCACCACCGACTATGCGGTGGAAGATAAAAGTTAAAGGGCAAAGGTCAAAAGTTCGCAGGTTGGGTGGCTACGGGCGGGACGGATCCGAGCGTGCTCAGCAGGGTTCGGGGCTCGGGGTTCAGTCTTGGGCGGGAAGCTGGATGCTGGATGCAAGGGATCGCACTTCGGATGGCTGTGGGCGAGAGATCCGAGCGTGCAAGTTGAAGGCCTTAGCGGCTTAGCGTACCGCATGAGGTTACTGTCCAGGCATTGAGTTCACGCCCGCCTCGCCGGGGAAGTAGGGATCGGAGCCCAGGGCGACGCCGACCGTGACTGCTTCCTCCCGTGCATCGGCACCGACGGCGGCTTCGTGGTGTTTCAGACGGGCGCCACCAACCTCCTGCCAACCAAAGGGGCGGGGGACACCAACCAGTTGGACGACATCTACTTCCGGGACCGAGCTAGTCCGGGTATCAATCCTATGCAGCGCTCCAGGAGGAGAGCGAGACAGAGTAGTAGGAGATACTGACGGAGCAGGCAACCCGGATGCCGTGGTAGCGGGCCATCCGTGCGCTGAGGTATCTCCCATCATGGCCCTGGGTCTCCGGCACTACCCGCCGAGTATCGAGCATCCTCCCGCAGCGCTGAAGCGGCCAAGCCTCGCCTATCTCGGCACCGCCGTTCTGATGCTGCTTGGCCTCGTCGCCTTCCTCGGCTTCTACCTGGGGCTGATTGCCGGCACCGCCTTCCTGGTTTATCTGGCGGTCGTCTACCATCCGGGCAGCTTCAACTACCTCACCGTGCTGCTGAAGATCGGCGCGGTGATGTGCTCGGTCATGCTCTTCCTCTTCCTGGTGAAGGGCCTCTTCAAGCAGCACCATGAGAATGTGGTCGAGCTCTCCGAGATCCGAGAGGCGGACCACCCCGACCTCTTCGCCTTCATCCGTCGCCTCTGCCGCGAGATGCGCGCCCCCTTTCCATACCGGGTTTTCCTGTCACCCGACCTGAACGCCGCGGTCTTCTTCGACTTCTCCCTGCTCAACCTGGTGGTCCCGGTCCGGAAGAATCTCGTGATTGGGTTGGGGCTGGTCAACGCGCTGAACATCACGGAGTTCAAGGCGGTGCTGGCCCACGAGTTCGGCCACTTCTCCCAGGGCGGCATGACCATTGGCCAGTATGTCTACGTGGCCTCACGCGTGGTCCAGGAACTCGTCTTCGGCGAGGACCGTTGGGACGAGTGGATGGAGTCCTGGCGCGGCCTGGACTTCCGCCTCGCCATCTTCGGGTGGTTCCTGACGCTGGTGGTCTGGTTGCTGAAGTGGCTCATGATCTTCGTCTTCAGCCTGCTGGGTCTGATTCGGCTCTCGCTCTCACGACAGATGGAGTACCATGCCGACCTCCGCGCCGCCAGCGTGGTCGGCAGCGACGCGCTGGTCCATGCCCTCGCGCGGCTCACGGTCGCCGAGAAGGCGCTGGGACTGACCTATTCCGACCTCTCCCGCTACACCGGAGGCGGCCTCTTCAGCCGGGACCTCTACCAGCACCACGTGGCGGCGATCGCCTACCTGCAGCGCACCAGCCGTGACCCGCAACTCGCTCCCCCGCCCCCGCTGCCGGAGGACCCGGCACAGCGGCCCCAGGTGTTTCGACCCACGGCGGAGGAGACGCCGGCGCTGTTCCGCACCCATCCCACCCATTACGAGCGGGAACTGAACCTGAAGCGCCACTACGTCCGCGGCCCGATCTCGGATGAGTCGCCCTGGGTGCTCTTCCGCAACCCCGAGGCCATCCGGGAGGCGTTCACCGCCGAGGCCTACCATGAGAAGCTGGGATATGAGGGGGCACTGGCGCTTGGAGACCCCGCACGGGTGCAAGCTCGGATTGACGAGGGGCGGGCCGAGTCGAAGCTCGACAGCCGCTACCACGGCGTGTTCGACCATCGTCTTCTGAACCCCGGAAACCTCGACACGCTCATGGACGGGGTGCGAAAGCAACCCTGGCCGGTCCCCCGGCTCGCCCGCACCTTCGAGCGCGTGTACAGCGGCGGACTGCGCGAATGGGTGGAGGCGTACTGCACCCGCATCGAGGAGCACGAGTTCCTTGAGGCGGTGGAAAGGGGGCGGGTCCCGCTCAAGAAGAAGCAATTCCCGTACCGAGGGCGGATGCGGCGTCAGGCGGACGCCGGCAGCCTCCGTCGTGCGCTGGAGGTGGAGCTCAAGCAGGACCGCGAGTGGCTGAGCGCCTTCGACCAGGAGCTTTTCCAGGCCCACTACCAGATGGCCCTGACGGTTGGAGGCAGCGCGGCTACGGAGTTGGAGGCGCGCTGCCGGTTCCATCTCCGGCTACAAGAGGCCCTGGAGCGGTTGCTGGAACAGCTGGTGGTCATGCCGCAAGTCGTCGCCATTGCCAGCGCGCCCGATCAGTACGGCGAGGCCGACCGCCGACAGGCCGCCTTGGTCCTCAAGAAGGCGCGGGACGCCTTCGGCACCGTCCTGGCCGCTACTGATCCCGTCCCGGCCCTCACCGGAGGGACGCGGGAAGCCACGCTCGGAGCCTGCCTGCGTCCTGAGAGCCTGGTCTCGCCCCTCTACACCGACGCTTCACTTCCCTATCGCGAGTGGGTGCAGGAGATGGCGCAGCAGCTTCAGGGAACGGTGGAGCGCGCCCATTCCCTTCATCAACAGAGCCTCGCGGACCTGCTGAAGCTCCAGGAACGGATCGCGGGTGCCTGGAGGGCCAAGGCTGCGGCCAGGATGAACTAGGAGCAGGTGCGCAACTGCCCCATCGCGAAGCAACTATCGGCGGTAGCCAAAATTACCCTCAACTTCGGAGAGGTGACGAGTGGCACTTAGGGCCTGTCGGCTGGAGAAGAGCGGAGGTTTGCATTGAAGCTGGCGGAGATGACCTGGCCGGAGATGGCCGAAGTGGACCGGGCGAACACGGTGCTCCTGGCACCTTATGCCGCTTGTGAGCAGCATGGACCGCACCTACCGTTCATTGTCGACACGGTCCTCTGTAGCGCTGTGGCGGAGGGGGTGGAGCGAAACCTACCGGACCGCGTGTTGCTTCTGCCGACCCAGTGGCTGGGTGCCTCCGCGCACCACCTACCATTCTTCGGGACGCTGACGGCAGACCTGGAGCAGCACGTCCAGCTCATGGTCCACCCGCTCTCGCACTACCTGGCGGGGGGATGGAAGAAGCTCTTCATCCTGAACGGCCACGGCGGCAACATCGACACCTACCACCTGGCGCTCCGCCAGCTCCACGAGGGTTTCCCGGAAGCCGAGATGATCGGAGCGAGCTACTGGGAGATCGCTGATGCCGAGATCGCGGCGCACCTGAGGGGGCCACGTAAGCAGGTCGGCCACGCGTGCGAGGCGGAGACGGCGATGATGCTGGCCCTGCGCCCGGACCTGGTGCGGATGGACCTGGCGGACGATTGTCACCTGACAACCAGCTCCGGCATTGGAGCCGCGTACGTGCCCACCAATATGCAGGGCAAGACGCGTCGGGGAGTGGTCGGCTACCCGAGCCTTGCCACGGCGGAGCAGGGGGAGGCGATGCTCGCGGCGGTGGTTGAGCGGATCACCGTTGCGGCGCGGACGCTTGCGGATGAAGGAACGCCGTGGGCGTAGGGGCCGATCAAATTGTCAATTGTCAATTGAAAATTGCAAATTGGACGGTGGCGGGAGGCTGAACGTCATTAGGCTCGCAGGTCGCTGTGATCCGAGGCGGACAGCTCTGGCTTTGGGAGCGACTTCTGTTCCTGAGCCGCCTCCGAGTCCGCCAAATGCGTTTCGATGTCCGCAGGGTCTGCGGTGCGGGCTTCCAGGGCGGGGGTATCCCTCTGGGGTCGCTTGAGGACGCGGGCCGTAGCCTCCTTTGCCTGGAGGGCGGCATCCTGGAGGATGACCTTCATCTCGCGTCCGGAGGGGCGGAAGCCGCGCTCGAAGACGACCTGCGCGGCGCGGCCCGTGGCATAGGTGCCGGAGTAGGCAATTCCCACGCGCATCGGCAATCCGAATCCGCCCGGCACCATGCCGGCAAGCTGGCGTGCAATCGTCCGCCATCCTAATGAGCCGCCGATGACCGGCAGCACTTCCCGGAGCCGGGAGATGAAGTCCATATCTTCCCCGTAGAGCGCGGCCAGGCGGAAGACCAGCATCACCTGATTCTTGGTCAGCATCACGATATCGGTGCCAGCAACAATGGGGAAGATCGGTGCCAGGTAGGGGATCGCCTGCCCCAGGCCGGAGACCGCCGCGAACTCCGCGTTGATCTTGCTGACGTCCCGGATCACGTATTCCGCCGCGAGGGGACGGAAACCGGGCAGCCGACGGCCCAGCGCCAGCCGCAGATCGGGTCGGTGGCGGAGGACTTCCCGCACCAAGTGGTCCGGGTTAGGGACGGTGAGCGTGTCGGCGGGGCGGAAGTCGGTGAGGCCGGGACCACCGGGAAGCGAGACGAGGAGGTCGGCGTGCCGGAGCCGCTTCTCGGCCTCGTCATTGTAAGGGGAGCTGACCGGGTAAAGGAACGGCTCAGCTTCCGCGATCTGAAGGGCGGTCGGCAGGTTCCCCAGCGCCAGAGCACGCGCACGGGCGACCATATCCCGGTTGCCGGCCAATGCCAGGACGAAAGGCCGCACCGCTTCCTTTCGGATCGGCTGCGTGGAGATCTCCCGGACCACGTCCCAGAACTTCATGCGTCCCTCGCCCTTCCCCATCGACCGCACCCCGATTGCCACTGTAAGTGGGTGCTTGCCACGCGGTTCTACCCGCGTCACTCGCTCCGGCTAACTCGCCGTGAGTTCCACAGTTTAGAGCCGAGGCGCGGAGAGTTGGATAGTGCCGGCCGCGTCAGTCCGACGCGTCAAGTGTGACGCCTTCGTACGCCGCTGCGAGCGTGAGCTGCAATCCAGGTTCGGAGAGTTGGATGACATCGTCCAGGCCCGTGTAATCGCGGCGGATCCAACCTTCCGGTCCGCGCCGGTAGTGGGTGACCCGTGCCTCCTCCTGCGAGACGAGAAGGTGGTCGTTCAGGCTCTCAAGGGTGTGGTAGTAACCGGCTTTGGCTCCGCGGTCATAGGCCTCCGTGGAGGGGGAGAGGACCTCAACAATTACAGAGGGGTTGAGCAGCACGTCCTCGCGATCATTGAGGAACTCGAGTTCCCCGCAGGCGACCACTACATCCGGGTAGACAGATGCGTCAGCTTCAGGGATGAGCACCTTCATTTCTGACTGGTAGACCTCGCATGGGCCACCACGGAGCGCCGATCGCAACTCCGAGAACACATTGCCCGAAACTAGGTTGTGCCGACGGGTCGCTCCCGCCATGGCGAACGTTTCTCCGGCTACGTACTCGCTGCGCTCTGTGGCAAGTCGCTCGACGGCCAAGTACTGTTCGGGGGAGTAGGGCAATTGAAAAGCAACGC
>JANPLG010000046.1:0-3921 GCA_031426395.1 Actinomycetes bacterium
CGGTCTTTCTCCGCCTGCTTCAACTGCGAGCGGATGTAGAGGGCAGTCGCGAAGAAGGCGATCATCGAGAGGACGGACGAGATGGCAGTGATAGCGTCCCAATTCATGGCTGGATCTTAAGCGCCTTCCTGCTCGTTCGTCGAGTGAAACGGGTTAATCATGCAGAGAGCCCGGCAAAACGCCGGGCTCCCCTTCGGATGTCGGTTCTCCGCACGCGGGTGCGGAGATCAGTGCCTTGATCGGGATCAGTTGGCCTTGATGCCCAACTTCTCCAGAGCTTCCTGCACCCGGTGATCACCGTCGCCCTGGAAGCCGACCACCGCAGCGGCGACCTTCCCATCCTTGTCGATGACGTAGGTGGTGGGGATCCCGGTCACGTTGAAGAGGCTGCTGGCAATGCTCTTGGCGTTGTCGTTGGCGGCGGGGTCGAAGGCGAACTGGAAGGTGTACTTCTCCTTGTTCTTCGGCACCCAATCCTCGTACTTCGCCTTGGTATCCCAGACGCAGAGGGCGAGGACCTGAACGTTCGGCCCCTTCACCTTCTTGTACAGCTCTTCCAGGTGAGGCATAGAGCGCTGGCACGGTCCGCACCAGGTGGCCCAGAAGTCGAGGACCACGACCTTGCCGCGGTAGTCCGAGAGCTTGAGCGGCGCGCCGCCCCAGGCCTCAGCGCTGAAGTCCGGCACCACGCTGCCAACGGCCAGCAGAGGCTTGCGGCCCGAGAGATCGATCACGGCGCGGGTGGTCTCGGCCACCTTCAGCGTAGAGCCGTCCACCGCGGCAATGGCCTCGTAGGTCTTCTCACCAATCTTGAAGGGACCGCGAATATCAAAGAGTTCATTGGCTCGCGGGTCGAACTTCCCATCGCCGTTCAGGTCGATGAGCAACCAGACGGGGCGGCTGTTCCGGGCATCTTCGGGCTTCTCCACCGGCTTGTGGAAGACTCCGTCCGCGTCGTTCTCCATCAGCGCGACGGAGAGGTCCTTACCATCAATCGCGACAACCCCAGTGCGTACTGCCTCTCGGGAAGCGATCAAGGGCGCTGTGCCGGAAACGCGACGGAATGCTATTCCATACTTGCTTTGAACGCTCTTGCCGCCGCCGAGGTCCCAAGATGCATCCAATAGATAGCGGTTACCGGAATAGAAGGTTCGACCATTGGCCAAGGACTTGGTGATCCATGCCCCATTCCCGTCGTCGGTAAGATCCCCGTTCCCGTTCACGTCGACGTAGATCTTCCACTCGCCGCCTTCGGGCTCATCCAGCGCGACCCAGGTGACCGCCTTGGCGTCGTTCCCGAGCTTGACCGAGGTGTACTTCGGTGTGCCGGCGTAGGCTGGCTCCTTCGTGATTGCGGCGGGCCTTTCTCCCTTGAGAGCCAGAGGCGATTGGAATCCTCCCGCAAGTGCCTTGGAAGCGCCTTGGGGATCCAGCTTGAGTTCGGCAACGCCCGGTGCTGCGAGGGCGTTCGACCCCGCGAGTAAGGCGCCAGTGACCAGTGCCGCAGCGGCAAAACCGCCGGCTGCGAACCGAGTTCGAAGATTCATCACTCATCCTCCGGGGCGTTGGCGTGCCCCTCACGTAGCTGCACATTGGTGAAAGCTGGCCGGCAACCCACGGCCCGAAGATCCGGGGGCCAGCCACCGGGTCTGCCGCTCCTCATCACTTGTGTGTTCCTGAAGCCCAATGGACAAAGAGTGCCGCACTCCCGGAACTTAAAGCGGAAGTTCGCTGGCAGTGCGGGAATCCCTTCACGCCGCGAGAGAGGGTTCAGGGTTCAGGGTTCAGGGTTCAGGGTTCAGGGTTCAGTCTGAGGCTGTAGCCCGGCTTGAGATCGATGTCGGGGTTGGGGGTCGTGGTTCAGTCTCTGCCTGGAGGTTGGCATCAAACGAGTGCCGGAGTCTGCGTATCCGTTTGTCCTCTCGCACCGAACGCGCAGCCGCTCGCCCCAGACTGAACCCAGAGCTGGGGTCCTGGGTTCTGGTGTCAACTTTGACTTCAATAGAGGGGCGTCTGCATTTGCGGCGGTTCTCGCACCGACGTCGCAGCCGCCCGCCGCAGACTGAACCCTGAACCCTGAACCCTGAACCCTCTCTCGGACTGGTAAGCCTGCGCCCTGCTGTGCTACACTCGCGTGGTACCCTCGTATCCCACTTTGCGCCACCGATGTCTGGCACCTATGTCTGAAAAGCGTGTTGAATGGATCTGGAAGCTGCTCCGGCGGAAGAACCGCAAGGAGCTGGACGCCATCGAGCAGGACCTCGTTCGGCGCGAGGGGACCCGGCGAGGTTTTGCGGGTGATCCCAACCAGGCTCCGCACATGCGCCTGAAGTACGTTGGGAAGCCTCGCTGACGTAAGATGTTCGCCTGCTTCGCGCCCTGTAACGGCCCCCGAGCCTGGCGAGCCGAGCACTCAAGAGGCTTTCGTGAGCGAGACAAGCGATCCCCAGTCCTCCGCGCCGGATGCCTCCCTTCGCTTCCGACCGGCCACCGCTGCGGACGAGCAGTTCTTTCGCAAGATCGAGTTCTCGACCACCTGGTCCAGCCTGGATCCGGAAGACCGGCGGAGCCTCGGGCGTTCCCACGTGGAGGATGCGCTGGAAGAGACCGTCGCCATCCTCCGCGCACGGCAGGGGAACCACGTCATCATCGCGGAGAACGCGGAAGGTGAGCGGGTGGGGTTGCTGTGGTACGGCTGCAACCGCAACCTCGTGACCGGGGAAGAGGAAGCCTGGATCTACAACGTCTCAGTGGTCGACGACTGTCAGGGCCGTGGCTACGGTGGGCAGTTGGTCCGGCACGCCGAAGCCCTGGCCCGAAAGGACGGTTACCGCGTCCTGGGCCTGATGGTGGCCAGCCACAATGAGCCAGCGCGGCGCCTCTACGAGCGCCTTGAGTTCCAGGCGTCGAACTTCCTGATGCGTAAGCGGCTGAGGTAGTAGAGTGCCGCAAGGTTGTGGATGGTAAGATTCCTGCGTGCCCGATCGTCAGAGTCACAACCTCGTGACGGCGACGAGCGCGCTCTTCCACCGCTCGGCCCCCCGGCCCCATTTCTGGGGGAGAATCCCACTACCGGGAGGCACACCGCTTGACGAGTCGCGCTGGTGCCCCGCTTTCGTGCGTGGACACCGCAGCGCAAGCCGATTGAGCTAGAGCCGCCAGGAGAACCAGGTCAACCACGCGTTCAGCTGACGGTCGGGGACTCCTGCCGGAGAGTTGACCGAAGCCAGCAGGTAGCCGGTCTCGATCCGAAGCTCCTTGTTGACTTGCCTACCGATGCCAATGAACGTGCGATTCTGGTCGAAGCCTGAGATGGGTCCGTTATTCACCGTGTTCAGGTTCCAGAACAGTTCATCGAAGACGACTCCGTACCAGCGCTTGTCAGCGGAGATGGGGTGGGAGACGCGGAGCATGGTCCGGAAGCGATGGGCCGTCTCGCCGGCGCCGTCGATCAGCCGTTGCTCGAAGCGGGTCCGGCTGACGAAGCCCCACTTCCCAAAGTTGTCCTCGTACAGGAACTGCTGGAAGAACCGGTGCTCGTCGCGGAAAGTCGGCTGGTAGACCGGGGACCACGCGTAGCCCTGCCAGATGGAGAACTTCGGCGTGACCCGGTAGCCGATGGCTGGACGGACCAGGCCACGGTCGAACCGGGAGATATCGTTCCCGAAGCGCGGCTGCACCTCGAAGTAGGCGCGCCACCGCTTCGAGAGTTCCTTTTGAACCGTGAACATCGACCACTTCTGCGCATCGACATCAGCAGCGTGCGCGGGAGTCGGTGCGAGAGCGCTGACGGCGGACGCCACGACCAGCGCCTTCTTCCAGTTAGCGAGAGTTGGCATACACCCGCCGCTCAATTGAGTGAAAGTCATTGCTACCCACCAGCCTTGGCGAAGTTCCGGCAACCTGCACCGGCGCTACCCA
>JANPLG010000047.1:0-12303 GCA_031426395.1 Actinomycetes bacterium
TAGATGAGGTTCGACTTGGCACCGGCCGGCTGCGCGACGAACGGCTTCACCCGGCGCTCCAGCCCAACTGGGTCGATGCTCACGGACGGCGTTGACAGAGCGGCAACGCCAGCCGCCGGGGCACCGGTGGGCTGCGGTTTGGTGAGGTCAACGGTGTAGAGGTCGATGGTAGAGAGGAAGCCGCCGCGTCCGGGTGCTGGCTGCGAAGAGGCCCCGCGCGTGGAGACGAAGCTCAGCTTCTTGCCGTCGGAACTCCAGACGGGCGCGGTGTTGATGCCGGTCCAGCGGGAGACGTTCACTTCTTGCCCACCTGCCACCGGGCTCACGTAGACGTTGGTGACCGAGGCGAGCGTCCGGCGGCTGTAGGCGAGCCACTTGCTGTCCGGCGACCAGCGCGGCTCGCTGACGAAGGGACCCTTCACCACGGAGCGCGCCTCACCTCCGCCGGCAGGCATCACGAACACTGCGGCACCATTGGTGCCACGGAGGTAGGAGAGCCATCGCCCGTCCGGTGATAAGTTGGGCGAGGTCTCTTGCTCCGGCGATGAGGTAAGCCGCCTGGTCACGCCGGTGGCGACTTCGACCTGGTAGAGGTCGGTGTTGGCGTCACGGGTGGAGACAAAGACCAGGGACCGACCGTCCTGCGTCCAGACGAAGTCGTAATCGTTGGCCTGGCTGTCGGTCAGGCGCTTCGCCTCACCGCCTGCGGCCGGGACGAGCCAGATGTCCTCCCGATAGCCAATGGCGATCTGCGAACCGTCCGGTGAGACTTCCATCTCGCGGGCACCCATGGTGATGCGTCGAGTCTCGGTGCGGGGCTTGTCCTCGATAGCGGCTGTGACGGTGAGGCGGCGCGGCTCCGGTGTCCGGGACGCGGGATCGAACGTCCAGAGGCTGAAATCGGTCTCATAGACGAAGAGCTTGCCGCTTCGCGCCAGGTTGGGGAAATGGATGTAGCCATCGCGCTGGCGGGTCACCTGCGTAGGCTTGCCCCCGATGAGAGGCAGCTTCCAGAGGTTGCCGGTGTTATCCGGATCGCTGGTGAAGTAGATGCTCCTGCCATCCGGGCTGAACTGGGGCCATTGGTCGTTGCCGGCGAAGGTGGTCAGGCGCCGAGGAATCGCGTTCGGGCGGTCCACGGCGAGCGCCCAGAGGTCGGTATTTGAGCTGCCGCGATAGCCTTGACGCGCCCAATCACCCCGTCCGCGGGTGTAGACCAGCGTCTTGCCGTCGGGTGAGAGGACCGGTGAGGAGAGCGCGGCGGCATCCTTCGTGAGTTCCTTCAGCCGACCGTCGGACAGGCGCAGGGACCAGAGCGAGGGTGCTCGGGTGTCCCGCGCGGCGGAGAAGAGTAGGCTCCGGCCGTCCGGCGACCAGTCGCTCAGCACATCCTCCGAGGAGTGGAACGTGACCTGTTTGGGTTCGCCGCCTGCTGCGGGAACCGTGTAGATGTCAAGCTGGCCATCTTTGTCGGTGGAGAAGGCGAGCGTCTGGCCATCCGGCGACCAGCGTGCCCGCGCATCGTATCCGGGCAGTTCGGCAACGCGCTTGGCCTGACCGCCGGAGCTTGGGACCGTCCAGAGGTCGCCCCGGTAGCTGAAGGCCACGGTGCCTCCATCCGGGGAGATGGCCGGGTAGCGCATCGCGCGAATCTCACGCGGCTTGGGACCCGCCTCCTGGGCAACCGCTACTCCTGCGGCTGAAAGGGGCACGAGTGCGAAGAGAAGGTAGCGTTGCGGAAGTCGGCACATGAATGGCTCTCCAGCCGAGAGGAATGGCGGGTGCTGCAGGGGAGCCATGAGCACACCCGCGTCGCCGAGAACGGTCCCATGAGTGGGCCGATGAATGCGGGCGCAGCAAACCCACTCAGTAGATTCGCAGCCGCGGTCAAGTGGTGACGCCCTTCCGTTCACACGAACGCTGAAGGCGATCAATTGGACGGTCGTATTGTTGTTCCGTGCTACTAGTATCGGATCTAGTTAAGCGATTCTACAAGGGTGGGACAGCTAGGCCTCGGTCAAGTTTGGCCTGGACCTTCGTGAGATGCTTCCGTCCCGTGGGCACTGCCGCCCCTGCGGGGCTCAATCTCATTTTGTCTTGCGCTTTCGAGGGGTTGCACCCTTCGCTATTGACTGCCGCCCCTTTCGGGGCTTTGGGCACGGCACGACATCACTGACGCTGTGAAGCACCGCTCGGGTTGGGCCGCTACGAAACGGTGCACGGTCAAGTTAGGTATGTGTTTTCCAGAATTGCCTCGACACGTGGGCACTTTCGCCCCTCCGGGGCTTTGGAGATTCTTGCTACGGACTCCAGGGGCTCGCGCCCCTGGCTACATGCTTTCGCGCCTCCGGGGCTATCGAGCGGCGAAACGTGGACAGCGTTTCCATTAAGGTTTGCTTGTAGCTGTTCTGCTACGCAACGTACCTAGCTTGACCGGCCACTACCTTCTACTGACCAACGCAAGATCGTGTGACGGCGTGAACTCCCCGAAACGTCGAGCACCCGATTTAAAAAAGCGGGTGTGCGGAATGCGGGATTGCCTTTGGGCGAAGGGTCCGCTAGTGATTCTGCCTCACCGCGTCTCCATCCTGGTCCCATGGGGTGGGCTTGGCTCCGGCGTCCATGCTCGGTGATGGATCGTCTTTGTGGGTGCGCTCACGCAGAATGGCACGGAGAACAGGGCGGTTTCGGCGGTGGATGAGCGGTTTTGCGCGGTTCCGAGCGCTGGTTGCAGTGCAGGCCCCCACCTGCAGGCGGGATTTCGGGGAACGCGCCGCAGTAGGTTCGGACGTGCAGTTCTCCGAGGACAGGTGCAGCGCGCCTCCGCTGATGCTGGGCGCGAGGCCAGGAGGTTCCCGATCCGGCTGTTCTTCCTCAGGGTCCGTTATGGACGGCAGCGCAGGACCCGGAGCAGGTGAGCCGTTGAGGATGGTGATGCGATCCAGGGCGGCCTCCAGCTGGCGGACGCGGTAGTGGACATCAAGGGAGTCCATCGCCCCGGAGGCGAGGCGGAAGAGCGCCTGTGCGGCGCGGAGCCGGACGTTTTCGTTCTCGCTCTCGTCCATCAACCCGAGCACGACTTCGCGGGCGCGGCGGAGGTCGTGGCAGAGGCCGGCGGTGAGCTCATGCCGGAAGGCGGTCCGCCCCTGATGAAGGGCTTCCTGGAAGTCGACCCGGTGCTGCCAGCGGCGGAGGGTGGAGACGTCGACGCCAGCCTGGCGGGCCGCCTCGGTCTGCGTGGCACCCGTGAGGAGTGCATCGACCGCGAGGGCCTGGGTGGGGCTCAGGGCGGTGATGGGATCGGGCGGAAGGGACATCGGCTCAACTCCTTGGCAGGCTGATGAAGGCCTACTAAGCAAACGCTTGTTGGAGTATTGATCGGCGCGAAAAATGCGTCAAGTGGGTCCTCAATGGGACAAGAGGGATGGCGGTTGTCCGCAATGCGGTGCGTTAGGACGAAGCGTCACCCGTCGAGAGTCCTCTCGTCGGAGATACTCCCCCGCCCTAGCCGCGGACCGGAGACCTCACGCGACGGGAGTGCCCTACGCTCAGCCTTCCACGCCCTGGTCGCGCAATTCGGTCTGCTTGTGGTTAGAGGATCGATCTTGTGGCGCAATGCGGTGATGTTGTGCCAAGAGGTTACTGTCTCTGTGGCCGTGAGGAACGCCGCTCTTCGGTGATACTCCCCCGCCCTAGCCACGGACCGGCGACCTCACGCGACGGGAGTGCCTCCCAAGCCCTCGGACCGGTGGCGGGCTCGGGGCCCTGCTCAGCCTTTCACGCTCCTTCCGCTCCGCTTCAGTCGCTAGCGGCTGGCTTCGGGCGAGCGGGGCTGGACGGCTTCCCGCGCTACGGATGCTGCTGGGATGCATGAGGCGGTTCACGGTCGCCGGTCCGCGTCGTCGAGCATCCCCCCTCGCAAGGGGGGATTACAATATGGTCCGCTGGCGCGGACTCTGTTTTGGGTTGGCTGGTGGGCTTTGGGCACGTCTGCTGCGCGATGTGGGCGGCATTGGCGCGGTGGTGAAGTCTTTTTGCGCAATGCGATGCTGTTGTGCCGCGAGGTTACGGGCCGTTTGGCACAAAGGTGTGACTTTCTCGTCGGTAGTACTCCCCCGCCCTAGCCACGGACCGCCGACCTCACGCGACGGGAGTGCCTCCCAAGCCCTCGGACCGGTGGCGGGCTCGGGGCCCTGCTCAGCCTTCCACGCTCCTTCCGCTCCGCTTCAGTCGCTAGCGGCTGGCTTCGGGCGAGCGGGGCTGGACGGCTTCCCGCGCTACGGATGCTGCTGGGATGCATAAGGCGGTTCACGGTCGCCGGTCCGCGGCGTCGAGCATCCCCCCCTCGGCAGGGGGGATTACAATATGGTCCGCTGGCGCGGGCTCTGGTTTGGGGTTGGCTCATGGCCGCGTGAATGTGGAGCGGCCCGTGCCGCAGACCGTTGATCGCGCAATGCGGAGCTGTTGTGCCACGAGGCCGTGGGCGATTGGCACAAGGGCTTGTGCTGCTCATCGGAGATACTCCCCCGCCCTAGCCACGGACCGACGACCTCACGCGGCGGAGGTGCCCTCTGCTCAGCCTTCCACGCTCTAGTCGCGCAATGCGGTCTGCTGTAGTGAGCGGGTCGATCTTGTGGCGCAATGCGGTGCTGTTGCGCCGAGAGGTCATGGGCCGTTTGGCACAGAGGTGTGACTTTCTCGTCGGTAGTACTCCCCCGCCCTAGCCACGGTCCGGCGACCTCACGCGACGGGAGTGCCCTACGCTCAGCCTTCCACGCTCCCGCCGCTCCGCTCTGGTCGCTAACGGCTGGCGACGGGCGAGCGGGGCTGGACGGCTTCCCGCGCTACGGATGCTGCTGGGATGCATGAGGCGGTTCACGGTCGCCGGTCCGCGTCGTCGAGCATCCCCCCTCGGCAAGGGGGGATTACAAGGGGTCCGCTGGCGCGGACTATGGTTTGGGGTTGGCTGAAGAGTTCGGGTGCTCGCGGCGGACTGCGTTGAACACAGTCGCCGTCCTGCGCGGATCGCTCGGGGCGCCGCTAGCCTTCTCCCGCGCACGGAGCGGCTACCGCTATGAGGATCCGGGAGCGGACCTGGCACCCCAGCCAGCAGCTTCAGGAACTGGAGGATGGCAGCGTAGAACTGCGCCTTACCGTGAGCGGGGAGCCCCCGCCCCCGCCGCTCTCCGGCTCAGGCCACCCGGACGGCTCGGCACCCCTTCGTAGCGAGTGTGGGCGAGCAAGCGCTCGTGCTTCATCACCACGCTATTCGCCGCCACCTCCGCCCCCTCGCCAATCTCTGCGCCATACAGCGGCACCGTGCCGGGACCCAGCGTCGCCCCGGGCCCCACGTACACCGGGCCGACCTTTAACACCCGGTCCTCGAACGTGTGCGCCTGAAACATCGCGCTTACGGTGGCCCCGTCTGCGAAGTGGAGCATGTCCGGGTCCACCACTTGCGAGAATCCGGGCGAAAGCACCACCCTGCGGCCGATTCGGACCCCGACCAGCCGCAGGAATACGTGGAGCCATAGGGTTCCCTCCAGCGGCGCCAGCACCGGCCGCGCCCATTCCCCCCACGCCACATAGAGGAAATCCCACCGGCTGCACCAGCAAGACCACAGGGGATGCGTGCCCGGCCGCACCCGGCCCAGGAGCAGCCACTTCAGCAGCACCACCAGCACAACGGGCATCGCGGCGGCCAGCAGGGTCACCCCGGCGGCCCGGGCCAGATCGAGTGCCGGCGCTTCCGCCGGGATCTCCGCCAGCACGTGCAGCCACGCCACCGCGAGCACGGCGGGCACCGCCGGCACCGCGAAGCGCAACGCTTCCCAGCCCACCCGGTTCCAGTAGCGCGCCGGCGTGGGCGCGTGCGTTAGCGACCGGTCGCAGTCGACCACTTCCCGCTGCGGCAGCTCGAAGGCGGGCAGGCCGAACCACGCAGAGCCGCTCCGCACGTCCGCCGGAGGCACGGTGCACACCCCGATGAGCAGGTCGTCCGGCAGGTCGCTGCCGGCGGGAATCACCGCGTGATTCCCCAGAAACGTGTGGCGCCCCAGGCGCGTGGGTGCCGGCGACGCCACGCCGCGGCGGATCGGCGGTGGCCCCAGGTAGATCCCGTCGGCGAAAAAGCTCTCCGGCCCAATGGTCACCAGTTCCGGTATCACGTCCAGGATGGTGCTCACCTCGCAGTCGGCGCCGACCCGCATCCCGGCGGCACGGAGCCATGCCGGCCAGAACAACGTGCCGCTTAGCCGCCGGTTCGCCCCGTTGACCATCTGTGCCTTCAGCCAGATCCGCAGGTAGGCCAGGCTCCGCAGCGGTACGTCGCCTGGTTCCACGCGCCCGAGGCCGCGGCACACCAGCGCCGCCACCAACACCTCCCCCAGGGCCCCCAGGCTCGCCAGCAGCGCCACCCCGGCAAGACTGCGGGCCGGGTCTCCCGCCACCAGCCCCTCCGCCAGGTCGGCGGCGTCCAGACCGCCAAAGGCCGCTCCTGCCAACAACAGCAGGTTGAAGGGGAGGGCGAGCATCCACGCCACCCCGGCCCGCGCCAGCCATGCGCTTGCGGCATAGCCCCAGGCTGACTGCGTCGCCCCCGAGGGCCGGGCGGAGATGGGCGGCACCGCTCCCTGCGCCGTGGCCGGCACCCCGCTCCAATGCTCGCCAGCCGGGAGCACGGTGCCGGCCGTAAGTGACGAGAGGGGCGCGAGGTGGCCGTCCTCCTCCACCGTCGCCCCACCGGCCACGCTGGCGCGCACGTCCACCACGGCCCCGCTGGCCAATCGGATCGGATCGAAGACCCAGTCCCCGGCGTGCAGTGAGGCCAGCCGCAGCGAAGCCTCCTGGGCCAGGGTGGCCTCGTCCCCGATCTCCAGCAGGTCCCAGCCCCCCTCCAGTGGGAGCGTCCCCCGGTGGAAGTGCACCCCCCGGCCAATCCGCGCCCCCAGGCAGCGCAAGGCGAAACAGGCCGCTTCCGTGCCCTCCCACTGGTTCCAGGGCACCAGGCGGACCAGCGTCCGCACCAACCATTGCCGCGTCCCGAACCCACCGAAGACCGGCCACCGGCCCGCGCGGTAGCGACCGATCAGAACCCACTTCGCGGCGCAGGCCGCTCCCAGCGCCAGCAGCCCATACAGCGGTGCCAGCAGGCCCGCCAGGAGCGGCCACCCCAGCACCGCCGCCACCAAACCCACGCCGCCCAGCAGCTCCGGTGAAGCCCGAACTCCTGAGAGTGCCAGCGCCGCCACCCACACCATTTCCGCCGCCAGGAACAACCCCTGCAGCAGACCCTGTACCCGTGCCGGTCCGTCTCCGGCCTGCGGCCGGTCCAGTTCCATCGCTCCCCGCTCCGGCTCCACCGCTCCCCACTCCGGCTCCACCGTGGGGCCCGCCGGTGGCGGCGTGGCGCGGGCGGCGAGGGCGGCGGGGGTGCGGGTCTCGTACACGTCGCGCACGGTGAGGGCGGCGTGGGTCGGGTGCTCTCGCAGGCGCGTGATCAACTGCGCCGCCAGCAGGGAGTTGCCCCCCAGCGCCATGAAGAAGTCCGCGTCCAGATCCGGCGGTACGGCGAGACCCAGTACGCCCCGCACCTCTTCGGCAACCACGGCCTCGGCGGGGGTTCGCGGCTCCGTCCGGCCCCCGTTCCGAGGCGGGGCGCCGATCAACTCGGGCAAGGCATCCCGTCGGAGCTTGCCGCTCACGCTCTTCGGTAGTTCGGCCAGGGTCCCATAGCGAGTCGGCACCATCGCCGTCGGCAACCGCTCCGCCAGTGCCTCCCGCAGCCGCTCCGGCGTCGGCGGCCGGTCCGGATTGTGGGGCACCACGTGCGCCGCCAGCTCCTCCCGCCCGGGCGGACCCTGCACCCGGCAGGCGGCCTCCCGCACCTCCGGCAGGCTCGCCAGGCAGGCTTCGACCGCTTCCAGCTCGATCCGGTAGCCCCGCAGCTTCACCTGCGCGTCGATCCGGCCGTGATACGTAAAGGTGCCGTCGGCTTCCTCTCGCGCCAGGTCCCCCGTGCGGTAGATCCGGCCAAGCCGGGGGTGCCGGGGGAACCGGGCGGCGGTGAGCTCGGGGGCGCCGCGGTAACCCCGCGCCAGCGCCACCCCGCCCAGGCAAAGCTCTCCCAGCTCTCCTGGCAACACCTCCTGTCCGTCCGGGTCCAGCACCCAGGCCGCGACTCCCGGCACCGGCCGGCCGATGGTAATCGGGCTCCCCGGGGCCACGTCGCCCCGCAGGGAGGTCACCGTGCATTCGGTGGGGCCATAGCCGTTGACCAGACGCCGCCCCCGAGCCCAGGCATCCGCCACGTCGGGCGGCAGCGCCTCCCCTCCCACATAGAGCAGGCGCAAGTCCGGCAAGGCGGCGGCCGGGTCAGCCACGCCCAGCGCGCGGAGGAGGGTAGGTGGCGGCGTCAGCACCGTGATCCGCTCCCGCGCCAGCCACGGTGCCAGATCCGGCCCCATCCGCACCACGTCGTCGTCCAGAGGCACCAGGGTGGCGCCCGTGGAGAGCGCCATCCAGATCTCCTCGACCGAAGAGTCATAGGCGGGCGAAGAGAGCTGCCCCAGGCGGTCGCCCGGCCCCAGACCAAAGGCGGCGCGGTCCGTCTCGATGAGGTGGACGATGCTCCGGTGGGTGATCATCACCCCCTTGGGCTGCCCCGTTGTCCCCGAGGTGTAGATCAGGTAGGCTAGGCTCTCGCCCGTGAGCCAGCCAGGCCTGGGGGGCGGGTCCGCCACTGGCCCGGCGGCAGTGGCGTCCACCAACCGGCCCGCCTCCAGCCCCAGGCGCGCCAGACGCTCTCGCCCGGCCGGATCGGTCAGCACCGCAACCGGTTCGGCGTCCGCCAGAATGCGCCGCAGATGGTCGTCCGGAAAGGCCGGGTCCATCCCCACGTAGGCGGCCCCCGCCCTAAGCGCGGCCACCTGGGCCACGTAGAGGCGCACGGTGTCCCGGCTCAGCAGGATGCAGACGGTCTGGTCGGGACCCTCCAGCGCCGGCAGCCGCCTAGCCAGCGCCCCCGCCTCCCGCCACAGCTCCGCATAAGTCAGCCGGCACCGCCCCCGGTCTCCGGTGGACGGCACCTCCACCGCGCACGCCTCCGGACGCTGCTCCACCTGCCTCGCCAGGAGATCGACCAGCAGTACGGGCAGAGCTTCAGGCGGGGGACCCGACGGTAGGGGCGGGAGGGTCACCTCAGGCATCGGCTAGGTGCGAGGGCGGCGCATGGCGTCTCTTCGCGTTCGGGTTCGCCCGCCCCGCCGAGCAGATGGGCCGCGAGATACGGGCGCAGGCGCTCGCGCTCCGCCGCATCCAGGTGACGGAACCCGCGGATCACGCCGCGACAGCCCGGCTGCCCACAGTGGCACGCGAAGGGCTCCGCGAGCTCGGCTTCCGTGGAGTCGTAGTCGAAACTGATCTCTTCGCCCGCCGGGATCGGACGCATCGCCACCAGGCGGTACCCGCAAATGGCCGCATTGGGCCGACACGAATGGTTGGTGTACACCCACGGGAAGTCTCGCACCGTCACCTGGGCCGACACCTCCGGCGGCGAGAGGTGCGCGCCCGCGCCCACCTGCACGGAAAACCGCGACGGCGTGGGCCGTAGCTCTCCCACCAGCTCGCAGATGGGCTCCCCCGCCTGCAAGGGACGCGCCGCCCGCAGCGCGTGTCCCTTCTCTCTGAAAACCACCTCAAAGGCTGGCAGGTTGATGGCGGAAACTCCCCGGATCTCGGTTTCGGCGGACGCGACAGGCACGGTAACCTCCTGCCCTCGCCAGCACGGCTCAGGCCGAGGTCCATGACGCATGTCTCTCACCTTCGGTTCGAATTCTCTCCCGGAGTCAACGGGGGAGACGCCCCCTTCTGATCCAGCGGCAGCGCCTGGAAGTCACCCCGCATAATGGTCACCCGGACGTTGGTCCCCCGGACGTTGGTCACCCGGACGTTGGACGTGGAGGAAAGGAGGTGCCCATCCACGGAAGCGGAGCGCTGCCGGCCGTACTGGGCGTCCACGTCGCTGGCGGTGCGATAGAAGAACGACAGGGCCAGATTGATCTTCTTCGCGATCAGCTCCACTTCCGGGTCCAGGACCAACACCCAGGTGGCGGAGTCTGGAAGCGGCCGGAACGGATGCTGACGCGGATCTCCGTGGACCGTCCCCTGATACAGGGCGGGACGATGCCGCCCGCTGCAGCGGAGTAGGGTGGCTCCCAGCGCTCCGCCCCGAGGATTACTTCTCTTGGAGGAGGCAGGCGATGGAAGTGCGCCCCGACACCGCGCAACCGACTCCCGATCTCGCCGGCCAGTGGAACCGCGTCCTCTGGCTGGACCGCCGCATCCGCGAGGGTGCCTTTCCAGACTGGCACGCCCTCGCGGAGGAGTTCGGCTGCTCCCGCCGCACCGCCATGAACACCGTCGCGTTCCTGCGGGACTCCCTCGGTGCCCCGTTGGAGCACTCCCGGGCGAAGCGGGGCTACCACTATACCGAGCCGACCTTCGCCCTCCCCAGCGTCATGCTGCGGGAAGGGGAACTGCTGGCGCTGGTGGTGGCGCAGGAGGTCGCCCACCAGTATCTCGGCACGCCATTGGAAGCCCCGCTCCGGGAAGCGGTGCGCAAGATCGCTGAAGCCATGCCCGGGACGGTTCGTGTGGACCTGGACCAGGTGGCGACCCACTTCCACCTCTCCGGCGGCAGCAGCATCGAAACGCCCCTCACGATCCTTAAGGACTTTCACCAAGCCGCCCGCGAGCACCGCTGGGTGCGGATGGTCTACTACACCGCCAGCAGCGGCGAGACGCGGGAGCGGGAGATTGAACCCCACTTCCTGCACAACGTCCGGGGCGACTGGATGGTCGCCGCCTGGGACCACTACCGGAGCACGGATCGGGTCTTCATGCTGAGCCGCGTCCGGGAGTATCAGGTGCTGGAGCGCCGCTTCCGGCCCCGGCCGGAATTGGACCGGGCCACCTACTCCCAGCACACCTTCTTGACCGAGCATGGCGAGGCACCGCAGGAGGTGGTCCTCCGCTTCGATGCCTACCAGGCCCGCTGGATCCGGGAGCGGACCTGGCACCCCAGCCAGGAGCTTCAAGAGCTGGAGGATGGCGGCGTGGAGTTGCGGCTCTCCGTCAGCGGAGAGGGCGACCTGCTCCGGTGGGTCCTCGGCTACGGCCGCCATGTGGAGGTCGTTGCCCCGGAACACCTGCGTCAACGGGTGGCGGAGGAGCTGCGGCGAGCCGCCAGCCGCTACGAGGCGACGAGCGCGACCCCGTCTCGTTAGTTCGGACAGTAGCTTTGGAAGAAAGAGAGGTGATTGGACGGGGAGCGAGCAACCAGCAAGAAAAACCTGGGGTGAGATCAGAGTGCATCGATACTGCACCCTGCTCAGCGTATTCTCGTCTCCACAGGCGGCTGTTGAGGCCGCAATGCGCTGCGGGAGGTGTCCGGTGACAGACGAGGAGCTGGTTTCCTGGTTCTGGGGAAAAGCAGGTCAGGCATCCGAAGGGTTGGGAAATCTCCACCCCGCCCTGTTCCACATGCTCGTGGTCGGGTTCTGCGCCCAGGCCCTGGTGGAGCGGAATCCACTAGCTGCGCTGCGTGGGCTGTGGCCGAGTTATCCGGAGCTTGCCGCCCAGATCGGTTTTCTCGTGGCACTGCACGACCTGGGCAAGATCAGCCCAGCGTTCCAACTCCAGCGAGAGGACCTCACCGCTGCGGCACGGGAAGCGGGACTGCTTCCTGATACCGGTACGGAGCGGAACCACAGCCGCTCCACCTGGCTGCATTTGAAGCGTTCTGCCAGGTCCTCCAGAACCCAGATCGCCCACGCACTGGGGGCGCATCACGGCACCTTCCAGAGCCCGGACCTCACTGAAGGGGTGGACGGCAAAGGTTGGATAGAAGCCCGTGAAGCCGCCATTGATGCCTGCGCCCGAGCATTCGGAGTGGATGCAGGGGCGTGTTTGGACGGACCCCCGCTCTCGACTGCCCAGGTTATGGTGCTGGCGGGAGTGACCGCCGTGGCAGACTGGCTTGGCTCCGACCGCAAGCACTTCCCGCGCGAAGGTCCCTCGCCGCGTCCACTGAGGGAGTATGCCTTGGCCCGCTACACGCTGTTTCAGTCCCCTACTTGGCGGGGCTTGGGTTGAGACTCCGTCAAGACACCGTGGGGACAGTGGGTGAGCTTCCAGGTTTCAGTCCCCTACTTGGCGGGGCTTGGGTTGAGACAATGCTCGGTCAGGGGTCCGGTTGGCGGCTTGGTCCAGTTTCAGTCCCCTACTTGGCGGGGCTTGGGTTGA
>JANPLG010000048.1:0-30190 GCA_031426395.1 Actinomycetes bacterium
ACCGGATCGCCGCCGTGCTGGACGGCTGCGCCGTGCGTCAGGGCATCCTTCACAAAGTCGGACGTCGGAGGAGGGGTGCCTGGAGTCGGCACCTGGCCCGCCGCCCCGTTCGCCAGCGCCAACCCCGCTGCAAGGGCCAGCGCCAAGGGCCAAGTTTGTCGGCGGGGCGTAGTGAGGGAGCGGGTTGCCGTAGCCAAGCAAGGAAGACGAAAGCGGGACAGCGGACTCATCAGATCTCCCCAAGGAGGAAGCGTTTCAGCGCCAAGCAATCAGGCCATGGCGGGCGGTGGCGAGGATGGAGCCAGCGGCGAGAGGGGAGAAGCCGGGACCGGGGCAGAGACTAACAGGCTGCGCCGCAAGAAGTAAAGCCGCAATTCTAATGACGAATCGCTACTTTTGGTTGGGATCCCGCCAGCACTCCGGGTGACCGTCCCGTCGGCAACCGGCCATCGCCTGCCCCAGAGTCAGAGTTCGCACTCGGACGGATGGAGCGGGCCTGCACGTAGATCCCCATCGCCAATGGTGTTGCCGTTTCTAGGGGAATGTATGGCCACGGAGGAGGCACGCCGCACCTCTCGAATTTGGGCTAACAGTACGTCCTCGGAGTCCCTTCGTGAAACCCTCCCTCGCTCTAGCCCTCGGTGGTCTGCTTCTTGCCGGCGGCACCCTCCGCGCCATCGCCCAGCCCCAGCAGCCACCCCGGCCCGCCCTGACTGCCGGACCTCGTGTTATCCTGGGCTGGAACGTGGAGGTCCATGAGCGGCTGGTCAAGGAGCAGCCCCAACAGCTCCAACTGGCGCTTGAACTGCTGGAAGCCCAACTGCGGGAGATCGACCGCGTCGTTCCCCCACCCTCCGTTGAGCAGCTCCGCAAGGTGAAGCTCTGGCTCTCCCCGGAGTATCCAGGCACCGGTCCGCGCGCGGAATACCACCCCGGCCGGGCATGGCTGGTGGAGAACGGCCGCAACCCGGAGATGGTCCGGGGCGTGGAGTTCACCAACGTCCGCATGTTCCCTGCGGAGATCCGCCGGATGCCCAACTTCGTGCTCCACGAGCTGGCGCACGCCTACCACGACCAAGTCCTAGGCAACGGCAACCGCGAGGTCCGCGCCGCATACGAGGCGGCTAAGACCGGCGGAACGTACGAACGCGTGGAGCGCCAGGACGCCTCGGGCCGCAAGCACTTCGACCGCGCATACGCCATGGCCAGTCCGCAGGAGTACTTCGCGGAGCTGACCGAGGCGTTCTTCATCCGCAACGACTTCTTCCCCTACACCCGCGAGGAGGCCGTGAAACACGACCCCAAAGCGGTGCAACTGCTGGCCAGGCTCTGGAAAGCCCCGCTCACCGTCGCGGAGGCCAGGGTCTCCCCGCCGCCAGCGCCCCTCAAGGCACCCGCCTTCTATAAGAAGCACCTGGCGGCCGACGGCTACCCCATTCTCTCATCCGAGAAGGTGAACGACTACGCCCTCAAAGAAGCCGCCTACCTCATCAAGCTGATGCTGGCCAGGCGTCCGGACGTGCGGCAGGCGATGGTCCAGAGCGGCTCCCGTCTCTGCATCATCGGCCACAGCGAGTACACCACGGAGCTACCGGGCTGGGAGTGGCTGACTCCCAAGGACTTCTGGGACGCGAGAGCACGCGGCATGGGCGGCTCAGAGCGCGATCCGCTCTGCTCCTGCGGAGAGGAAAACCTGCTCGGCTACGCGGGCGACCCCTACTCCACGGAGAACATCCTGATCCACGAGTTCGCCCACAACATCCACCTGCGGGGAATGACGCGGGTCGATCCCAGCTTCGATGGCCGCGTGAAGGCGACCTATGACGCGGCGATGAAGGCGAGTCTCTGGAAAGGCAAGTACGCCTCCGTCAACCACCACGAGTACTTCGCCGAAGGCGTCCAGTCCTGGTTCGACAACAACCGGGAGAACGACCATGACCACAACCACGTCAACACCCGCGCGGAACTCCTGGAATACGATCCCGGCCTAGCCGCCCTCTGCAAGGAAGTCTTCGGCGAGACGGAACTGCGCTACACCCGTCCCGAAACCCGCCTTAAGGACCACCTGGCTGGCTACAACCCCGCCACCGCCCCCAAGTTCACCTGGCCGGAGCGGCTCACCAAGGTCCGAGCGGAGATCCGAAAGCAGGCCGTCGAACGCGGTTCAAAGCCTTAGTCAGATCTCCGCAGGGCACGTCGCACGCACCAAGGAGTGCGGGAACACGATTGTCACAGCGGTTCAACCCGCAATCACGGGATTCTCCCCCAGAATTGGGGGCCGAGGGGCGAACATCCGTCCAAGCTCACTTCCAGGCAAGCGGTCACCCCTGCGGCGCATACTGTGCCGGCCCCACGCACCGAGCGGCGCAATGAGACCTGGTCCCATTCGCACGGACTGATCAACGCTACCACGCGCGCTCAGGCTGAGCCGACCAAACACGGAAGCACAGAGAAGAAGGGACGTGTCTCTCTGTCTCCCCCCCCCCCGTCCCCCAGCCCAAAAACCTGGAATCTCCAACCTCCGCCCTAAGGTGAAAGCCTCACGCGACAGACTGAACCCTGAACCCCGAACCCTGAACCCTTCGGCCTCGTTGACACGCCTCAAGGCCTTCGGTACCATCCACACACTTGCTGCCCTGGAGCCACTCATGTCGCGTCACTTTCCGGCCCTTCGTGCGCTGATCATTCCCACGCTGATCGCGGCCGCGCACCTATCGCCCGCCGACGCCGCACCGCCGAAGAAGCCAGCCGCGAAACCCAAGGCCAGCAACTCCGGTCCCGACCTCCCCTCCAAGCTCCCGCTCTCGTCTCCATTCGTGACGGTAAACGGGGAGCAGATCTCGGTTGCATTCGCCATCGACCGCCTCTCCCTCACCTACGCTCCGCAGCTCCGCGAGGCGCTGGTGATGGAAACGCTCATCCAGCAGGAAGCTAATAGACGCAAGATCTCAGCCACCAATGCCGAGGTCACCGCAATGGTGGGGAAAGTCTTCCAGGACTATGCGTTGCGGGCCGGCGGGGAGCAGCGGCTGGCTGACGAGCTGAAGAATAGCCGAGGCTGGAGCATTACCGACTTCAAAGCCGTGATCCGTGACCAGACCAATGTCCAAATCCTGAGGCAGAAGCTGGCCGAGAACCTCGTCCCCGCGAAGTCGATCACCGATGCCGAGATCGAGGCGCGCTACAACGACCGCAAGGAGAGCTTCCACCAGCCGGAGTCAGTGCGCATCTCCCACGTGCTCTTCCAGCGGCACCCCAGCGATAGCTCCAAGGACAACGCGGCCCGGACCAAGGCCGAGGCGCTCCTCAAGCAGGTGATGGAAGCGCGTGGTGGCAACTTCGACGCCCTGGCCAAACAGCAGTCCGAGGATGAGACCACACGGGGCGTCGGGGGTCGGGTGGCCTCTCCCATCGTCAAGGGGGCGAACCCCTTCGGCACCGCCTTTGAGGTCGCGGTCTTCGGGGCGCCGGTGGGCGTGGTGCCCCGCGTGGTGGTCTCCCCCATGGGCTACCACGTGATCCGCGTCGACAGCGCGCAGCCGGAACGTGATGTCCCGCTGGCGGATGTGCGCAACCAGCTCCAGGACTCCCTCCTCGCAGAGCAGCGCGAGAAGGGGCTGGATGAGCTGCTGGTCAAGCTGCGGGGCAGCGCCAGAATCGATTCTGGCCGCTTCTAATGATGCTGCGGCCGATCTCTCCCCTTCTCATCGCGATCTTCGCCTGCCTCGCGCTCAGTTCGGTGCTCGCCGGCTGCCGTTCCGCGGTGGTCCGGCGGAGCGTGGAACGTAGGGTGGAGCGGAAGCTGGCAGGGATCCTCGGGCCGGCGGAACGGTATCAGGTGTGCATTCGCGGCACCCAGGATGCGGAGCTGGTGCGCGGCCGGGCGAAGCGGGTCGAGATCGAGGGAAGGAAGATCCTCGCACGGGGCCAGTTGGAGGTCGAAAGCCTCCAGCTCACCCTGGACGACCTCCGCTACGAAGGAGGCGAACCGCAGTTGGTGAGCGTGAAGCGCAGCGACCTACAGCTCACCTTCACGCAGGAATCGATCAACCGCTACCTGCGCACCTACCAGGCGAGGTATGATCCCGAGATCGCCCTGGAGGCGGGACGGGTCCACGTGAAGATGGTTTATCCATTCCTCGGCGTTCCCACAACCATCCGCGCGGTAGGACACTTCGTCATTGAGGACGGTCGGAAGCTGCTGTTCGATGCCGATCAGGCGGATGTCTCGTTCATCAGCATGCCAGGCTTCGGCGAGAAGTTTGTTGAAGACCGGATCAACCCATTACTCGATATGGCCCGGATCGACTTTCCAGCCCGCCTGGAGAGTGTCGAACTGCTGGCCGGTCGCCTTAAAGCCCACGGTTCCGCCACGCTTCCGCGCGAGCACGACGACTGACTCGCCCTGTATCTGAGCGCCTTCAACTACTTCTCATGCCACCCAACGCTGCTTCCCGCCCCCTCGCGCTGCTCGGCCCGCGCACGCTCGCGCCCCTGGGAGCTGGATCTTCCGCCCGCGGAACGCTGGAGTGGGATACCGAGGCTCTGGCGTATGTCTTCGCGGTGGAGGAAGTCTCCTATCGCGTGCTTCTGGCCCCCCCCGAGAACGAGGAGAGCCAGCCGGGCCTGCTGCGGATCGAAGGTCGCATCGGCAGCGGCGAGTGGCGACAGCTGCTTCGCGAAGCAGGGATGCTCTCGCGTGACGTGGACGGCACCGTACACAGTCCAGGAGAGACTCACCGACGCTGCGCGTTTCTGGAGATGCGCCACAGCCTTCGAGGGCGCGTCCTGGCCCTCCGCTATGAAGAACTGATCGAGGGCAACGCGGTGCGGCGTAGCCTTCAGATCAAGCTCAGCGGCCGATCTCTGGAAGTCGAGGTCGACGCCCCAGGCGGTCAGCCGGGCGCGGGGTTCTGCGGCTTCAGCCTGGGACCCGTTGGACCTGATGGGGCACCCCAACTGGCGGTTCCGGGGTTGCCACAACCGTTGCTCCGGGTCGACGGCGGCTACCTCCTGGCCTATGCCGACCGGCTCCTGGGCCGTGCCAGCGCCTACACCGGGAGCGACGCGCTCTACCGGCCACAGGAAGACGGCGTCACGCAACCGGTATCGGAAACCTACTACCTTACCCTGAGCCCCGACCCGCTCGCCGCCCTCCCGGCTTTGCGACACGGACCCGCGCCTTTCCGCGACGAATTGATCAGCCGGGTCACGCTGGACTACTACAGCACCCAGGCCTATGAGGACGATGAGCGCCTGTTCCGGCTCCTACCGCTATACGGCCTGCGGGACGTCTTCCTCATCTACCGCAACTGGCAGCACACCGGCTACAACCGCCGCAACCCGCTTCTCTACCCGGCCGCGGAAGAGCGTGGCGGCAACGATACCTTCCGCCGAATGCTGGCCGCCGCCGCGGAGTCCGGGTGGCGCGTGGCGCTGCGACAGGAGTACTTTGCAGCGGCGCACGAGAGCCCCTACTGGACGCCCGTGGTGCTGGCAACGGATGCGGAAGGCAATCCCCGGCCCAGTTGCCGCGAAGGATCGGATGCCATCGCTGCGGACCGGATGCTGGAGTTCGCGCGGCTGGAAGCGACGAAGATCGCCCGCAACTACCCGGTGAACGCGACCTTTGTCGATTGCCATACCGCCTGGGACCCGGAAGCGCACCTCCATCAGGTCTCCGATAGGGGCGGCAGTGCCGGCAACGTGATGCAGACCCAGCGCTGCGTTGAAGCGCTCCTCGCCTTCCTGCGGGACGCGCATGACGGACCGGTGGTCGGCTCTGCGGGTGAGGGAGCGCATCGCTTTGACACGCTGAACGCTGGGGTGGCGGAAGGCGTGATCCGCGGCGTCGACGGCGGCCAGAGCGCGCCGCTGATTGTCGACTACGAGCTTCAGGAGGTCCGGGACCGTCTCGTAGGCATCGGGTGTGGCTCCTACCGGCAGTTTGCGGGCCACCCGGAGTTGGAGCCGGTCGATGCTGCGCGCATTGACTGGGACGCCTACCGCGCCACCGAGATCGCCCTCGGCCACGCCGGCTATGCGGGGAACTACCGGATCAAGCCGGGTCCGAGGGGCATCCCCTTCCCCGCCGGCAGCGCGTCATCCCTGGTACGCGAGTACTTCCTGCTCCGTTACCTCCAGCAGCTCTACCTGAACGCCCCCGTACGCACGGTGCGCTACCGCTCCGGCGACCGTCTCCTGGACCTGATTGAGGCGCTTCACACTGGGCTGGACCTCTCCCAGGCGCAGATCCGCGTGGAGTATGAACCAGATCTGACGGTGTGGGTGAACCGCTCCGCAACCGAGCGCTGGACCGTCACCCTCAACGACGAGCGCTTTGAACTGCCCCCCAGCGGCTTCCTCGCCTACTCCGCCGAAGAACGGTTCATCGCCTACTCCGTGCTGGTGAACAGCAACCGCGTGGACTACTGCGAGTGCCCGCTCTACACCTTTGTCGACACGCGCGGACCCAACCCGCGATTGGTGGAGACCATCTCCACCGACGGTGCCGCGGTCTTCATGCCGGGCGCCCTCGCGCGGCTGCAGGACGTGGTGCTGGTCGGCGCGCGCCAGGCCATCACCGGCGAGGACGAGTACCGCCTCTCCGACCGTGGCGACGCTCGCTTCACCTGGCACTCCGAGACGGAGATCGAACTGACGGTGCTGGATACCGAGACCGGTAAGCCAACGCACGTGACCTTCCCCGCGCCCACGCCGGAGTGGCACCAGCATCGCGAAGTGATGGAGTACGCCGAGGGAGCATGGCAGGTCAGCCGAACCCAGGCCCACACCGTTCGCCAGGGAATCCAACTCGCCCGCGCGCTGCCCGGAGTCACCTACCGCATCCGTGCGCGAGGATAGATCAATAGGAGCTTGTGGCATCACGCTGGAGCCACATTGGAGGAGCTGACCCATGTCGAAGCATTTCAGCGCATCCCTATGGCGCGAGGACGAGTTGGTTGTGGCGCAATGCCTGGAAGTCGATGTAGCCAGCCAGGGCGGCACCGAAGAGGAAGCGCTTCGAAACCTCAAGGAAGCGCTTCAGCTGCACTTCCGGCCTCCCGTTGCTACCGCTCAACCGGTGGTGGACAAGTGAGATAGGGCTTGGCAGTCAGCGATTAATCCTCAGGCAGGCGGGCCTGACAGTGAGTGAGTTTGAGGCACTTTGACGATCCACCGGCGCATGCCAACCGCTCAGGGGCTCTGCGACGTGCGTCAGGCAATCTCTAACGACCCTCAATAGGAAGCTCTCACCTCCACGCGGAAACGATGCGGTAAGAGTAGCGCCGGATCTTCGGCCGACGGACGGAGCACCTTACCTCATGCAGCGGATCCCGCGAGACCTGGCGCGCAAGTTTGCCTTCGATGCCCGAGACGAACCGCTCCTGCGCGTTCAGCCGGGGGAAACGTTCGAGATCGAGACCTGGGACGCCAGCAGCGGCTACTTCAAGTCAGAGAGCGACCTCGCGATCCCATCCCGCCGCCCCGGCTTCGACCGTTTCCCGCCTCAGGCGAATCCTATCGCCGGCCCGATCTACGTGGATGGCGTGGAGCGCGGCGATACGCTGGTAGTCACGTTTGAGGAGATCCGTGTTGAGGATTACTCCTGGACCGCGATCGGGCCGAGGCGCGGTCCACTTGGCGAGTCGACTCGCTGGCCGGAGCTTTCGTCAGACTACACCACTCGCATCTTTCCGCACACGCCCGGACCCAGCGGCACCACGGTCGATGGGACGCTCCGCTTCAATGAGCGCATCACCTGGCCCATCACCCCGTTTGTCGGAACGCTGGGCGTGGCACCTGACCGGGAGGTGACCACCAGCATCGACGGTCAGGGCGAGTGGGGCGGCAACCTGGACATCCGCGATGCGGCCCCCGGCAACGTGATTCACCTGCCGGTATTCCACCCCGGGGCGCTTTTCTACCTGGGGGACGTGCACGCCAGCCAAGGTGACACTGAGTTCACCGGAACGGCAGCGGAAACTCAATCGACGGTGCGCCTGCGATTGGACGTAGTGAAAGGAAAGAGCGTGCCGTGGATGCGGATCATCAAGCCACGTTCAGTGGTCGCGATCCACGCGTTCCGACCCCTGGAGGTTGCGGTGGAGACGGCCACCTTCCACCTGATGGATTGGCTCATCACCGAGTTCGGCTTCACCCCTACGGACGCCTATTGCCTGGTTAGCACTTGTCCTGACTTCCGCATCAACGTCTATCAGATGTGCCGCCTCGGCAAACTGAGCTACGTGGCGGGCGCCGAGCTTCCTCGGCGGTATCTCGAAGCGGGGAATGCCGAAGGAAACTGACCCAGAACGAAAAGAGCCCCCTTACCGGAAGGCAGGGGGCTTAGAACAGATACGGTGTGTAGGCTACGGAAGTAATGACAACGTGCAGCGCCCCCGGTTTCATCCGTTTTGGTAGCCGGACCACGGAGCAAGCCAAAAGGGAAGCGCCGGTTAGGGAAGCGCCGGTTAGGGAAGCGCCGGATGGTGCAGGGACCGCTCCCTGCTGTGCAAAGGGGCGACCATCCCAAGGTGATGGCGTTTGAAACGAGCAATGAATGCTGTGCTGGCGTAGGCTCAAGGGGTTGCGAACAACCGGGGCAATGGAATCGACGAACGCCCGCACCGGCGTGCTTGCCGTGGTGACTCGGGTTATGGGGATGGCCGCTGGGATGGCAGCGATCCTTGCGCTGGCATCTCCTGCCTGCGTCCGAGCAGATGTCGCTGTGATTCGGAGCGCGGCGCCGGTTCAGGAAGCACAGGCAGACGACGCTGCCCGCAATGCCGCCGGCGCGCTTCGCAGGGTGGGCGTGTCCTATCGCATCCTTCGGGAAAGCGCGTTCTCCGAGGCCGGCCTTCGGCAGTTCGACGTGGTGGTCCTCCCCTACAACCGGCTCTCGGAGGCACAGGCGGAGACGCTGCGTAAGTTCAGCGCTCGAGGTGGCCGATGGGTCGCCTTCGCAACGCATCCGGCCACGCCCTCACCCGCTTTCGACGAACTGCTTGGGGTGCGCGCGGCGCCCTCGGTTCCGGGGTTCGCACCCAAGGCGCTGCTCCCCGCTCCGCGCTCCGGTATCCCCGCACGGGTTCCTGTTCCCGCTAGCACGATCCACCGCCCATGCGTCCCAGCCGATCCCGCGTTGGCGGCCGGCCAGTGGGAGGGAGGCGGAGCGCTCGCTTCCCTCGTGCGTGGCCCGCACGGGTACTTCGTCAACATGCTCCCAGGGCAGGAGACTCCTCACGCGGAGCTGCTCCTGGCCCTTCTTGGAGAAGTCGACCCATCGCTCTGGCTGGAAGCACAGGAGAGCATCCGTGCCCGCGCCGTCTCCAGCATCCAGCGCACCGCCGACCGCTGGTCCCGACTACGGACGCTTCCGGAGGTCACGCGAGACCAGCGAGCCCGGCTCGATGCCAGCGTGCAGACGCTTCGCAACCACATTTCGCCCGTGGAGCCGCTCTCGCCTGAAATCGACGCCGACCGCGCCGTGATTGGCAGCCGTGTCCGCGTGATGCTGCAGGCCATCGACGAATCGGAACGCCTCTCCTTTCGCATTACGCCCTCCCGGAAGGGGGAAGTGCGTGGTGGCTACCTGGCACCATCCGCTCGACCCGACTGGGATGCGGTGATGCGTCGCCTGCGTGAAGCGGGACTGAACACCGTCGTCTTGCAAGTCGGGCGCGGCGGATCGGTGATCTACCCGGGCGCTCCGCTCCCGCAGGACGCGTGGGCGAAGGGAAATGCGGATGAGCTTAAGGCTGCCATTGAGGCAGGACGGCGGCACAGCCTCTCGATCCATGCCGCACGGCTGATGTTCGATGTCAGCACTGCGGCGGCGGATCAGACGCAGCGCCTTCGCGCGGACGACCGCTTGGTCCGTGACCTCGAGGGGAAGCAGGGAACAGTCCTCAGTCCAGCCGACCCACGGAACCAGGAGCAAGAGGTACAGGTACTGTTGGACCTCGCCCGCCGTTATGACCTGGATGGGATCCACCTGGAAGGCCTTCAGTACCCAGGCCAACCCCACGGTGATTGGGACTACGGCCCCGTCTCCCGGCGGGAGTTTGAGAAGGCGGTCCGCAAGCCGGTGGAACACTGGCCGGACGACGTTCTCTCCGGTCCTCGCCAAGCGGAGTTCAACGACTGGCAGCGCGATGTGCTGAACCGGCTGGCGCAGCGCCTCTTCGTCGAGTTGAAGAAAGCTCGGCCGGGCCTTACGCTTTCCGCCGCCGTTGCACGCGATCACCGGCGAGCACGCGCCTTGCTGAAGCAGGACTGGCCGACCTGGGTCTCGCGGGGTTGGCTTGACATGGTGGTGACCCGTGACAGCGGAGCAGACGGGTCGCGCTTCCTGGGCGATCTCGATGCGCAGGTAGCCGCTGCCGCCGGGCGAACGGTGCTGGTCCCCTACCTCGGCGTGGCACCAGTGGGTGAAGCCGACACGCTCCTGCGCCAGGTCGAAGCGGCCCGTGAAGCCGGCGCGGACGGGTTCCTCGTCTCATCCGCCGGTCCCGGAGCGGATGCGATGCTGGTCGCCCTCCGCGCCGGCGCTACCGCCGAGGGCACCTGGCCGGCTTTCCAGGCACCGGGCACCGGCTGGACCGTCCGCGGCGGGGTAGAGCGGCGCGATCTTCCCATCGCCTTCACCTATGGCGACAAGGGTGACCTCCAGGTCCGTATCGTCCGGGACGAGACGGCACGCAGTGGGGTGAAGTCGATCACCGGCTTGCTGCGACTCGAAGATCTCTCCGGCCGTTTTGTAACCGCGCTGGACACTGTCAACGGCTGGGTCGAGCGGCGAGTCGCGTTCGAAGTACCAGCCGGGCGATTCCGACCCGTGCTTCGCGGCGTCATTGGATTCCAGGACGGCACCGTGCGTCCGTTCGTCGTGCGTGGCCCCGTATGCGAGGGGCTCTCCAGCGAGGAGATCGCCTCACTCCAATCACAGGAGTCTCCGCCCACTGCTATGGGCTCGGGTCGGAGAGTCGGCGTCTTCCGCTCGGGAGCGTCTGGAGACCGTCTGATCCAGACGCTGCGTGGCCGCCAGGGTGTGGCACCAGTTTCGCTTTACCGCCTTCTGGCGACCCACCTGGCGGTCACGGAAACCCTCATTCTCCCCGGCGACACTGACCTGGAGGACTTGACCCCGACCGTCGCGCAGGCCCTTCGCCAGTGGGTCATCGGTGGCGGCACGATGATCCTGCTCGGAGACGCGGCTGGAGCGAGCTGGTATCCACGCCTCTTCCCGGAGGCGGGACGGACCACCCTCGCGGGCTCAGGAGATGAGCTGGTCGCCGCCAGGCAGTTGGGTGCCTTCATTCCGAGCCGGGTGTTGTCCATCAGTGGCCGGGAGCGCACTGGCATTGCGCCCGGGCAAGGTGCAGAAGTCCTGCTGCGTGAAGCAGGTGAGGGCGGCGCTGCGGTGGCAGTGCGCGGTAAGGTAGGTAAAGGCGTGGTGGTGCTCTCGGGCCTCGCATTAGGCAAGGATGGTCAGGAGTTGACCGAGGATGAACGAGAGCTGCTCCTGGCGCTCATATCCGGTGAGGGCGTTCCTTGAAGCCGACGGTCGATACGGTCCGAGCGCAGATCCAGCGAACCCTGGAACAGTACTTCTCGCTGGAAGAGGAGCTTCAGCAGCTTGAAGCGGGGCGCTTCCGCGTCTGCATCTTCGGCTCCGCCCGCATCCGGCCGGAGCACCCGACTTACCAGGCCGTCTACCGGATGTCCCGCCTACTCGCGGAACTGGGAATCGATGTGGTCACAGGGGGTGGTCCCGGATTGATGGAAGCCGCAAACCTCGCCGTCCGTGATGCGGTCCGTGAGGCTGAGAGCGAGGCGCATCAAGATATTCAGTCCATTGGCCTGACCATCTACCTGCCGCGCTCCGACGAACTGGCGAATAAGCACCTCGACATCAAGAGTGAACACCGCCGCTTCTCCAGCCGCCTGGACGAGTTCATGCGGCTTTCCCACGCGGTCATCGTGGCACCAGGCGGCATCGGCACGATGCTGGAACTCGCCTACGTCTGGCAGCTCATCCAGGTGGGTCTGGCGGAGAAGCGCGCCGTGGTGCTCCTTGACCGCGATATGTGGTGCCCGCTGCTGGAGTGGATGCGGGACAAGATGCTAGACCGCGCCCTGATCTCGCCCCACGACCTGGACTATGTGCAGGTTGTGGACACCCCGGAGGAAGCCCTGGCGCTTATCAAGCCAGAGTTGGAGAAGTTCCGTGCCCGCGCCGCCGCCGAGCCCGACGGCGAAGTGAAGGTTGAGGAAGCCACGCGGATGCTCAAGGCCCTTGACAAGAAGAAGGTCGAGCCGAAAACCACGTAGATGGCCCTTGCTGAGGTTGCGGATCCGATCGGTCCTCCGCCCCATAGCCAGCGACCTCGCGCCGCGTTCGATCACGGTGGAGGGCTAGGTGACCCGCAGATCCCCACGGATACAGAGGCTTTCGGTTGCGGTAACCGCCTGGCAGAATGCTCTGCCCAAGGGGCGCGCGAGGTGCCCGATCCTGCTACCGTGATCGAACGCAGCACAAGGCTGCTGGCTATGTTTCTATCGGCGAATGACCGGCCACCGTCTCGCCGCGCCGACCTCGTGGCGGTATCCCTCGCGTCAAAGCGGGACCAATCCCTGGATGCGCGCGGCTCACCGAGAGATACACGTCCCCGTACGCAATCCGCAATCCGCCGACCAGCATTCCACCATGCCCTACGCACGGCAAAACATCTCGGAGGCGATGGATCAGCCGAACCTCGATCCGGCGCTCCTCGCGGATGACCTGCGGAACCTGGCCACCCTGAATCGCCTCTTCGGCGGTAGGAGCGTGCTCCGGAAGAGGCTACCCGCGCTTCTGCGGGCGTGCAGCCGCAACCCGGTGGTGCTGGATATCGGTTCCGGTGCTGGCGACCTTTGCGCGGAGATCCTCGCGATTGGGCGCGAGCAGGGTCGTCCCATCCGGCTCATCTCGCTGGACTATCACCCGCAGGTTCAGGGGTGCGCCCAGGGTAACCTTGCAAGGGAGCCGTTGGTCAGCTTCGTGCGGGGAGATGCGCGGGCCTTGCCGCTTCCAGATAGTTCCGTGGACCTTGCGATCTGCACGTTGGCATTGCACCACTTCTCTGAGGATGATGCCGTTAGGGTGCTGGCCGAAATGAGGCGAGCGGCCCTGGTCGGCGTCCTGGTCAGCGACCTGATCCGGAGCCGCACGGCCTACGCAGCCGTCTGGCTGGCGACGCGCTTCATGAGTAACCCGATGACCCGCTTCGACGGCCCGGTGAGCGTGGGGCGTGCGTTCACTCGCGGCGAGCTTCTGAAGATGGCGGCTGAGGCCGGATGGTGTGAGCCTGCCTTCGTGCGGGAAGGCTGGTTCCGAGGTTCTCTGTTGTTGTCACCTGTTCCCAAGGAAGGCGCGCGTTGAAAGCCGATGGCGTCGAGGTGCTGGTGGTCGGCGGCGGTCCCGCCGGCAGCACGGCGGCGCTTCGGCTGGCGCGGCGCGGCTTCCGGGTGGTGCTGGTTGACCGCGCCGCCTTCCCACGCCGGAAGGCCTGCGGCGAGTACTTCAATCCAGAGGCAACTCGCCTCCTCCGCGAGCTTGGGTTGATCGATGAGGTCTGGAACTCCGACGCAAGGCCCGTGCCAGCGCTCGTTATGGGAGCAACGGGAGCCAACCCGCTGAGCATTGGGTTCGATGAGCTGCCCAGCGCCGCCGAACCCGCCTTCTCGCTCGGTCGGGAGGTTCTTGACACGCTGCTCCTGCGGGCGGCCCAGCGTGCAGGGGTTGATGTTCGGGAGCAGACGGAAGCGGTGGAGCCGCTGGTGGAGCGAGGTGCCGTGGTGGGGGCGCGCCTGCGTCACGGAGGGCGGGAGTATCTGCAAAGCGCCCGCCTCACCCTGGCGGCGGATGGGCTGCGGAGCCGGTTCGCGCGGAAGCTGGGGCTGGGACGCGGCGACGGCGGCCGTCGGAAGTTCGGGATTGCCGCGCGGTGCCCGATGCGCTCGCATTCCGATGATTCGGACCTGATCGAGATGCGGAGCGGCGGCCCCGGATGCTGCGGCATCGTGGCGCGCGGGGGTGAGGCCAACCTCGGCATGGTGGTGGGCGAGGCTTGGTTGTCGGAGATGGGCGGTGATCCCACTGGGTTCTTCGTCCGGCAACTGGATCAGTTCCCGGAGCTGCGGGCGCGCGTCGGCCCACCGGACGGTCGGGTGCTGACGGTCGGCCCACTTACGTGGAAAACGCGGCATCAACACGCTGCGGGCTGCCTGCTGCTCGGCGACGCGGCGGGCTACTACGACCCCTTCACCGGTCAGGGAGTGACGTTCGCCCTGCTCACCGCTGAGCTGGCGGCCCGTGTAGGTGCTGAGGCTCTGGAGAAGGGCGACCTCTCCGGGAGGGCGCTATCGCGGTACAGCCGGGCGCGATCCGCACTTCTTGGGCCGCGGGTGCTGGTGCAGCAGGTGATCCAGGCCGTTCTGGAACGACCGGCGCTCCGGACTCCGGTCCTGGACCGCCTCGCGCAGCGTCCGGAGGCGACTCGGCGGCTGATCGAGGTGGTCGCCGACCTCGCCTCGCCCTACCGCCTTCTCTCTCCCGCCTTCCTCCGAAGGCTGGTGCTTTGATGTCGGAGACCGTCACTCGGATTCATATCCAGGGGCCGCCTGAAGCAACCCTCGTCCGGATCATGGATCTTGCCTTCGATCTTCCCGGCTGGCCGAAGTTCCTCCCGCACTACCGCTGGGTGAAGGTGCTGGACCAGGAGGTTCACGAAGGGAAGAGCAGGCTGACGGTGGAGATGGCTTGCTGGCGACACTTCGGCCCGATCCCGTGGCCGCTCAAGTGGCGCTCTCATCTGTGGGTGGACCGCCACCTCTGGCAGATGCGATTCCACCACATCGCTGGGCCGGCCACGGGAATGGACGTGGTGTGGGACCTGGTTCCCCTGGTTGAGGGCGTGGAAGTGACCATCCGCCATGAACTCGACCTCAAGCTGCCGCTGGTGCGCACCTCGCTGGGAAAGTGGGTGGTGGCGGAAGTTTTCGTGAACGCGGTCGCGGGACGAACACTTGCCTGCCTCAAGGCTACGGTTGAAGCAGAGACGGATCGAAGGAGCGTGAGATGAAGAAGGTCGTGGTTACAGGCCTTGGGCTGATTACCTCCATTGGCACCGGCGTGACCGAACTGCGCCAGGCGCTGCGGGAGGGACGCCGGGGCATCCGGCCTATCTCCCGTTTCGATACCGAGCCGTTCCGATGCCGCGTGGCCGCGGAGGTGTCCAACTTCGAGCCGGAGCGCTACCTGGACCGGAAGCAGGCGCGGCGGATGGACCGCTATTCCCAGATGGCCATCGGTGCGGGGACGCTGGCGCTCGAGGACGGTGGGCTGCGGCCGGAGAGTGTCGACCGGGAACGGGTCGGGGTCTGCATTGGTTCCGCGCTGGGCGGCGTGGGGTTTGGTGAGGAGAACCATGACGCCTACCTGCGTGGCGGCTGGCGGGCGGTCCACCCCATGCTCGCGCTCTCCGTCTTCGTGGGCGCGGGGTCGTGCAATGTCGCCATCCAGTTCGGGTTCACGGGACCGGCCACGGCCAACGGGGACAGCTGCAGCGCAGGCGCCATCGCGCTGAGCAATGCGCTGCGCTACCTGCAGCTCGGCCAGGCGGACCGGATGCTGGCGGGCGGCGTTGAAGCACCTCTCTACCCGGTCTGCTTCGGCGCGTTCGACATTATCCAGGCGATGAGCCGCCAACTTGATCCCCCGGAGCGCGCGTGCCGTCCTTGGGATCTAACGCGAGATGGCTTCGTGATGGGTGAAGGCGCCTCGATGCTGCTTCTTGAGACCGAGGAAGCGGCCATAGCTCGCGGCGCGCGGATCTATGCCGAACTGGCCGGCGCGGCGCTGACCAATGACGCGCACCACATGACCGCCCCTCGGCCCGACGGCGTGAGCGCCCTGCGTTGCACTCGCCTGGCTCTCCAGAACGCCGGACTGACCGCCGACGAGGTGGACACCGTCAACGCCCATGCCAGCGGCACTCCCCTGAACGACCGGACGGAGACGCTGGTGCTGCGGCAACTCCTGGGCGAGCGAGCAAAGCGTGTGCCGGTGACCTCCAGTAAGTCACTTCATGGCCATCCGCTGGGAGCAACCGGCGCGATTGAGGCGGCAATCGCATGCCTCTCCATCACCGACGGCTTCCTGCCCTGCACGGAAGTCGCCCAGCCCGACCCGGATTGCGATTTGGACTACGTAACCGAGGCCCCGCGCAGCCAGCGTGTCGATACGGTGCTCAGCAATAGCTTCGGCTTTGGCGGCATCAACGCAGCACTCGTCTTCAAGAGCCATGCCCGCGCTTAAAGCTCGAGTGCCGGTCCTTCCGAATGTCCAGGTCCCCTTAGTGATTTCTTAAGATAGCGGCGCAACCTTGATTGGCAAAGGTGCGTTCTTACTGGTGACTACGACAAGCAGCAACTAGCAGCGGGTGACCGCGCACCCGGACTCTCCCAGGGTCCGGGTTTTTTTTGCCTATTGGTTCAGTGGACCCGCAGGATGCGACCGGAGGCGGCTCTCCGGAGGCGGTCGTTGATGGCCGCTCCAATCCCGGTATCGGGCACTGCGGAAACGAGGATCACGGGAGCTCCTTGCTGGTCGGCTTTCCGCAGGTAGTCATAGAGGCACCTGGCGGCGGAGGCGAGATGAGCGCGGCTCCCCAAATCCCAGGCCTGGATGCCGTGCTGCGCCAGAACGGGCAGATCCTCGGAAAGAGCTAGCACCACGGCTCGGGGCGGCAGGGTCTGTGCGTCGGCAATCATCCGTCTCAAAATGGATGCGGGGTTGGTGCCGTGATAGAGGCGGACCTCGGCGCGCGGGCTGTAGTGCCGGGTGAGTAGACCCGGGCCAACCTGAGGCTTGGCCTCATCGGCGCTGTCGTGCCTCAAGAGGACAGGGCTGCCTATCGCTTCGGCGAGCTGCTGCATGGTAATCCCGCCCGGGCGGAGGATCACCGGACTGGTGCCGCGCACGTCCAGAACCGTGGACTCGACCCCGTACTCCGTCGGCCCAGCGTCCAGCACCGCGTCGATGCGCCCGTCTAGGTCCGCCATCACATGCGCTGCCGTGGTTGGGCTGACGTGGCCGAAGAGGTTGGCGCTCGGTCCGGCGAGTGGCGCGTCCAGCGCCCGGATCACCGCAAGGGCCACGGGATGCGCAGGCATCCGCACGGCCACGGAGTCGAGGCCCGCTGTCACCCCGTCCGGCACCACGGCGGAGCACGGGAGCACCAGGGTGAGGGGTCCCGGCCAGAACTGCTCCATCAACTGCACGGCTACCGGTGGGATGCCCAACGTCAGGTCGCGCACCCAGTTCGGCGAGGCGACATGCAGGATGAGCGGGTCGGTGGACGGCCGGCCCTTGGCGAAAAAGATTCGCTCCACTGCATCCGCGTTGAGTCCCAGCCCGCCCAGCCCGTAGACCGTCTCCGTGGGGAAGGCTACCAGCCCACCGCCGCGCAGGATGGCCGCCGCAGTGGCGACCGCCGGTTCCAACTCCGAGATGGCATCGAGGATCAGCGTTCTCACCGGCGCATCATAGCGCCTCTGACGTGAACCGCGAAGGCGTGAGCGTGTTTCACGGCCATGCTCGCGGGAGAGGAGTCGCTGCGGCAGTGACGGAACAGGGCTGCGCGGCGCAAACCGAATCGGATGCCACCCGCTCCCATCGCAATGCTGGGCGGTGCGGCGTTCCGCACGGTAGCCAACTCGAATTCCGCAATCCAGATTTGACTGCTAAAGGAGACCCCCTGATGAGCCAGGCACTGAAGCCGGCCAACCACCGGACCCGATGGGCCCTCGCCTTGAGCGCCGCGCTTGCCGCCGGCGTTGGGCTGGGCCTTGCCGCTCAGGCCCAGCAGAAGCGCGACGGTTTCAAGGACACGCCCTTGCTTCCGAACGGCAAATGGCATGTCCACGATCCCGACCGGCCCACTCCAAAGATCATCGATCCAGGCACCGCGAGCACACCGGATACCCCCGGCCGCGCGCCCTCCGATGCCGTGGTGCTCTTCAACGGCAAGAGCACGGAGAACTGGCGGGATGACAAGGGCAACCCCACCAAGTGGAAGGTTGAGGATGGCGCGCTTATCTCAGTTGCCGGTGCCGGCTATGTCTTCTCCAAGCAAGAGTTTGGGGATTGCCAGCTTCACGTGGAGTGGGCCACCCCTATCAACGTGCAGGGCAACAGCCAGGGACGCGGGAACAGCGGCGTCTTCCTCATGGGCAAGTACGAAATTCAGGTCTTGGACAGTTACGACAACCCAACCTATGCGGATGGTCAGGCCGCCGCTATCTACGGTCAGTACCCGCCGCTGGTGAACGCCAGCCGCAAGCCGGGTGAGTGGCAGAGCTATGACATCATCTGGAAGACGCCCAAGTTTGAGGGCGAAAAGCTGGTCGCCCCTGCGCACGTCACAGTGCTCCATAACGGGGTGGTGGTCCACAACCACACAGCGCCGCTGGGTCCGATGTCGTTCCGCCAGCTTGCGAAGTACGTGCCGCATGGTCCGAATGGACCCATCGGGTTCCAGGATCACGGTAACCCGGTGCGGTACCGGAACATCTGGGTGCGCGAGCTGATGGACTACGATCAGCAGTAGGGAAACGGGGAAACAATTGAAAATTGAAAACTGTCAATTGCAAATTGCGAATTGCCGAACCTGGTGCAAGAGGGTAACCGGTGTCGGTCCCTTTGGTTGGGTTGCTCTGGTTGGCATTCTGTGCAGTTTGTCAATGGGTCACGCGCAGGAGTCAAAGCCGGTGCTGAGCGTCTGGCCAGGAAAGCCGCCGGGTGAGATAACCGCGAAAGGCGCGGAGCGTGCGCAGGAGCAGCGCCCGAACGAGAAGCAGGTGGTTCGGCTGACCGATGTCAGCCTTCCCACTCTGACGCTCTTCCGGGCACCCAAGGAGAAGAACACCGGCGCGACGGTTGTCATCGCGCCGGGCGGAGGCTACGGCATCCTGGCCTGGGACCTGGAAGGCGAGGAAGTGGCTCAATGGCTGAATGGGATGGGCGTGAACGCGGTGCTGCTCAAGTACCGCGTGCCCCGGCCCGTCGGCCAGCCGAACGGTGAGCAGCCCCAGGGCCCCTTGATGGACGCCCAGAGGTCCATCTCCCTGGTCCGCTCCAAAGCGAAGGATTGGGGCGTCGACCCCGGCCGGATCGGGATGCTTGGCTTCTCGGCGGGTGGGCACCTGACTGCGGCCGCCAGCACTTCCTGGGACCGGCGCGCTTACCCGGCGGTGGATGCGGTGGACCAGGTGAGCTGCCGCCCGGACTTCACCATCCTGATCTATCCTGCTTACTTGATGGATCCGAAGTCGGAAGGGCTGATCCCCGAGATCCGGGTCACCAAAGAGACGCCGCCCACCTTCCTGGCGCACGCCTACGATGATCCGATCCATCCAGAAAACAGCCTCCGCTATTTCACCGCCTTGAAGCGGGCGGGCGTTCCGGCCGAACTGCACATCTACCGATCAGGCGGACACGGCTACGGCCTGCGTCCCAGCGAGCACCACGTCACAAGCTGGCCCACGCGCTGCGGCGAGTGGATGAAAGCGCAAGGGCTTCTCGCTGCAAAGAAGTAGGGCATTTCGGGACCTAGCATGTGAGGATGGGTGGTGACCGGAAGCTAAAATCAGCCGGACTAACCGGGTGACACGAACAAGGACCGGGCCGTGGGAGATGCCCACGGCCCGGTCCCTTCTCAGTCACGACCCGTTGGGACGGTTAGCGACCGCTGCCGCGTCCAACAAATGCGACTTCCGTGGCCTCCACGGTCTTGTTCCCGCGAGCGGTTCCGCTCACCCGGACGTCCTGGTCCAGGCGGAGATCATCGATCTCCACGCGGCGCCCACCTTGGGTGATTCGAGCGTTGACCAGCTTGACGGTCCAGACATCGCCGTCGAAGTCGACTTCCATCTCGTTCGCCCGCTTGTCCAGGCTGAGGATCTCGCCTACGCCGCCGTTGACCCAACCGGCCTGGCCACCCACGATTACCCGACGAGCCTTCACTGCGCTGAGGCCAGTGCGGGTGCCGACGACGCGCACCGTGTCACCCACGCGGAAGTCCCGCGGTGTCGACCGCTGCCCGTTGCGGGTGAACTCGGTGTCCCGGTCCCACTCCACGCGCAGATTGCCGGCGGCGGCGTTCAGCGTCATGAAGTTCTCAGTCTGGCTCACGCTCCGCACTGTGCCGGACAGGGTGCGGGCCCGGCCTCCAGGGCGATTGCCGCCGGGGCCGTCATCTCGGTCTCGGGAGACGACCATGACCTGGTCGGCGTCAATGCGGTTGGCCTGGGTGAGGTCGCCGTAGACGCGGACACGGAAGCCGTTCCGGAGATCCTGGTTGCCGATCACTTCACGCCGGTTGGCTCGGACCTCGAAGGTCATTCCGTTCGCCACCAGCGTGAAGCTGTTCTGATCCGCGGAGCGCACCCGGCCAACCACCTGCACGGTGACGCCGTCTTCAGTTCGCAGCCGCCCCTGCCCAATCTGGGCGGTGGCGACGGTTCCGGTGAGAAGAGTGGCTACGGCACTCAAGCTTAAGATGGTTCTTCGTTGCATGGTTTCTCTTTTCTAACTTGTAGTGGCGCTGGGCGGCTGCGGAAGGGGGTCCCTGGCAGTGCCGGTTGCGCGGCTCTTTCGATAGGGATGGCTGCTATTCCACCCCGGTTCCCATAACTTCAAGTCGAGTGACCTGCTTCACAGGCTACCCATCGATAAATTGAACAATCGCCGAGCGTTGGCGGTGGTGGACGCCGCTACTTCATTGGGCGAAACACCGCGCAACTCCGCGACCTTCTGGGCGATCAAGGCGACGTATCCCGGCTCGTTTCGCTTGCCCCGATGCGGCATGGGCGGTAGGTAAGGGGCATCGGTTTCCAGGAGCAGAGCAGATTCCGTGGCCGCTTGGACCACCAGCGGTAAGTCTCCAGGCTTCTTATAGGTCACCACTCCTCCGATTCCCAGATAGAGTCCAAGGCTCCACGCTCTCCTGGCTTCGTCCACCGCGCCGCTCCAGCAGTGCATCACTCCCCTGGCGCCAGCACGGCAGTATGGCTCCAGCACGTCCAAAGCTTCCGCCACTGATTCCCGCGTGTGCGTCACGAACGGCAGGCCGAGGTCCATAGCAAGTTCAAGCTGCGCCCGAAACGCCGCATACTGCGCTTCCTGCGGTGAGAGGTCCCGGTAGAAGTCGAGGCCGATTTCTCCTATCGCCACCACCCCGGGCCTCTCCGCGAGCTGTCGCAGCTCACGTTCCGCTTCGGCGGACCAGGTGAGGGCATCGTGGGGATGAATTCCAACCGTGGCAAAGAGTCCCGCCGCCGGGTCGGCCATTTCCGCAGCCAAGCGACTGGAGGGCAGGTCGAAGCCGATCAGAATGCACTCCCCCACCCCCGCAGCCCGAGCACGTTCGAGGGTCTCGTCCACTTCCCCGGCGAATAGCGTATGGTTGAGATGGCAATGCGTGTCTACTAATTGGGTTACCAAGGCAGCAGCTTCTCCCCACAACAGGGTCGCAATAAACCCGACGGACTGGTGAACGGAGGATGAAAAGCATCGGGCACTTTGTGGTCAGCTCTCTCTGGAAGCGACGATGAGGATAGCATGTCGCCGCGAGCAATGATGCATCTCAATCCCACGCTCACGCGCCTGTTGCTCATGACCGGCTCAGCAACTACGGCGTGCCTCGCGCTCTCGAGTCCTGCTCGGTCTGGCAGCCGGAACCCGGAACCCGTCCACGCACCGCGAGAGGAGTTGCTGGTGCGGTACGAGGGTGATGCGCAGCCGTTTCGTACTGAGGCGGTCAGGCCGGGATGGACGCCCGCGAACGCTGCCCGGAGCGCCCGGATGCGTCCAAAAGTCCTCCACGCCAGCCTCAATCGGTATCACTGCCTGCTCTCCGTGCCGCCGCCCCCGAACGACCCGCTTTGGCCGGCCCAATGGAACTTCCGACGAGAGGTGGAGGGAGCGGCACGGATCTGGGATGCTTGGTACCTCCTCCACCGCAGGGGACGGCTTCCCGGCGCGGGCGCGAGGGTGGCCGTGGTCGATTCCGGCGCTGCGTTCGAGGACTACCTCCGCCCTGCAGGCGACGGCACCTTACGCCGGTTCGCGAGGGCGCCGGACTTCGAGGGAACGTCGTTCATCTTCCCGTACCATGTGCTACGGGGCGACTCCCATCCCAACGATGAGGTGAACCACGGCACCCACATAGCGGGTACTATCGCCGCTGGATACTATGACAGCATCGGAGCCGCAGGCATCGCCCCGTACGCCGCGATCATCCCCGTGAACGCCAGTGAGATTCTGCCGAACGGCGTAGTACTGCCCGAGTCGGCTATTGCTCTGGGCATCCGCTGGGCGGCGGACCACGGTGCGCATGTGATCAACATGTCGTTCGGCTCCCCGGCGGGATCGGAAGTGCTGGCTGACGCCGTCTCATATGCCCGCAAGAAGGGCTGCTTGCTGGTCGCCGCCACCGGCAATGAGGCTTCCCGGCATCCGTTCTATCCGGCGGCGTTTGATGTGGAGGTGCTGGGCGTCACCGCGCTTCGTCAGGATGGGCGGCTTGCGGAGTACAGCACCCACGGACCGGGCACTGGAATCTCAGCGCCGGGCGGAAGCCTCTTCAACGACCAGGACCGTGACAACCGCCTGGACGGGATCTCACAGCAGAGCTTCTCCTACCTTGGAGATCCGACGCAGTTCGAGGAGCAATCGCTAGAGGGGACCTCGATGGCGTGCGCGCACGTCTCCGGGGTGGCCGCGCTGCTGGCGGGTGTGCGGCCACGAAATGGGGCGGAACTGCGTGGCCTGCTGCTGCGCACTTCCCGTCCTGCTGCGCACCGGTTCCTGTGGCGCACCTACTCGGAGCGCTATGGCTGGGGGCGCTTGGATGCCGGTGCCGCCGTCAGAGCCGCAGATGAGCCAATGGGCCGACCGGATCGAGTACTCCGGGTGGAAGCGGTGCAACTCTTCGTCCGGCAGCGTGGGCACCGCTGGGCGGCCGAGGTGAAGGTGAAGGTCTCCGATAGCCAGTTCCGGCCGGTTCCCCGCGCCCGAGTGAAGCTGCTGATCCAGCGCCAGCCCTTCATGGCGATTGCCGAAGCGGTCACCGACGGAAGCGGCGTGGCCGAGGTGACGGTCGGCCGATTCACGGCACGGGGCGGGGAGCGGCTGTCAGCGCTGGTGCTGGGGGTGAGCCGTGAGGGCGCGCTCTTGCAGCGGGGGCTGAGCGCGGAGCTAAGGGATACGGCTCTGGTCCCTGATTCGTAGTCGGTGGCCGTCGACGGAACAACCGGTCGTTCGATCGGTAAGTTTGGATTCTGATTGGACGTTCGCGGGGGAAACGACAACCTTACCGTTTCTCTATCCCGATCCCCGTCTCCGCCTGATCGCTCATTCTCTGTCCACAACACGAGCGGCACTCTCCAGCATGGGCCGTTTAAGGCCAAACGAGAAGCGACCGGAGCAGACTGCTGCCCCGGTCGCCCGCTTTGGTGTCTCAAGCCAACGCTGAACTCACGCCATTCCTTCGGTCATCGGCGCCCCTTTCCACCTGGCAGTGCCACTGCATTGGGGGCAGATGCAGTAGACGCCGCGGGCACCACGCCCCCACCGCCCGGACCTCCCGCCGTCCCGGGCATTGAACCGGCCTCCGGGGGCGGTGCCGTGGCGGGCGCCTGGGACGACGCGGGCAGCGGCTCCACCGGTGGCGCAGTCGGTCCGGCAGACATCTTGAAGAAGAAGAGGCCAACCGCGACGGCGACCAACCCAGCCGCGATCCCGGCAAGTACTTTGACGTTCATGACATTCAGCTCCTCAACGGGGAGACGATGGTTTCGCCCGCCTCCCAAGCATCGATCAGTCGCGATCCCAGATGTAGGCATTGCGGTCGCTGACCGTCCGAGTGAGAGGGTTCACGCCAGCAATGAGGCCCGTCACCTTCATTGCTTTGCAGTGACCGTCCACGAAGCCGACGTTGAGGGTCTCATTGTGGCGCGGCCAGGTTCCTCCGTATCGGAGCCAACTGTTCGGGTTGTTGTACTGCCACCCGCCGAACCAGTAGGAGGAGCCGGAGTACCACCAGCTCGGTGCCTCAATGAACCAGTTGCCGCCGCCGGCCGGCCGGCCACCTTGCAGATCCCAGATGGAATCGGCAAGCATCAGCGTGTTCGCGGGCTGCCCCACGCTGGCAAGGCTGGTCCCAATGTACCGCGCCTGAGCGTTGAACGGCGAGAGGTACATGTAGTTGTAGCCAAGGTCACCGGTCAGACCCCAAGCGTAGGACTTGTTCTTCAGCGGCGCGTTCTGCGGGACGCCCATCTGCTGAAGCCCGATATCGTCGTTTGCGAACGGATCCGACGGGCAGTTGTGGATCCCCCAATTCTTGGTATAGGGCTGGATCAGCTCCGGATAGGACGTGTCCACCGCTGGGTTGTAGTTACAGCACGCGTACTCAACGGGCGGCATGCTCTCGTCATAGTCCTGGACATACATCAGGATGCCGGTGGCGACCTGCTTGAAGTTCGAGAGACAGCTTGTCTTCCGAGCCGCCTCGCGAGCCTGGGCGAAGACGGGGAACAGGATCGCCGCCAGGATGGCGATGATGGCGATGACCACCAGCAGCTCAATGAGCGTGAATCCGACGGATGAGCGGCGCTTGCGCCGCTGAATGAAGCGGGTGACTAGGTTCAATGGAAAGCCCTCCCAGATGAAGTCCGCCACGCCCCGGCGAGAGGTGCTGGGGGCGGCGAGAGGATACGCCTTAGTTGTGGCCAAACTTTGTGACAGAAGTGTTTCCTTAAAGTTTCATTTTCTCGCATGAGCCTTAGGTGGCAGCAAAATGCCCCCTATGCTTGAGGTCGCAGCCTCGGAGCTGTGCAACTGGCAGCGGCCTGACACGCAAAAAACCGCGGGTGCCTGTTCTAGGACAGGCACCCGCGGCTGAGCGTATGGGCTCCAGTAGCTTAGCGGTAGGTCTGCAGCTCCAGCCGCTGACCGGTCCGGTTCCAGTTCACCCGGAGCTCGCCCACGCGGTTGAGGAACTCCGTAGGGACGAAGACATCGCCGTCCACTAGGATCGGGGCGTCCTCTAGGCGCTCGCTCTGATTGGCTCCCGTGGTGACGGAATGCTCGCCGGCGTAGCCCTCGGCCTGTTTGCCACCGGCAGTGGTGAGGCTGAAGTAGTCATCACCCGCCCGATGGCGAAGCTTCCACCCGGCGCTCTCCGCAATGGGCGCGAGCGGCACGTAGAGCTGGCCGTTGACATTCATGGGTCGTAGCCCCTGCAGCTCAACGGTTCGGTTGTCCAGGAAGACACCCGTCCCCGCGAACCGGTACTCGTTCCGGGTACCCGCCACGCGGTCGTTGCCGGTCCGTGTCCGGTCGATCAAGCGATCGTTCACGCGATCGTTCACGCGATCAATGGGGCGGTCGTTGACCCGGTCGTAGTAGCGGTCGTTGCGGGAAGCGTAGCGATAGCTCGGCTCTTCGTTGAACGCGACCCGCTGGGACATCCGGATGCCGAATTCAGTACCGCGGTCCACGGTCACGTCTCGGAAGTCCCGGCGATCCCGGTCCCGGTTGAGGTAGCCGTAAACCGCACCGCCAAGACCGCCCAGGAGGGCACCCTTGAGGAAGTTGGAGCCAAGAATCTCGGCCAGGACCGCGCCGCCCGCCGCACCGTAGCCGACCCACTTCGGATCGAAACGGTCTCCGCCGGAGCGCCGCCGGGTTTCCAGCCGGCCGTTGGCACCACGCCGAATGTCGTCATTCGCCAGGCTCGCCAGCCGACCGTCGAGAGCCACGCTCCGTCCACCCGGAAGCGTTGCGCGAGTGAAGCGCATGTCGAGGACGCCAGGGCGATCCTCCGTGGAGCGCTGGACCTCGGTCACGCTGCCATCAAAGCGAGTGCCATCCGGGAATCCACTGCGGTCGCTATCAGCAAGGGTTGCCTGAAACTTGTCTCCGATGCGCACGTTGCGGCTGTTCACCGTCTCATCCAGCTTCACCCGCACCACGGTGTCCGCCGGGACGACCACTCGCTCCGAATTCAGCGGCGCTCGCTGGGCGACCTTTTGCTTGATCGGTGCCTGGCGTTGCGCCATTGCCGGCTGCACGCCGGTGGCACTAGTCATCGCCACGGCTCCCGCCAAGAGCGGAAGGGTCAATTCAATCGATCTAGTTCGCTTCATTCTCTCGGTCTCCGTTAGGCGGCTCACGCCATAGGGCCTTCAGGACCCAGCGGGCCGGTTTCGCGTTCCCCCGGTGTTACCCGTATCGCTCTGGATTGAAAACAGGGGGAGCGACCGTCCAGAACCGAGGGCCGGCAGAGAAGGCTGTCCATTCGCATCAGTGCGGACATACTTGCAGGAGTCTGTCGCTCCGGCTGGGTCACCACCGGCGTGATCCAAACGCCTGGTGGAAGGTGTCCGAATTCATGGTCAGTGCGCCGTCGCAGCAGCGATCCGTGCGTGCCGCAGGCGGCGCAGCACCAAGATTGCTCATCTCAACGCCCAATCCGCCCCTGGAAGGGCTGTACGTTCTGGATACTGCCAGCGGCGCATCCCGGCGGATCCATTCCCGGCGCGTCCGAGGCGTCACTCGCGGCCCGGATGGCTACTACTTCTCGGAGCACGACGGGGCCATCTTCCACCTTCATCCACTAACGCTGGAGATCACCCTGCGTGCGGAAACGGGTCAGAACGGGTGCCATGACTTACGGTGGATCGATGGTGCGTTCTACCTGGTGGCCAGCTACGGCAACCGGGTCACTCGCTTCGATGAACGAATGAAGCGGATCGACGACCTGCAACTGGTCCCGGACGAGGGCGATGTCTGCCACCCCAATTGCTTGATTGAGCGAGACGGCGAGCTGCTCCTCTCAATCTTCACGCTCACGCAGGGCCGGCGCGAAGTGAAGAACCAGTCCGACGCCTGGCGCACCGCAGGCAAAATCCTCCGCCTCGATTGGAGTGCGGGCCGGTTCGACGTCCTTTTCGAGCCGCTGTCACAGCCCCATAGCCTCGTTGCTCTCCCGGATGGTCGGGTGCTCTGCTGCGAGTCGCATGAGTCGGCCCTTGTCGAGGTGGATCTCGTTACCCAGTCGAAACGGCGGGTACGGCGCCTGCACGGTTTCGTCCGGGGCATGATGCTCCACGGCGATTCCCTCTGGGTGGGGATCAGCAGCCCGAAGCGTCGTAGGCCCACCGGCTGGCGAGAGCGGCTCCTCGCCAGGATGAGACTTCCTTGCGGGATGCTGGAATTGGATCCGCGAACCTACCAGACCCGTGCCCGCCACGCAATGCCAGGACTGGAAGTCTACGATTGCGTGGTGCTGGACGACTGACCGCAGTGAAGCCGAGTTGCAAAGGCGACGCGGGACGGCGCGGCCAACTGGACTAACAGAAAGAGCGAACACCAAGCATCTCCAGTGGTCGGTCGAGTTTGATCCGTTTCAAAGCAGCGTTCGGAAGAACGGTGCCTCGTAAGTTGATGCTCTGGTTCCGCCATCCATTAGCCCCGGAGGGGCGAAAGAATGTAGCCAGGGCGCGCAAGCCCCTGGTGCCTATAACAAGAGACTCCCAAGCCCCGGAGGGGCGAAAGTACGCACGAACCACGGGCCTACCGGAATCCACGTATCTTGCTTGGCCGACCACTAGGCTCTGATACGCGCGAGGCCAGGGCGATTCGGAACGGGTGCAGAGACAAGACGGTCGCCGTGATCGAAAGCAGCACAAGGCTGCAGACTATGGTTCTGGGGGCCAATGACCGGTCGAATCGGTGGAGGCCACAATCGGCTAGACCAACTCCTCCCAGCCCCTGCTGCCGGCTGCTGCCTTGAGGATCTGCCACTGCTCCTCCCCTACCGCTGCCCGAAGTTGCTGCAGGTTCTCCTGGACGTAGGTGAGGTAATCCGCCGATTGCAGTTCAAGGAAGACCTGCTCGGCGTGGAGGAAGAGGACGACGGCGCGCTCCATATCGCCGTCCTGCTGCGCCAGTTCGCCCAGGTTGGTGAGCATCACTGCGATGCCGCGGCGGTCTCGCAGCGCGCGGTTGATCGCCAGGCTTTCGTGATAACGAGCGCTCGCTTCCTCGAAGTCCTGCGCGAAGTGCGCCTTGACGCCCAGGTTGCCCAACGTCTCCGCTTCGCCCCGTGCATCGCCTGCGGCGCGGCGCGCTTGTAGCGCCTCTTCGTACAGCTCACGCGCCTGGTCCTTCTCCCCCATCCGGTCCTTCAGGCGCGCCAGATTGTGCAGCGCCATACCGCGCCGGGAGTTGTCCCTGGGGGCCAGCAGGGCGAGCGACTCCTCAAGCAGTGCCAGTGCTTCCTGGGCATCGCCGTCATCAATGGTCTGCAGCCCGAGGAGATTGAGCGCCTCCGCCGTCCCTTCCGGCTTGCCGATAGAGCGCCAGAGTGCGAGGTTCTCCGTTGCAAGCCGCATCGCCGCCTCGCGCTCCCCGAGATCGAGGAGCAGGCTTGCGTAGTAATGCTGAATCCGGGCCAGGACTTCCCGCTCCGCGGTGGTTGGCCGTGAGACGGCATCACGCCCGGTTTCCAGGGTGCGCCGGGCCTCCGACCAGAGCCCCCGCCGATAGAGCCACTGGTAGAGGCTCACGGCCATACGCGCCGCCTGCTCCCGGAAGCCCTGCTCCTCGTAGAAGGAGAGGGCGACCCTCAGGTTGTCGGCCTGCACTCCCAGTTCGTCCAGTGCCTGGGCTTCGCCACGGGTGCGCATCCGGACCGTGCGCTTCTCCGCGTACTTCAGGAAGTACTCCGCGTGCCGCTCCCGGACGGAGGCTGCGTCATGGTCCGCCTCGTCCAGTTTTTCCGCAGCGTACTCGCGGACGTATTCCAGCAGCAGGTAGCGCGTCTCCTGGGTGGCCGCGTCGGTCTCCGTGCGCAGCAGCGACTGCCGGCGAAGCTCCATCACTCCTTCGAAGACGTCGTCGGCTTCGCAGATATCCTCCGCGTCCGCCAGGGTGAAGCCGCCGGAGAACACTGAAACCTGGGCGAAGAGGGAGCGATCTGCCGCCGAAAGGAGGTCGTGGGACCAGTCGATGGAACCCCGCAGCGCACGCTGACGGTCCGGCAGCTCCGGCGACCTACTCTGCAGCACGCGGAAGCGCTCCCGGAGGCGGACGTTGATCTCGCGCGGACTCATCCCCACGATGCGCGGCGCTGCCAGCTCAATGGCAAGCGGCACGCCCTCCAGCCGCTGGACGAGTTCGCGGACATCGGCCGCGTTCTCGGCGTTCAGGGAAAAGTCCGACTTGCGGCTCCTGGCTCGCTCCACAAAGAGCCGCTCCGCGTCTGCAAGTGGAAGGGGCCGAATCTCGACCAGACGCTCCGCCTGAAGCTCCAGGGCACGACGCGAGGTCACCAGCACCTTGACGTCCGGCGCGGACTGAAGGATGTCCAGCACGCAACGGGCGGGGTCCGAGACCTGCTCCGTATTGTCCAGGATGATCAGAGAGGTGCGGTCCCGCAGGTGGGCCAGCACCTGTTCTCGGACCGTTGGCTGTGGCAGGAGGGAAAGGCGAAGGTCGTAGGAGATTCGCTCCCACATCGCCTCACTATTCCGCGCTTCTTCCACCTCCACCCACCAGACGCCGTCCTTGAAATCATGGACGCAGCGATCCCCAAGCTGGAGAGCGGTGCGGGTCTTGCCCATCCCGCCGAATCCGAGCAGAGTGACCAGGCGCGTCTCCGGCTTCTGTAGGAGTGCCCGGAGCTGACCCAGCTCCTCGTTGCGGCCGACGAAAGTGCCTGGTTGGGGAGGCAGATTGGACCTGATTCCCTCAAGGGTTCTAAGCGCCGGATAGCGTCGCTGCGGCAAGAGGGAGTGAACCACCCCGTAGAGATGCTCCGGCGCGTCCTCGAGTCCGCGCAGCCGGTGCGTCCCGAGATCCTCAAGAGTGAAATCAGCGCCCAGCGCGCCGGAGAGCACATCCTTAGTGGCCGAGGAGATCAGAATCTGGCCCCCGTGCCCGGCAGCGGAGACCCTGGCCGCCCGGTTGACCATCGGACCGAAGTAATCGGGTCGGCCAGTGGGGTCGTAGCCGAGGAACGGCTCGCCGGTGTGCATCCCCACGCGGACCAGCAGCTCCCCAACGATCTCCGGC
>JANPLG010000049.1:0-17646 GCA_031426395.1 Actinomycetes bacterium
CGACGCGCGCACCGATCAGTACGCCCATCCTGATGGCGTGATGATCGCTACGCCGGAAGGGAAGGTCGCCCGCTACTTCTTCCGCCTCAACTACGATCCCCGTGACCTGCGGTTCGGGATCGTGGAGGCGGGTCGCAACAAGATTGGCAGCCCGCTCGATGCGCTGGCGCTGCTCTGCTACCACTACAACCCGCTGACCGGTAAGTACAGCCTGGCCATCATGAGCGTCGTGAGGGTGGCCTCCATCCTTACGGTGGGCGTGATTGCACTGAGCATCGGGCTGATGAGTTGGCGCAACCGCGCTCGCAGACCGGGTGCGAGACCACTGGCTGTGCACGGTTAGGATCAGGAACGTGCAGACATTCGCTAAATTTCCATTCTTGCCGCCACAGGCATCCTCGGGCGCTGCGGAGATCGACTACCTCCTCATAGCGCTCAACGCCGTGGCCATATTCTTCTCCGCCGGTATCTTCGTCGCCCTCATTTGGCTGGCGGTTTACTACCGCCAGGGGAACAAGGTCAACCGAGCCAACCCGGTCCTCCATAGCACCTCCATAGAGGTCATCTGGACGGTCATCCCGCTGCTGATCTGCCTGGGTCTCTTCGCCTGGGCTACGGCTCTCTTCCTCAACCAGCGGCGCATCCCCGCCAATGCGATGGAGATCCATGTGGTGGGCAAGCAATGGATGTGGAAGCTTCAGCAGCCGAATGGCCGCTGGGAGATGAATCAGCTTCACGTCCCCGTCGGTCAGCCAATCCGGCTGGCGATGACCTCCGAGGACGTGATCCACTCCTTCTTCGTGCCGGCCTTCCGCCTGAAGACCGACGTCATCCCGGGGCAGTTCACTTACCTCTGGTTCAAGCCGACCCGCCCCGGCACTTACCACCTCTTCTGCGCAGAGTTCTGCGGCACCGAGCACAGCAAGATGAGGGGCAAGGTGATCGTGATGGAGCGCACCGCCTATCAGAAGTGGCTGAACGAGGGCAACCAGGCGGAGGCTGCCGTCCAGGTGGGTGCGGGCCTCTTCCAAAAGCACGGTTGCAGCGGCTGCCACAATCCCGGATCCAGCGTCCGGGCACCCATGCTCGCCGGCATCTTTGGCCGGCAGGTTCCGATCCAGATCCCAAAGCAGGGCACGCCGCTCTCCCAGATCAAGGCCGAGACGATCACAGCCGACAACCGCTACCTTTACGACTCCATCGTACTGCCGGAGAAGGAGATTGCAGCGGGGTATCGGGCGATCATGCCGACCTACCGGAATCGCCTCACCAATGAGGAAGTCTTTCAGCTAGTCGCCTACCTCCGCTCAATGGGGCGGGCGGATGCGCCCAAGACGAACCTTCGCCAGGACAACACCAACACGCTGGGCGCCAGCGACTACGAGGCGCGCGTGGGGTTCATCCCGGAGAACATCAAGGGCAACGGAGTAGGAGGCGGAGGTCGCGCCGGCAGTAACGTCGCGCCCGCCAACGAAAGGACGGGGCCGTGAGCGCCATAACAGCGGGCGACCCGCTCATTCCCGGCCGGCGGTCAGCCACCGGTGAGGATGGGCTGCCGCGTGAGAACTATTTGAATGCCGGCTACGACCTCAAGTCGTGGTTCTTTACGCTGGATCACAAGCGAATTGCGATCCTGTACCTCATCTCCCTGACGGTGATGTTCGCCATTGGCGGCTTCGGCGCGATGGTGGTCCGCCTCAACCTGCTGACACCCAATGGCTTGATCGTTCGGCCACAGACCTACAACCGCATGTTCTCCATGCATGGGGTTGTGATGGTCTTCTTCTTCCTGGTTCCTTCCATCCCTGCGGTCCTCGGCAACTTCCTGCTGCCGCTGATGCTAGGAACGAGGGACCTGGCGTTTCCCAAGCTCAACCTCTTGAGCTGGTACCTGTACGTGGTTGGAGCGCTCATCGCCATCATCGCGATGATCTTCGGAGGCGTGGATACCGGCTGGACCTTCTACGCGCCGCTGAGCACCCAGTACTCGTACGACAACGTCTCGCTGGTGATCGCGGGAGCGTTCCTGGCTGGGTTCTCGTCCATTTTGACCGGTCTCAACTTTATTGTGACTGTGCACAAGATGCGCGCGCCGGGACTCACCTGGTTCCGCCTGCCGCTCTTCATCTGGTCGATCTACGCCACCAGCCTCATCCAGGTACTGGCGACCCCGGTTCTGGCGATCACGCTGCTGGCCCTAGTGGTGGAACGCGTCTTCCACGTTGGGTTCTTCGATCCGAAGCTGGGCGGCGACCCGGTGCTGATGCAGCACATGTTCTGGTTCTACAGCCATCCGGCGGTCTACATCATGATCCTGCCGGGCATGGCGGTGATCAGCGAGATCGTGGCCTGCTTCTCCCGCAAGCCGATCTTCGGGTACAAGTTCGTCGCCTTCGCCAGCCTCGGGATCGCGGTGATCAGCTTCCTGGTGTGGGGCCACCACATGTTCACGACGAGCCAGAGCCCGTTCGCCGCAACGGTCTTCTCGTTCCTGAGCTTCATCGTCGCCATCCCGTCCGCCATCAAGGTGTTCAACTGGACCGCCACCCTACACAAGGGCTCCATCCAGTTGACCACGCCGATGCTGTACGCGCTGTCGTTCATCGGCCTCTTCACCATTGGGGGGCTGACCGGTCTCCACCTCGCCTCTATGGCGGCGGACGTCCATCTTCAGGACACCTACTTCGTGGTGGCGCACTTCCATTACGTGATGGTGGGCGGGGCGATGACGGCCTTCCTGGGCGGGATGCACTTCTGGTGGCCCAAGATCTTCGGCCGCATGTATCCCGAGAGCTGGGGCAAGGCTTCCGCGATCATTGTGTTCGTTGGCTTCAACCTCACCTTCTTCCCGCAGTTCATCATGGGGATCGAGGGGATGCCGCGGCGCTACGCCACCTACGCGGAGGAGTTCCAGCTCTGGCACATCCTCTCCACGGCGGGTGCCTCGATCATGGGGCTTGGGTTCGCGCTGCCGTTCACCTACCTGCTCTGGTCGCTGAAGAAGGGACCGATTGCCGGTCCCAACCCGTTCCGAGCCACCGGCCTGGAATGGCAGTGCCCTTCCCCACCGCCCACGCTTAACTTCGAGAAGATCCCGATTGTGACCACCGGCCCCTACGCCTACTCCGCTGAAGGCGATGAGTTGGAGCATGCCGAGGAACAGGCTCAGCGAGCACAGCTTGAGCTTGAGCTCACCCGTCTGCAGATCGCCGGTGACCGTGTCGCTGAAGGGGTGCCGCTGGCAACCCCCGGCCCGGCCATCAGCGCCGTCCCGGAAGAGGATTCGCCCCGTGGTGTCTGACGCGCACGCACCAACACACGGTACTTCAGGCGGCCATTCGCTGCTTCATCATCACTTCGATGACATGAAGCAGCAGCGGGAGTGCCACACCCTCGGGATGTGGCTCTTCCTGGTCACCGAGTTGATGATGTTCGGGGGGCTGTTCTTTGTTTACAGCCTCTACCGCGGCATGTTCCCTGTTGCCTTTGAAGAAGGCAGCAAGCACCTGAACATCTGGCTGGGCACCATCAATACGTTCGTCCTGCTCTTCAGCAGTCTCACGATGGCGATGGCGGTTCACTCGGCAGGCAGTAAGGACCGGAAATGGCTGGTGCGCTGGCTCCTGATCACTTTCGTGCTGGGGGCTGCGTTCCTCGGCATCAAGGCGGTGGAGTGGGGCGTGGACTGGCAAGAGGGTCTCATCCCCGGGCTGAACTGGCATTACTATGCCGACCACCCGGAGCAGGCCGCTCACCTTCTGGAGGCGAACTCCGGCGTCCATCAGGTGCTGATGTTCTTCACGATCTACTTCTGCATGACCGGCCTGCACGCCATCCACATGATCATCGGGTTGGGGCTGGTCGGTACGTTCGCAGTGATGGGATGGCAGGGCAAGTTCACCAATGGCAATGAGCAGCCGGTCGAGATCCTCGGGCTTTACTGGCACCTTGTCGACATCATTTGGATCTTCCTGTTCCCGCTTCTCTACTTGATTGCGGGTCTCATGCATGGCGGCGGAGGGCACTGATGGCCAGTAAGAAGTCAAAGGGCCAGGGAGCTCAGGAACACGGTCATTCCCACGAGGGAGGGCACGCGCACTCACACGCAGTGGAGACCCACGGTCGCGACACCCACGGGCACGGCCACGATACCCACGGGCATGACGACGACCATCATGTGATGCCGATCAAGACCTACTTGATCGTCTTCTCGACGCTGATGGTACTGCTGGTCGTCACGCTTCTGGCCGCCATCCCGGACCTGGGGCCGTGGAACCTGCCCATTGCCATGGCCATTGCGGTGGCCAAGGCGCTGGTGGTGATGATCTGGTTCATGCACCTGAAGTTCAGCTCGCCGTTGACGCGGCTCTTCGCGGGCGCGGCCTTCTTCTGGCTCGCGATTCTCTTCCTGCTCACGCTCTCGGATTACATCAGCCGACCGTGGTTCGACGTGCCAAAGCTGTAGCTTCTCGTACGAGACGCAGTGCGGGACCGGGAGTGATCCCGGTCCCTTTCGCCTTTCGTCCGGTGCGTGGGGCCCGTCTCTTTCGGGGGTCCAGCTGAACCCGACGTTGGGCGTGGCGTGTCTTGCGCTGAGGTTGCCCTCCGTTGGAGAGGTCGCTACCCCGGTGCCTTGCGGGCGTGGCTGGACCCCCGCAAGGCACGGGCCGCTTCGCAGTTGAGTTGCTTGGCGAGGGTGACAGAGTTTTCTATTTGCGGAGCTAACTTCCTTCACTCCCCACATCTACCTACTGAACGCGGTTACAACCTGCCCTCCCTCCCGATGCGAGGGCAGCAGGGTCTCGAGGAAGAATCGGGCAAAGCGCCTGCGGTTCGAACGGTAGGCAGGACGCCTGAACGCCACGTCCATGCAGCAATCTGAAGGCGCGTCGCAATCAACCGGCTCCCAGCCATTGCCAGGGTGTTCCCCACTTGATAAGGCGCCGCTCAAGGCCGGGCTTGGGATGCTGGGCCAGGGGATAGCAGACATCCAGCGCCTCTTCGCCGGTTCGTCCGGTATACGCCGGTGGCGTCAGTGCGCAATTCTTTGCGCGATGGCAGGAGCAGTGGGAGTGGGCGCGGCCCCGCCGCCGCTGGGCCTGCTCCCGCCTCTCTGGGCCAACCCGGAAGTGCGCGCGCCCATAGCGGGAAGCCCGGTGGCGATGAGCCTGCTGTTGCTCTTGGCGCTGGTTCTGATCGCGTTCGGGCCACTGGGGCGGGCCCTCACCTTCGGTCTCATGGAGGGCCTCTCCACAGGCGAGCCGCAGGCGAAGGCCTACCGGGAGTACCTCCAGCCCGCCATGCGGCACTTCCTCTGGAGCAGCGCGCTCACGCTTCCCCTCTACGCGCTGCTCTTCCTTGGAGAGGCCGCAGCCACCCACGACGTCTACGGGCGTTTCGCCCAGCTCCTCGCCAACCCGCCCGAAGACGCAGCTAACCGGGCCCTAGCTTTGCTGGGTGAAGGCGCGCTCCGGTTCCTCCTGGTGCTGGGACCCTGGACCCTTCTCACCCTGCCCGCATTCGTGCTCCTCTACGAGCTAACCCCGGCTTCCATGTGGCTCTACCGCCTCGGGCCGGTGGCCGCCAGCGGGCGGGTGTTGCTCCAGGCACGGCGCGCCTCCCGCCGCTTCTGGAGCTACCTCGGGTTGAGGCTTCTCCTTCAGTTGGCAGGCAACACGCTGGCCGGAGTCGCGCTTCTTGTTGCCCTTCTCGTCACGATGATCCCTGGCGGTCTGTTGCTGGGCGTGGGCTGGGCAGTCGCCGTGCTTTTGGGCGGGCCGTCAACCACGGGAGGCATCGTGGCGCTGACCGTCGCCGGCCTCACCACGACCGTGCTGCTCTACTGTGTTCTCTCCTTCCTGCTGACGCCCGTGAGCGCGCTCCTCTACCGTCTGGCGCTTCGCGTCATGCAGTAGGGGGGAAGGTCGCTGCGATCCAGTTCGTCACTGGGGCGTGAGGACGAACCCGCGCAGCCGACCCAGGCGGATTCCCTCGCCGACGATCTGGCCCGCGTCGTTGAGTGCAACGGCGCGGATGAGACGCCACCCGCTGTTGTTGGGGAGACGGGAGTTAAGGTCCACCACCCGATTCCCTTCCCAGATGACTGCCCGCCGCGTGGTTGCGCTGCGTGCTTGGGCCATGCCCACCACCTGGCTCCGGTTGTTGATATCGAAGGCCCAACTCTCGCGCGTGCCGCTAAGAGTTGCGAGCGGGCTGGCCCGGTTGGTGGTCGGCCTGAAGAGGTAAGCACCCCACGCTCCGCTCACCTTTCGGGCGCCCACCACGAGTCCGGCGTCGTTGATGCCGAACGCCTCGCTCAAGACAGATCGAGTGAATGTCAAGATGATGAAGGAAGTCGGTTCTGAGGGACCAGACCAGATGGCTGCGTGGGTACCATTAGGCACATCCGCCAGGCCAACTATCCGGCCCGCCGCGTTGATTGCGTTCGCCCTTCCACCGCCGCCCAGCGTCGGAAGCGCCTGCACTCCGGTCGAGGACGAGTAGCGGAAAGGCCGGAACTGGCCGCCCTGGATCTGGGCTGCCCCACACGCAATTCCCGAATTGTTGATGGCCACCGCACGGCTGTTCTGTCCACCGTTGAACGGACCCTGACCATTCAGGTCGACCATCCCTGGCCCGAAGAAGAACGCGTGCGAAAACTGGGACGGCACATCTGCGGTGTTCGCCTCACCCGCGATTTGCAGCCCATCATTGATCCCCCAGCCCGTGCTGTGACTTCCTCCAAGCGTTACGGAATTGGTCCTAAAGTTCAGTCGACCTCCCGCCTGATCCCAGCGAAATCCAACTCGCGTACCGCCGTCCGCATCAGCTACACCCACGACGAAACCGTTCGCGTTGATCCCGAGCGCTGTGCTGGTGCCTTCCCCGTCGGTACGCAGCGTGCCTACGTCGGCAATGCGATAGCGCTGCGGTATCGCCGCATCCGCTGGCCGCTCCGGGCTGGTGAGGAAGGAGGAAGCAATTGCGACGCCAGTCAGACCGGTTGCGACTCGAAGCTTGAACTGTCGCCTTGAAAGCCGACTCACTCCTGATTGCGGTGTGTCCATTGACTTGCTCTCCCTTTGCCAGCGCGGTCTCGGATTGTGACTACTTCCTTCAGGTATCGTCGGAAAGTTACCAGTGTTCAAGAGCCTTCGAGACGCATCGAGGTTGGAGACTGGAACTCGACGGGACTGCGAAGGTCACAGCTTTCACCGGGTGGAATCTGAGGACTGCCCAAGCGGGCAACATTCGGGTACTGGTATAAGTGGCCTCGGCCGTGCGCGGAACCAATGCGCCATCGGGTCGGGTCATACTATGAACCGCGGGTTCGAGGCAGAATGCGCGCGGCCGGCCGGCAAGCCGGAGCGAGAACGGGAAGCGATTTGAAGGCATTCGAAGCTACAAACCACTACCTGCGGCAGGCGGCGCAGATCATGGAACTGGGAAGCCGCGTGGAGCGGCTGCTACTCACGCCCGAAGCTGAGCACGTGGTCAGCGTTCCCATAGAGCGGGACAATGGCGAACTCGCGGTCTACACCGGTTACCGCATCCAGCACAACAGCGCGCGGGGTCCTATGAAGGGCGGGTTGCGCTACCACCCCACGGTCGACGCGGACGATGTTCGCTCCCTGGCCAGCCTGATGACCTGGAAGACCGCCGTCGTCAACATCCCCTATGGGGGTGCGAAGGGCGGAATTTCCTGTGATCCCAAGGAGCTTTCCGACGGTGAGTTGCAGCGGATTACCCGCAAGTTCGTCCAGCGCATCCATGACGTGGTCGGCCCGCACGAGGATATCCCAGCGCCAGACGTCAACACGAATGCCCAGGTGATGGCGTGGTTCATGGATGAGTACTCCAAGTTCCACGGCTTCAGCCCAGCCGTCGTCACCGGCAAGCCGCTCGATCTGCACGGAAGCGAGGGCCGCGAGGCGGCCACAGGGCGCGGCGTGATCTACGTGACCGAGAAGTACCTGGAGGATGCAGGGATCGGAATGGCCGGGGCCACCGTGGCGATCCAGGGATTCGGAAACGTCGGCTCGTTCGCCGCCCTCTTTGCGCACGAACTGGGAGCGAAGGTGGTCGCCATCAGCGATGTTTCCGGTGGCATCCACCATCCCGCAGGCCTCGACATTCCCGAGCTGTTCCGTTACGCCCAGGTGCGTCGCCCCCTCTCCGAATACCAGGCCGAGGGTCTCCTATCGATCACACAGGAAGAGCTGCTGACGCTGAAGGTCGACGTGCTCATCCCCGCTGCTCTGGGCGGAGTGATCACTGCGGAGATTGCCGAGGAGGTCCAGGCGCGTGTGGTGGTGGAAGCCGCCAATGCTCCGACGGAGCCCGACGCGGACCTGGTGCTGGAACGTCGCGGTGTTACGGTGATCCCAGACATTCTGGCCAACGCCGGGGGCGTCACCGTGAGCTACTTCGAGTGGACGCAGAACATCCAGGTGTTCCGCTGGACCGAGGACGAAGTGAACCAGCGGCTTAAGCGGATCATGATCGGCAGCTACACCACCGTTCGGGACCTGGTGCGCAACAAGCGACTGAGCTGGCGGACCGCCGCCTTCATCATCGGGATGGGCCGAGTGGCCAAGGCAGCCGTTCTGAGGGGGATTTGATGCCGGAGACCACGGGAACTGAAGGCCTGACCATTGAAGGCCTGACCATTGAAGGTCTGACCACTGAACGCCTCAGGGCCTTGCGTTACTTCGAGACGCTGACTGATGGAGACGCTGCGCACGTGCTCCAAGAAGCAGACCGGGTCACCCTGGCCCCAGGTGAAGTGCTCTTCCACCAAGGAGACGCCGGCGATTCCGTGTTCCTCCTGGTCTGCGGCCGCATGCAGATTCGGGTAGACGTTCCCGGCCCGGAGGACCACATCCTCGCCGAACTCGAAGCGGGCGCGATCTTTGGAGAGATGGCGCTGCTGCTTGACCGCCCTCGCACCGGTTCCGCCTGCGCCCTGGAGGAGTGCGAACTTCTCCGCCTCTACCGAGACAAGTTTCGCGCCGACCTGCATGGCGGCGCCCGGTGGGCGCAGAGGCTGCTGATGGCAACGGCCCAGGTTCTGGCACAACGCCTGGACAGCGTGAATTGCCAGGTCATCGAGCTTTCACAGGCCGTAAGGGAAGTGGAGGCGGAGGCCTCCGCAAGCTCGATGCCGCCGGTTGCCCGGGTGGCGGAGCTTGACCAACTTCGCAAGCGGCTCTTCTCCGAGTGGTCCTTCTAGATCGGCAATTCGACCGGCCTGCAGTCCGTATGGAGCTGATGTGAGTAGGCATCGGGTTCAGCCGATGCCGGACGCTGCCACCCCACCGACCGTGCCGCAGCAGCTAGGCACGGTGGCTGCCCCGGAAGATTTCCGCCAACTGTGGAAGGAGCTTTCCGGCAGCGCGGAAGCCCGTGAGCGAGTATCTCCGACGTTCCACCGCCCGCGGCGTCGGCGGGCAGAATGAGATCGGGGTACGGAGTTCGAACGACACTTTGAAGCTCGCATTTGCGTTCCCCCAAAAGGCTCACTTCATGACCAGGCCTCGCAGACACCCGCTCAACGCTTGTCTCCTTATCGTTCTCACTGCCTCTGTCGGTGTCTCTGCCGCAAGATCGGCCAGCCAGTCCGCCGAGGCTGCCAACGCGGCGGAACGGGCTGCGCGGCCGATCTTGCTCGATTCTCCTGATGGCCGCTTGCGCCTCGCCTTCTGGCTCGAGGCGGGAGGTCGTCCCGCGTTCGACGTATCCTACCGGAGCTTGTCCGTGGCCACCGGTCGCCTGGGGCTGGAGTTCGCTGGGTCGGGGCGGCTCGGCGAGAAGCTGAAGGTCGTCCGCACTCGCCGCCGGGAGCACGATGAGACCTATCGCATTCCAGTGGGGAAGGCTTCCCGGGCGCGAGACCAGCACCGAGAGCTGATCGTCTCGCTCCAGGAGACGGCGGCGCCGTACCGGAAGCTGGACCTCGCCTTTCGCACCTTCAACGACGGCGTCGCGTTCCGGTACCAGATCCCGCGCCAGGCGCCGCTGTCCGAGTTCGTGTTGACGGATGAACTGACCCGGTTCACCTTCCCGGGCGACCCGAAGGCGCGCGTCCTGCCGCTGAACAACTACACCACGCCTTACGAGTGGTACTACGAGACACGACCGGTATCCCAGATCGACTCCAAACGGTTGGTCGGCTTGCCCCTGTTGCTGGAGGGCAGGCGCGAGGCCACGAAGCGGGCCTACGTGGCCGTGACCGAGGCCAACCTGTCGGACTACGCCGGCATGTATCTCTCCACCGTGGTGGGGGAACCCGGGACACTCGCAGCAAAGCTCTCGCCCCTACCCGGACGCAAGGACAGCGCCAAGGTGCTCGGGAAAGCGCCGCATGCCTCACCGTGGCGGTTGCTGATGATTGCCGATCACCCGGGCCGGCTGATCGAGTCCAATCTCGTATTCCATCTCAGCGATCCGCCCGCATTCAAGGACACCGCCTGGATCAAACCGGGAAAGACGACCTTCCCCTGGTGGAACGGCTATGTCCTGGAGGGAGTGAACTTCAAGCCGGGCGTGAACACCGCCACGATGAAGCATTACATCGACTTCTGCGCGGAGCAGGGGATTCCATACCACTCTCTGGACGGGTTGGACATCGCCTGGTACGGGGGACCGATCCACCCGAACGGGCCAACCGACATCACGAAGGGCGCTCCGTCGATCGACTTACCGGAGCTCGTGCGCTACGCGAAGGAGAAGGGCGTCCGGCTACGGCTTTGGATGCACTGGAAGGCGCTGAAGCCGCAGATCGACGAAGCGTTCCGGAAATACGAGGAGTGGGGCATCGAAGGCGTGATGGTCGACTTCATGGATCGCGACGACCAGGAGATGGTCCGCTTCTACCACGAGATGGCCGCGAAGGCGGCGAAACATCACCTAACCCTCACACTGCACGGCGCTTACAAGCCGACAGGCATGGAGCGGACATGGCCTAACGTGCTCTCTTACGAAGCGGTGCTCAACCAGGAGTACAACAAGTGGCAGCCCGCAGGCGTTCGCGGCACGCCCCCGGAGCACAACCTCGACGTCGCGTTCACCCGGATGCTCGCCGGGCCGCTGGATTACCACCAGGGCGGCATGCGGAACGTCTTCACCCGGAACTACCAGTGGCGCGACTTGGCCCCCCCGGTGCAGGGCACCCGCGCGCATCAGTTGGCGATGTACGTGGTGTATCAGAACCACATGTCGATGATCGCCGACTACCCCGCCGCCTATCGCGGCCAGCCGGGGATGGACTTCATCGTCCGCGTGCCTGCGAACTGGGATGAGACCCGGGTGCTGCACGCCGAGGTGGGCGATGTCATCACCGTGGCGCGGCGGCGCGGCAAGGAGTGGTACGTCGGCAGCATGACGGACGATACCCCGCGAAAGCTCTCGATCCCGCTTGCGTTCCTCGGCGCAGGCCGGTGGACCGCCGAGATCTGGGCGGACGATCTGGCTGCCGGGCAGGCGACGAAGCTGATCGGCCAGCGCCTCACCGTAACGGCCGCAGATTCTCTCGAGGCGGTGCTTGCCTCGGGAGGGGGGCATGTGATCCGCCTCGTCCCAGTCAAGTAGTTATGAGATGTGTAAGAAAGTGCCCTGTTCTCCTCGGCGACAAATGGCATCTGCGAACCCGCCGGTTAGTGTGGCCCGATCAACCAGAGGATGCTACGGTGCCTTAGCAATCGATCCGGCTTGTCGGCCCACAAAGCTGTCTGCATCACGGCTGTCTCGAACACGCCTGCTTCGCTGCACGTCAGGCGCGAAGGAGCCACCTGAAGGGTTGCCACTCTTTCGGGCATCCTCGCCCTGGCAGAACCCGGCGCGCCTGGCCAAATCTCCTATGCCAAAGCTGTATCAGATTGGGTACTTCGACGACTCTCAGGGTCCAGGCGGGACCACACGCTACCTTCGAGAGCTGCTTTCCGGACTACCGCGCGCAGAGTTCGAGCCCGTCTTCTTCGCACCGGAAACCCGGCCCTGGCATGACGAGCTGCGAGGGCTGGGGGTGGAGGTCGTGACTCTACACCCGGCACTCCCCTCGGACGAGGGCGTTCCGGACGCGGAGAGCGAGGTCAACCCACGCGGGACAACGACGCAGTCGTGGAAGGCGCACCTGCCGCCGGCGGTCTCCTGGTCGCTGGGCCTCGTAAGGGAAACGCGTCGCCTGGAGCGGCTGTTCCGGAAGCGGCCAGTCGACCTGCTCCACACGAACAACTGCGGCGCGGAACCCGCACCCATCGCAGCGAAGCGGGCGGGCGTGCCGGTGGTGCTCGGAACGTGGCATGTGGACAGCACCTATGACCTGGACGGGGAGCGCACCGCCTGGCGGTACCGCAAGCTCGAGCGTGTTTCCATGCTTTCGCTGGACCATGCCATCGCGGTGAGCGCGGCAACGGGCGAGGACTGGCTGCGGCGATGCTCGCTTGGAGAGGCTTACCGAAGGCGGCTGACCGTCGTCCACAATGGTGTTGAGCCGGAACGGCTCCGGCGCCGGTGGCCCAGGTCGGAAGCGAAGGCGGTACTCGGCCTAGCACCGGATGCGCCAGTTCTCGGCAGTCTTGGGAGGCTCGATCCCGCCAAGGGATACACGTACCTCATCCAGGCGCTGCCACAAGTGCTGGCGGAGTTCCCGCAGGCGAGGGTCGTCATCGGTGGCCGGGGGCCGCTGCGCGACAGCCTTGAAGCGGAAGCGCGTGCGAACGGCACTGCGCACGCCATCCACTGGGCCGGCTTTCTCACCGAGATCCGCGACGTTCTCGAGGCCCTAGACCTTTACGTTCAGCCGTCTCTCTGCGAGGCATTACCCCTTGGGGTGCTGGAAGCAATGGCGGCCGGACTACCGGTGGTCGGTGCTAACGTCGGCGGCATGGCGGAAGCGATCTCCGAGGGCGTGACCGGCTCCGTGATTCCCGCGCGAGATTCGGCCTCCCTCGCGAAAGCCATCAATTACTGGCTCTCGGATCTCACCCGGTGCGAGGTTGCCGGGGCGGCGAGCGCAACCCGTGTGCAGGAGTACTTCTCGCGCGAGCGGATGCAGTCGGAGACGGTCGCGGTCTACCGCGCCCTCCTCCAGTTCCGACCGCAGCCAAGTTCCTAATCCTACTCATAATCCTAATCCTACTCGCAACCGCTTGGCTGCCTATCCCGCGCATCGGAAGGCTTGAGGTCTGCGGGAGGGTTGGGAGTAAGATTAAGAGTAAGAGTAGGATTAGGAACCGATAGTCTACGGAGGCCCGCAGACCAGCACTTCGTGCCTCGTGGCCACAACTGGGCTACGGCTTGATCGAAAGCGCCGCCGACGTCTCGACCGAACCCAGAGTTGCAAACACCTGGGCGTTGACCTTGTTCCGCACCGTCTTCGTGCGCACCGTAAACCGGGCCGTGGTTGCGCCGCTCGTCACAGTCACCGTTGCCGGCACGGTAACGGACTTTGGAAGACTGGCTCGTAAGGCGACCGAAACGTTCCCGGCTGCCGCTGTGGCTAGCGTTACCGTCCCTGTGACTGACTTCCCGCCCTTGACGCTGGTGGCACTCAAGGTGAAGCTCTGAAGCACCGGCGCGGGAGCGACCGCGAAGTCCACGCCGCTCCGGTCCGGTCCCAGGCTGACGGACTGGTTTGCCGGCGTGAACAACCTGCCCGTCGCGGTGGCACGGACGTTGTAGTTGCCTGCAGCGAGACCGGTAAAGGCGTAGGTGCCGTCCGCAGCCGTGGTCGTTGAGCGCGTTCCAGCTAGCACCGTCACTCCCTGAACGGGCGTTGCGCCGTCACGAACCGTTCCTCGGAGGGCGTAGCCGGTGAGCGTGCCGGAGAAGCTGATGCTGGAGCGGCTCGGGCCCACGGAAACGGTTCGCGTGGCTGGGGAGAAGGTGTAGCCGCTTCGCAATACACTGACCTCGTAGCTGCCGGCATTCAGATTACCTAGCGTATAGATGCCACCGCTGCCAGTCGTGATCGTGTTCGTCCCCGTGGCCACGGTGACTCCGGCAAGTCCCACGCCGTTCACGGTCACGGTGCCGCTGATCTGATAGGTGTCCGCGCGGAAGTTGATCGCCGTCTGGTCAGGACCCACGATCACGGAAGCGTTGGCCGGTTCAAACGTAGCGCCGCTCTTGCTGGGGGTCAACGTGTATCGCCCCTCGTCCAGTCCTGCGAGGGTGTACTGTCCGCCGGCATCGGTGCTGGAGGTGCGGCCTCCAGCGTTAACGGTTACGCCGGAGAGGCCGACGCCATTGCGCGTGATCCGCCCCGCGATCTGGTAGACGGGGCTGGCTGCGAAGTCGATAGCCGACTGATCAGGGCCGACGGTCACGCTCCGTGTGGCAGGCGTGAAGCGGTAGCCGCTGCGTGCGGCCGAGACGCTGAATGCGCCACCCGTCAAGCCGGTGAGGGCGTAGCTTCCGTCCGCACTCGTGACGACCGTGGTCCCGCCCGCCGATACCGACGCGCCGCTCATGGGGGCGCCTGCCACTGTGATCCGGCCGGTCACCCGAAACAGCTCGCGGCTGCCAGTGAAATCGACGTTCGTAGCGCTGGGTCCAACCGTGATGGAGCGCGAAGCCGGGCTAAAGGTGTAGCCGCTGCGGCTCACGGAAACGGTGTGCGTCCCCGCAGCGATGCCGGTAAGAGTGTACGTGCCGGTGCTTCCCGTGGTGGCGCTCGTGCCGCCGCCGGTGACCGCTACATTGCCCAGGCCCACTCCGCCCTCGGTGACGCGACCGCTGATCTCGTAGGAGACGGTGGAGGTCGTCGCCGTAAAGTCGATCCCCGTCCGATCCGGTCCCACGGTCACGGTTCGGTTGACCGGGGAGAAACTGTAGCCACTTCGAGCGGCGGCGATACTGTGCTGTCCGGCAGCGAGTCCGCGTAGGGCGTAGGTGCCGTCCGCAGCCGTGGTGGCGGTTCGTCCACCGCCGGAAAGGGTCACGCTTACGAGGCCAGCACCGTTGTGCGTCACCCTGCCCTCGACTTTGAAGCCCTCCATCTGCAGAAGCGCTGCGGCGTTTAGTCGGCCGCTGGCAACCTTCCCCGTCAGGGCAGGTAGGCGGACCGCGCTCTCACGCAGGCGGCTTTTGAGTGCGGCCGGGGTGAGCGTGGGGTTGAGCGCGAAGGCAAGGGCCGCCGCTCCGGCAACGTGAGGGGTCGCCATGGAGGTGCCGCTGTAGACGCCGTAATTGTTGCCGGGCAGGGTGCTCAGGATGTCGGAGCCGGGTGCAGCAATGTCTACCGACTGCACACCGAAGTTGGAGAACGCGGACAGCGCATCAATGCGCGTGGAGGACGCAACGGACACCACGTTGTCACTAGCAAGGCTGTAGTCGGAGGGGTAATGGGCACCGGTGTCGTTGTTGTCCCCCACTCCATCAGGACCACCGTTGCCGGCGGCGGCCACGAAGAGGATGCCGGCATCGCGGGCACGAGTAATGGCTTCCAGCAGCAGGCCGCTACCGCCGCCCTCCGAGCCCCAACTATTGCTCATCACCTTCGCGCCGCGGGTTCGCGCCCAGTCGATGGCGGCGATTGCTCCGGCCATGTCGCCAGTGCCATCGTTGCCGATGAACCGGAGTGGCATGATGCGCACCGTGGGGCTCACGCCAGCGATTCCGATGCTGTTGTTCGCTACCGCGCCGATGGTGCCCGCGCAGTGCGTGCCGTGCCCGTCGGTATCCATCGGGTCCGCGTCGTTGGCGGCGAAGTCGTAGCCGACCACTTTGCCGGCGCCGTCCTTGAGGATGTTGTCCCGCAGGTCCGGGTGGGTGTAGTCGACGCCCGTATCGATGACGGCCACCACGATGGTGGCGCTGCCCTGAGTGGTCTCCCAGGCGGTGATCGCGCTGATGTCGGCGCCGGGGGTGCCGCCGGATTGACCGGTGTTCTTCAGCGCCCAGAGGCTACTGAAACTCGCGTCGTTGGGGTCGGCAGCCGGTCGGATGATGTAGTTGGGTTCCACCACCCGCACAACTGGATTCTGCGCGAGGACCTCCACGGCATCCGCGAGGACGGCTGCCTGGGCCGACTCGGCCTTGATGGTTGCAGGCGGCAGCACGCGGGCCACGTAGTTGCTGCCGAAAGCTGCGTCCGGCGTGAGGCCGGCGGCAAGCACCGCAGCCAGACGTTGGGCGGTCGTGGCCGTAGGTTCAAAGGCAACCAGCAGGCCACGCGTGATGGGGCGATGGGGCGTGTCCTGGGCCATCCCCAGCTTCGGAGCGATCAGCGCCGTCACGGTCAGGACGGCGGCGGTCATCCCGAGGCGAATGCGGTCGAATCTACGGCGGGTGCGCACGAGGCGTTCGTCCTGGTTGGGCGCGGGGAGGGCGCTGGAAGATCTATGTCACTGCGCTTGCGAGGCACAAGGGTTTGACACCGCAGGCGGAACGGAAGTTCCGATACCGGCTTCCGGTCAGTGCGTCGATCATCTGTTACTCCAGGGGCGGTTGCAATAAGCCCCCGGCTGCTCCCCGGCGTCCTGGCCGCCTTACAGGATGTAGCCCAAACGCCAGGTCGGTATCCTTTTTCGGTCAGCCATGCTGCGCCGATTCCTCGTCACGAGACCCCGGCCAACTCCTCCAGGCGCGCGCGAGATTGCGGGTTAACCGCGCGGGCGATCTCCTGGCCGTCCCTGAAGGCGATCACGGTGGGGATGGTCCGAACGCTGAGCTGCTCCGCGAGCCCCTCTTCGACATCGCTATCGATCTTCACGATGGTCAGCTTCTCCTTGTGCTGCTCCGCGAAGCGCTCCAGAAGGGGCGCCAGAGCACGGCACGGCGGGCACCAGGAAGCATAGAAATCGACGAGGACCAGGCCCTCGCCACCCAGCACTTCGGTCTGGAACTCCGCCTCGGAAAGCTGTCGCAGCGCCATCGCAATCTCCCCCATTGTCGCGGCCGTGCCCCAAGGGATCCCCCGGCCAGGCTGTTACCGCACTCCATTCTATCCGCCGACTCGGAGGGTCAACCTCGGTTCCCTGTTCCCTATACCCTGGTCTGGGGTGGGGGGAGACATAGAGTCAGCTCTTTCGGCATTGTTCCTCCTCGCCTGGTAGGTTCCCTCAGCCGTATTGCGCGTGGAGGCGTGATTCTGTCCGTGGAGACGGCCGCGCAGCCTGCGGCCTTCTGCTGTGAAGGTGGAGCATTGGCTCCAGGGCTGAAACTCTGGGCAAGCAAGTGCGTTTGCACCACCAGGGGCATGGCCGGTTGCCGACGGGACGGTCACCCGGAGTGCTGGCGGGATCCCAACCAAAAGTAGCGATTCGTCATTAGAATTGCGGCTTTACTTCTTGCGGCACAGACTGTTAGTCTCTGCCCCGGTCCCGGCTTCTCCCCATTCGCCGTCGGCTCTACCCTCGCCACCAGCCATCGCCTGATTGCTTGGCGCTTCGACGCGTCCTTTTGGGGAGATTTCATGAGTCCGCTACCCCGCCTTTGCCTTCCTTGCTTGGCTACCGCAACCCGATCCCCTGCTACGCCTCGTCGACAAACTTGGCCATTGGTGCTGGCCCTTGCAGCGGGGTTGGCGCTGGCGAACGGGGCGGCGGGCCAGGTGCCGACTCCAGGCACCCCTCCTCCGACGTCCGACTTTGTGAAGGATGCCCTGACGCACGGCGCAGCCGTCCAGCACGGCGGCGATCCGGT
>JANPLG010000050.1:0-3337 GCA_031426395.1 Actinomycetes bacterium
ACGATCAGCGTCTGGGCGGCGCGAACCTTATCCTCTTCGGGGATCCGCAGTCCAACCCGGTGATCAAGAAAGTCCTGGGTGATCTGCCGATCAAGTGGACCTCCGAGAGTCTGCTAGTGAACGGGAAGAAGTACGACGCGGATCACGTGCCGGTGATGGTCTTCCCCAGCCCATACAACCCGCGCGCCTACGTGGTGATCAACAGCGGGCACACCTTCACGCTCAAGGACCTGGAGGCGAGCAACGCCAACCTCTTCCCGAAGCTGCCGGACTGGGCCGTGGTGAAGGTGGCCGCCGAGGGACCGCAGGTGGTCGCCGCGGACTTCTTCGACGAAGATTGGAAGTTCAAGAAGACACCGTAGTCTTGCCGCCGTGGGGATCTCGTCAGCGAGGTCGAATGGGAGAGAGGGAGAGTGGGGGAGAGGGAGACGGCTTCGCTGGTGACCGGTCCCTTCTCCCTTTCCCACATTCTCCCATTCCCCCATTCCCCCATTCGCAATCATCAGAAGTAGCTTGACGGCCGACGGGCCGGACGTGGGTGTGCAGGACAGAGAAGGAACGCAGCAATGGGTCGAGTGCAGGACAAGGTCATCATCGTAACGGGCGGAGCGACCGGTATCGGGCGCGGCATCTCCGAGATCCTGGCGAGGGAGGGGGCGAAGGTTGTGGTCGCCAACCGCAACCGTGAGCGCGGCGAGGAAACGGAGGCTGCAATCCGTGCCGCTGGCGGTGAGGCGCTCTTCGTCCAGACCGATGTCACAAAGGAGGCAGAGTGCCGCAACCTGGTCCGTCAGGCGCTGGAGACCTACGGCAGCCTCTCCGGCCTCGTGAACAATGCGGGCGTCTTTCCGCGGGGTCACCTGGAAGAGACGACCGAAGAGATGTGGGACCAGATCTTCGACATCAACCTGAAGGGCGTCTTCTTCTGCTGCAAGTACGCCGTGCCGGAACTGCGCGCAAACGGTGGCGGCTGCATCGTCAACATCGGCTCGACCAACGCCTACATCGGGCTGCCGGAGCTCTTTGCCTACTCGGTCTCCAAGGGCGGCCTCATCACCCTCACCCGCAATCTGGCCAACTCTCTTGGCAAGGACAAGATCCGGGTCAACTTCGTCAATCCGGGGTGGGTGATCACCGAGACGGAGATCGAAGTCCAGGCGAAGGAAGGGCACGACGAAGCGTGGCTGGCTCGCGCCGCGAGTGAGCTGCCGCTGGGGCGCCATCAGGTCCCAGAGGACGCCGCATACGCCTGCCTCTACCTCCTCTCCGACGAGGCGAATCAGGTGAGCGGACAAGAGATGCACGTGGATGGACGCGGGGTCCGCTAACCTGCGCCTGCCCTCGGTGGACATGCCTGTCTACGGGTGCGAAGATAGCCCCGCGATGCCCTGCCTGCGATTCGGCATCCGTGCGGGAGTTAGACACAGTGCCAACGGTGAGCGACGAAGCGGTGGCGTTTGCGGGGGGAGGGTCGGCTCTGGCTCTTCAGCCGCGCGTTCGCGCACCGCAGGCACGGGTGGTGGAAATCTTCAGCAGCATTCAGGGCGAAGCGGAGTTGCTGGGAGTCCGCCAGATCTTCGTCCGCTTCTTTGGGTGCAACCTCCGTTGCACGTGGTGCGATAGCCCGGAGACGCTGACCGCGCCGAAGGGGCCGCTGCTCCCCGGACGCGTGGAGCAGACCCCGGGCCGCGCCGATTTCCGCGCCTTGAGCAATCCCGCTTCGGTGGATGCCGTGCTGGCGGCCGTTGATGCGCTGGCGGTCGTGCCTCACCACAGCGTCAGCCTCACCGGCGGGGAGCCGCTCCTCCATGCGAGCTTTCTAGCCGCGCTGCTACCCGCCTTGCGGTCAAAGGGGCATCGCACCTATCTGGAGACCAACGGCCTGCTGCCGGGGCACCTGGCACGCGTGGTCGACCATCTGGACTGGATCGGGATGGACCTGAAGCCGCCCTCCTGCACCGGCGACCCGTGCCCGGACTGGCTGGAGCGTCATCGTGAGTTCCTGCAGGTTGCCGCTCCCGGTACGCCCGGTGCGCCGCGCATCTTCCAGAAGTTGATCGTCAGCGCGGACGCGGATGAAGCTGAGCTTCTCGCAGCGTTCCGCCTTGCGTCCGACGCGGCACCCGGTGCAAGCCTCACCCTGCAACCGGTCACTCCGTTCGGAACCGTTCAGGAAGCTCCGTCGATGGAGGCGATGCTCAGATGGCACGCGCTCGCCTCGGGGTTCGTCCGCGATGTTCGCCTGATCCCGCAGGTCCACAAGTTGATGAGCATCCTCTGATTCCCGCTTGGCAGGTGGATTACACGGTGAGGGCGGGATGGGGTCGAATGTCTTGGTTTCCCGGCGTTTCGCTTGTAGCTGTAGAGCTGGCTCCTCCGGTTACGGCTCGGCGGAGCCTCGCCCTCCCGGGACGCCTTGGCCTACGGAGCAACCTCGTTGCCGAGGATGCTTGCGCTTCGAACGGCCTTGCTGACCCAATCGCGCTGCACAACGGTGACGCTGTTTTGACCGACTTTAGAGGCGGTCCACCATGACGGAGAGGGCTTCCGGAACGATGCGGAGGGTGACCGGGGTGCTCCGGGCGGCACGTTCATCCACATGGAGGACCATCGGGTGCTTGGAGGAGATGGTGATCTCCCGTGCGCGCAGTGCCCTGATCTTCGGCAAGCCGAGGTGCATCTGGCTGCGGAGGGCGCGGTAGTAGGGCCACATCTCCCGCCGGGTCAGAGCCTCCACGATGATGACGTCCAGTAGGCCGTCGGTGAGGCGGGCGGTGGGCGCGATGGGCAGGTTGTAGCCCATGCAGAAGCTATTGGCCACGGTTATGTTTAACGCGACCTCCTCGCTCTCTACGCCATCCAGGGTGAGCGTCAGCTCCCGCGGGTGGTTAAGCAGGAAGGTGGAGGCGCATACCCCGAGTCCCCGGAGCGTGTTGGGGAGGTCGTGCTGCGCGCCGGAGAGAGCTAGAAGATCGGCGAAGACACCCACGCCGGCCCCTTCCGTGAAGTACTCGCCGCCGGCATCGCCCAGCTCGACCCGCTTCTCCTCTCCCTCTGCGATGACGCGGAAGGCGCTGGGCATGTCCCTGGGGAGGTGGAGGGCGGTCGCGAAGTTGTTGGCCGTCCCCATTGGGAGGATGCAGAGCGTGACATTGGTCTTCGCTAGCACCTGGACCGCGTGGTGCACCGTCCCGTCCCCCCCCGCTATTGCCACGCGCGACCGTTTTCCCACCACCTGGGTCCGCAGCAGATGCTTGAGATGACGCGAGCTTCCGGTGTAGACAACTTTCGCCCGAAGGCCGGCGGCGCGGGCGTAGGTCGCCAACGGCTCTGCGCC
>JANPLG010000051.1:0-1755 GCA_031426395.1 Actinomycetes bacterium
CTGCGGTCTCCTGCGAACCACGCGCACTAGGCGCTAGGCTACCGGCTTGTTCGTGAGAATTGCTGAGGTTGCCCAGATCGAGGAACCCACCCCGGGAAACAAAGCCGGTTGACGCCTCGGATGCCCTTTGATATATTCTGGCCGTCGTCACGGGGCAATAGCTCAGTTGGGAGAGCATCACGCTGGCAGCGTGAGGGTCAGGGGTTCGAGTCCCCTTTGCTCCACTTCCATTTCAACACCCCTCCAACCGGTTGTCCGGCAGGGAGGGGTTGTTTGTTTGAGGATCGTTCGGGTGGCCCGATGATGAGCTTCGAGCGCACCGCCTTGCGAGACCGGTCAGCGTCGGACGCATCCATCCATCTGTGGGTGGCGAGTGGGCGAACCGCCCGTTCAGAAGCTCCCGCCCCTCGCGCTCGGCGGCTTCTCCGCGCTGCTCTTGTAACGCTACCGCTGCTCCTCTCGCACGCGCCGGTCCTGGCGCAGCAGGGCACGCCTCCCGCCACCGGCAGTACTCCTGTCGCCGCCCCAGCCCAGAAGGATGTCCCCGACATTCAGATGACGGTGTTCGCCTATCCAGACCGGCGGGAGGAGGTGGCCATCTCCTACCCCAACCAGAAGCCGACGGATGAACAGGTCCGGAAGGATGTGGGCACGCTGGCGCAAGCGCTGGGGATGGCCGCGCCCAGGGTGAAGATCAACCCGCCGGCGGGCAAGGAAGGATTTGTCACCGCAGAAGCGGAACTTACAGGGCTAACGAACTGGTCGAATGGTCAGATCAACGTTGACGCGGTGGTTCACACGTTTCGCCGAGTGAAGCACCTGCAAGTCTTCCTGCTGTTCAGCGGGACGATTCCACTCCCTCCGGCCGGCGAGCGAGATCAGCCGCCGCTGCGTATCCGCACGCAGCCTGCCGGCAGCGGGGTGGTCTTTGATGTCTGGATTGATCAGAGCAAGGGGACGCCGGAAGGAGCGCTTTCTGTGCGTCCGGCGGATGGCTCCGGCTTCCTTTGGCTCGCGGTGGGCGGGACGCTGCTGGTTTTGGGCCTGAGCGCGCTGTTGATCTGGTATGTAGTGGTGGGACAGAAACGGAGGCCGCCGGCTCACGCGGTCTCCCATGCCAATGAGGGTAAGTAGTCCAATGCCTCGCGTAGAAATGGATGAGGTCCTCTTCCGCGGTCACGAGCTGCGGGCGTCGGACGTGTTCTTCAAGGACAACGCTCCGCCGGTCATGCGCATCCATAGCAAGGTCGTGCGCATCGCGGACTACCCGACGCTCAACGGCGACGAGATCCGTCAGCTTGCCTATGGCCTGATGACGCCGCAGCAGATTCAGCGCTTCGAGCAGCGCCGCGAGATGGACCTTGGGTTCAGCCGCCCCTTCTCCCGTTTCCGCGGAAACGTCTACATGCAGAAGGGCACCGTGGGGATGGTCATCCGGTTGATTCCGTTGACCATGCCGCACCTGAATGAGCTGGGAGTGCCCCCGGTGCTTGCGGAGGTCTCCAAGCAGAAGCAGGGGCTGATCCTAGTGACCGGTCCGACCGGGTCTGGAAAGTCGACCACCCTGGCCGGCATGCTGAACTCGATCAATGAGTCGATGCCGAAGAACATCGTCACCATCGAAGACCCCATCGAGTTCGTCCACCAGGACAAGACCAGCATCGTCAACCAGCGCGAAGTGGGGCTGGACACGGAGAGCTTCCAGTCCGGCCTGAAGTATGTGCTCCGCCAAGCGCCGGACGTGATCCTGATCGG
>JANPLG010000052.1:0-15506 GCA_031426395.1 Actinomycetes bacterium
GCCGCCTCGGATGGCGCGGACCCATTCGTTGAAGTGGCCGGGCGACTTCGGATAGGTCACCTCAATAGCCTCGGCACCGATCAGTTCCACGCGCTCCGCGTAGTCGCCGGGGGCATAGAACTTGCCCTTCTCGCCCACCACGATGCAGCCGCTGCTGGCGATGTCGCGGCGGTCGATCAACTCCGCTGGGGGCTTCTTGCCGCCGTCGTACCAGGTGACGGGGATGGCGGGTCGGTCATCCGTCTTCGGGAACTGGAACTTGATGATCGACCAGCTCGGGTAGCTGTCCCCGTTGTGACCGGGCGTTTGCGCAACCACGGAGGTGGGGTTCTTCAGGTCGAGCGCCATGAACGGCATGTTGAAGGTGTGGCAGGCCATGTCACCGAGGGCGCCCGTGCCGAAGTCCCACCAGCCGCGCCAGCCAAAGGTGTGGTAGCCCTTGCCGTAGGGCCGCACCGGCGCAGGTCCCAGCCAGGTGTCCCAGTGAAGGTGCTCCGGCACCGGGGCTTCCGATGGGCGGGCGATGCCCTGTTCCCAGACCGGCCGATTGGTCCAGACGTGGACCTCGCTGACCGTCCCCACCACTCCCTGGCGGATGAGGGCCGCCGCCTTGCGGAGAGCCTCATTGGCGGTGCCCTGGTTCCCCATCTGCGTGGCGACCTTCTTCCGCTTCGCCAGCTTGCCCAGCTCGCGGGCTTCCCAGATGCTGTGCGTGAGCGGCTTCTGGCAGAAGGTGTGCTTCCCTGTGTCGATGGCCATCGCCGCCGCCAAGAAGTGCGTGTGGTCGGGCGTGCTCACCGTCACCGCGTCGATGCTGTCCTCCATCTCCTCCAGCATCTTGCGGTAGTCGGTGTAGGTCTTGGCGTTGGGGTACTTCTGCGCCGCCTTGCGGAGCGTGTTCTCGTCCACATCGCAGATGGCCACGATGTTGCCGTTCTTGCCGGCGTCGCCGGTATCGCTGTCCCCCTTTCCGCCCACCCCGACGCAGGCGAAGTTGATGGTCTCGTTGGCGGAGAAGCTCTTCTTCTCGAATGCCCAGGCACGGTCGGCCCCTACCGCCCCCACAGTCGCGCCGGCGCCCAGGAGGGCGGCACCCTTCAGAAAATCACGTCGAGAATTGCTCATATTCGATCCCTGGCTACGCGGTCCCGCCACCCTTGGGGAGACCTGCTGCCAGGCGACAGTTCCCGAGCGTCCACGTGGACTCCTACCGCATCGGTTCCCGGCTACCGGTTCCCGGTTTCCGGTTTCCGGTTTCCGGTTCAGGATTCGGCGTTCGGAGTGGCACGGCAAGTCTCACGGCACAGTGGGGCCACTTGGCGGTTAACCTAGTATCTATGCCACGCACCGCTGAGATCACCCGCAACACCGCCGAGACGCGGATCACCCTCTCCCTCAACCTGGACGGCTCCGGCAAGGCCGATGTCCAGACTGGGGCCGGGTTCCTGGATCACATGCTCACCCTCTGGTCGCGGCACGGCCTGATGGACCTCACCGTTCGCTGTGAGGGCGACCTTCACATCGACCAGCATCACTCCGTGGAGGACGTGGGCATCTGCCTGGGCCTAGCCATTGCGGAGGCGGTTGGGGATAAGCGCGGCATCGTCCGGTATGGCAGCGTCACTCTGCCGATGGATGAGTCGCTGGTGCTGGTGAGCCTCGACTTAAGCGGGCGCGCCTTCATAGTGTGCAACCTGGACACCGCGCGCAGGCAGATCGGCAGCTTCGACGCGGAGCTGGTGCCGGAGTTCTTCCAGGCCGTGGCGGCCAACGCCCGGATGAACCTCCACATCCACCAGTACTACGGCTCCAACGGCCACCACCTCGTGGAAGCGGCCTTCAAGGCCTTCGGGCGCGCCCTGGATGCCGCCACCCGCGTGGACGAGCGCGTCACCGGTGTGCCGAGCACGAAGGAACTGCTCTAAGGGGTGAGTGTGTATGGGGTGACGGCGAGCGTCTGTGCCAGAGTTACTTGGCTGCGGAGGGGTTCGTCTGCTCACGGGCGGCGTCGAGGCCTACGATCCGGCCGATGCAGCGGCGGCAATCCGGCACTGGCCAGTACCGCTCTGCTAATGCGTGGGGTCCGGTGTGATGAGCCTGAGTGTTTTCGACCTGTTCAAGATCGGGATTGGTCCGTCCAGTTCCCACACGGTGGGGCCGATGTGGGCGGCCTTCCGCTTTGTGGAGATGCTGGAAGCGCGGTCCCAACTGGCGCAGGTGCGGCGCGTGCGGACCGATCTCTACGGGTCGCTCGCGCTCACGGGCCGGGGGCACGCTACGGACAAGGCGATCCTCCTGGGCCTTTCTGGAGAGCGGCCGGACACTGTTGACCCGGAAGTTGTGGAACCGCTGGTGGAGCGTGTCCGGTCGGAGCAAACGGTCCGGCTGGGTGGGCGCTTCGACCTCCCATTCGACGAGGCCCGCGATCTGCTCTTCCATGGAAACCAGACGCTGCCGCGCCACCCGAACGCCCTGCGGCTGACCGCCTTCGACGCAGACAGCGGCGAGCTCGCGTGCGAGACGTACTACTCGGTGGGAGGCGGATTCGTGGTCCGTGACGCCGATGACGAAGCGGCGGATGCCGGGGGTGAGGCACCCATAGTTCGGCCTCCGCACGATTTCCGCTCGGCGGAGGAGTTGCTGGAGATCGGTCGGCTTACGGGACTCTCCATCGCCGATATCGTGCGCAGTAACGAGAGCGCGTGGCGTCCCGCCGCCGAGACGGATGCCGGGCTGGACCGGATCTGGTCGGTCATGGAGCAATGCATCGAGCGAGGGTGCCGGTGCGAGGGGGTCCTGCCGGGCGGTCTATTCGTCAAGCGGCGTGCGGGGCAGCTCTACCGCAACGTGCAGCAACGCCTTCCCGTCTCCGATCCACTGGCCGCGCTGGACTGGGTGAGCCTCTTCGCGCTGGCGGTGAACGAGGAGAATGCCGCTGGAGGGCAGGTGGTCACCGCTCCGACCAACGGCGCTGCTGGGGTCATTCCCGCCGTGCTGGCCTACTACCGACGCTTCCTGCCAGGCACGGATGCCGAAGGCGTGCGCACCTTCCTACTGACCGCTGCCGCTGTGGGGATGCTTTACAAGCGAAACGCTTCCCTCTCGGCGGCGGAGATGGGGTGCCAGGGCGAGGTGGGGGTCGCCTGCTCCATGGCCGCTGCTGGACTGGCCGCCGTGATGGGGGGCAGCAACGAGCAGATCGAGAACGCGGCCGAGATCGGCATGGAGCACAACCTGGGGCTGACGTGCGACCCGATCGGCGGGCTGGTGCAGGTGCCGTGCATCGAACGGAACGCGATGGGAGCGGCCAAGGCGATCAACGCGGCTCGCCTCGCCGTCCTTCACGGCGACGGCACCCACCGCGTTCCGCTGGACCGGGTGATCGAGACAATGCGCCAGACCGGGGTGGACATGCAGGACAAGTACAAGGAAACGTCGCTGGGCGGGCTCGCTGTGAATGTGGTCAATTGCTGACGCCCACTGCGCTTGAAGAAAGCGCCGCGAAGAGCGGCCTGGACAGCCCACTTGATGCGGAAGAGATCAACCGGCTCTGGCAGCACGGGATGCATGAGGAACGGCTCTTCCACGACCGTCTCAACTACTTCTCCGCGATCCAGGTGGGGCTGCTGGGCGTCTTCGCCATTCTCTACCAGAAGGAACCTTCTCCGGGCCTCTTCGCGCCGCTCACCGCTGTTGGGCTGGCCTTCGCGCTGCTCTGGCTCCGCGTGCAGGTGCGGCACTGGCGCTACTGCGAGCACGTGAACGAGCAGGTGAAGCGCGCCGTCCCGGAATACGCGCGGACGGTTGCCGCGTTCGCCGCGCCGGGGAGGCGGGACGGGCTGTCGATTGCTGGGCCGCTGGCATACGCCGTGCCACTGCTGTTCGCGGCGGCGTGGCTGGCGCTGTTCACCTGGGTACTGATCCGCTCCGGCGGACGGTAAGGGTCATCGCTCCCTGGAGAGGCGACGGGCCTCGGCGTCGTGCGGGACTGCTTGCTTCGCGGCATCTTCCAGCGGCCGACCGGGAGCGATGCCGGGGCGCTGGTGGCCGACGTGGCTGAGCCATGCGGGGCGCAGAACGCCGTGCTTGCGGCGAATGGCCTGGAGGATGGCGGAGCCCTGGGGGTGATCCGGGGTGCCTTCCGGACGGAGCTTCAGGCCCCAGGCTTCAGCTATCACCGAGGCGATGAAGGCGTGCCCTTCGGGGCCGGGGTGGACGCCGTCACGGGAGAAGGTGAACTTTGGCTCGATCTTCCGCTGCTCGGCGATGCGGCGGTTCATCGGGCCGTGGAGGTCGATGACTTCCCACTGCTTCTCGCGGCGCATCCGGAGGAGCCACTCGGAGTAGGCATCCAGGACCTGGTTGTAGCCCTCGTATGGCTGCGGGTAGGCCGCCTGACCAGCGGGCAGCAAGCGCTCCTTGATCGGGAGGGGGTCGAAGACCGGAGGCGTGACGTGGATGATTCGGGCACCGGACGCGACGACCTTCTGATGCAGGCGCGTCATTCCGTCCTGGAAGGCGCGGGTGCGTTCCGCGTCCAGGGGATGGTAGATGCCGTCGTTCATCCCGTAGCATGCCACCACCAGGTCGGGCCGCGCCTTCTGGAGGACGCGCTCCAATCGCTCGTGGAGGTCGGGCCGGGGGAATTGTCCGCCCGCATGGCCCGGCTCGCTCAGGCCGCTGACGGTCTCGCTGGCCAGACCAAGTGGGATCACCGTGCGCACGTCGTCCGGCGATTGTGCCACCAGCGCCGCGTCGAGCATCTCCACATATCGGCCGTCCTGGGTGATGCTATCGCCGAGGAAGACGATCACCTTCCCTGGCGGCAGTTTCGCCGCGCCCGACTTCGCACTTACGCTCGCGCCACCGAAGGCGAAGGACGCCAGCAACGCGGCGAAGGGGACGATAAGGGTTCGATTCATAGACCCCGCACTGTCGGTGGAATTGCGACCACTAAAGCAGCTCTCGAATCACCGAGCCACCGGCGGCGATCTCCCACGGGCGTCCGAGCGGATCGAGGAGCGTGGTTTCCGGTGAGATGCCGAGCTTCTGGTAGACGGTGGCGATCAGGTCGATCGGCTTGAGGGGACGGGAGTCGGGCGCGCCGCCATCGCTGGCCGTGGAGCCGATCACCTGACCGCCCTTCACTCCGGCACCGGCGGCGACGACGCTCATCGAGTGGCCCCAGTGGTCGCGGCCCAGATCGGCACCCTCCACCTTGGGACTGCGGCCGAACTCCCCCATCCAGAGCACGAGGGTCTCCTTCAGCAGGCCGCGCTGGTCCATGTCTTCCAGGAGGGCGCTGAAGACACGGTCAAGGCTGGGGCAGAGGTGCTCCTTCATACGCGCGAGTGCGCCGATGGGGATGCCCTGCAGGTTGCCGTGTGTGTCCCAGTTGCCGGTGGAGAGGGCGACAATGGGGACTCCGTGCTCCACCAGCCGCCGACCCAGCAGGAATGCCTGGCCCCAGCCGTCCCGACCATAGCGGTCGCGGACACGGTCCGGCTCCTTGCTGATATCGAAGGCTTCCCGCGTGGCGGACGAGGTGACGAGCGAGTAGGCCCGCTGCTGATAGGTGTCGAGTTCCGCCGCCGCCATTTCCTGGTCCGCTAGACGCGTTGCCCCGTCAATGGCGCGGGCGAGACGGCTGCGGCGCTCGAGGCGGGAGGGGGTAACGCCCGCTGGAAGAGGGAGGTCGTTCAGGACGTAGCCGCTTTTGTCCGATCCGGTCATGCGGAGCGGCGCGTAGGAGGGTCCCAGACGTTCCGGATTGTCGTAGTAGACGTAGTTGAAGCCCCCGATGCCGTAGGAGCCATAAGTCTTGATGCTGATGTTGGCCGGAAGCGCCCGTTCTGCCGGCAACAGGCGAGCCGCCACGGTGCCGAAAAAGGGGGCGGCCTGCTGCGGGTTCCCCAGCGCATCCGAGGGACCGTAGGCGTAGCCGGTCTGCATCCAGTGGTCGGCGGCGGTGTGGCCCGGCTCGCCGTGGTGGATGGAACGGATGATAGCGTACTTGTCCGCCAGCTTCGCCAGTTGCGGCAGCCACGAGTGGATGCGGATGCCGGCGACGTTGGTCGGGATCGCCTCGGAGGGACCGCGGTAGGCGTCGGGGGCGTCTGGCTTGGGGTCGAAGGTCTCGAAGTGGCTGGGGCCGCCCCCCATCCAGAGGAGCAGCACCGACTTCGCTTGCGGCGCAATGGCGCGGCGCACGGAATCCGCCTGCGCGCGCAGCATCCCGGGCAGGGTGAGGCCGCCCAGTCCCAGCACCCCTACTTTGACGAACTCCCGGCGGGAAAGCCCGTCGCAGTAACTCTGATGCGCGCCTCGGATCTCCAGCATGCAGCTCTCTCACCCCCGGACTCGCGGGACTCCAATCAAGCACCCCGCCCGCACTCTGACATCCGGCACCCCGCCGGGTTTCGAGGTTCTGGTTGCTGTACACCGTGGCGATTGCGGCACGGAACGAGATGAACCGCAGAGGCGCGGAGAACGCAGAGAAAAGGGCATGGGAGACGACAGCGGATTGGGGAGGATCGCTGCACTGCGGTGGCCGCTCTTCCCGGCAATCCGCTCTCCGATAGCCTTCTCCGCGCTCTCTGCGCCTCTGCGGTGAAGAACCAGTCACCCGCAGCTCGCTGCGCAGGAATCCGGAGTCGCTCACCGGGGACGCACGCCCTATCGGGGAATGGAAACTACTGTTGGCTATTTCAGCCGTGAAACGGATGAACGGCTATCTCCGGCGATCCGTGAAGGCGACAATAGAGCGGGAGTTCCAACCGCATGTCGTCCCTGTTCGCTGACGAGGTCCTTAACGCGATTACCCTTCCGGGGCCGGCCAAAGTGCCCGGTACGCCCCTTGTCACGGCGCAGGTGATGCTGCTCCCCTCGCCAGCGGGAATGCCGGAGTCACTGACCTATGCCGTGCCGGAGAATCTGATCGGTCAGGCGGCGATCGGGGCGGCGGTGCTGGTGCCGCTGGGAGGGCGGGAACACCTGGGCTACATCCTCGACATCGGCCCGCTGCCAGCCACCGACGAGGCGCTCCGCCTGAAGCCGATACAGGCGGTCCCCCGCCCCGACCCCGCCTTCGACCCGACCATGCTGGCCTGCCTCCGCCACGTCAGCCAGGAGTACCTCTGCTCTCTGGGCGACGCCATGCCGCTCGCCGTCCCGGAACGGCATGGGGTCGAGCTGCAGACGGTAGTCACGCTTGCGGAGTGGGACGGGAGCATCGAGGGGCGGGTCGGCCTTCTCACGCGGCAGACACTGGAGAACCTGCACCTGGCGCTGGTCCAGGCGGGCGGCAAAATGGCCCGCGCGGAGCTTGAGGCGGTGGTGAAGGCTCCCAACCTGGGGCAGGTGCTGCGGAAGGCGCGCACGGAAGGCTGGGTCCGCGAGGAGCGCGTGCTGCTCGCCCCCCGCGTGAAGGCCCGTACGGTTCAGGCCGTCCGCTGGACCGGCGCCGACCTCGAAACGATCATCGCGCTGGCTGACTGGAATGGGGAGTCGCCGGGGCGGCTGGCACCGGAGATCCGCGAGGCGCTGGATGCAGTCTTCACCGCGCTGGTGCAGGCCGGCGGCCGGCTGCCGCTGGAGGCGCTCGCCGCCGTCGTGTCGCCGGATCGGCTGGACGAGGCGCTGCGCCGAGCCCGCGAGAATGGGTGGGTGCGGGAAGAGCGCACATTGATGCGCGCGCAGGAGACCGGTCCCGCGGAGGAAGTGGCCGTACTCCGCTCCCGATCCGCGCTGGGGAACCGGCAGGAAGAGCTGCTTGAGCGGCTGAAAGCAGGCGGTGCGCCCCTGACCCGCCGTGATCTTCAGGGGCTGCAGGTCGGCGACGGCAGCGTGGACGGACTGGTGCGCCGGGGCCTGGTGGAAAAGACGCGGGTCACGCAGCGGCGCGCGCCCAAGGGATTCGACGTATCGCCCGACACGGCGCCGCTCCTCTCGCCGTTCCAGCAATCCGCCTGCGACACCATCCTCGGGACGATGCGCCGGGGAAAGGGCGAGACGCTGCTCCTCTTCGGCGTGACCGGCAGCGGGAAGACGGAGGTCTACCTGCACGCCATACAGGCGGCTCGGGCGGCTGGGCGGACCGCCGCCCTTCTGGTGCCGGAGATCTCCCTGACGGCACAGGTGGCAGCGGCGGTGCGGCGGCGGCTTGGGGATAAGGTCGCCATCCTGCACAGCGCCCTCTCCGAAGGTGAGCGCTTCGATGAGTGGGAGCGGCTGCGGTGCGGCGAGGCGGACGTAGTGGTCGGCCCCCGCAGCGCCCTCTTCGCGCCGATCCAGAATCCCTCGCTCATCATCTTGGACGAGGAGCATGACGGTAGCTACAAGCAGGACGAGCCGGTCCCCCGCTACCACGCTCGGGATGTGGCTCGCGAGCGGGCTCGCCTCTCCAACGGGTGCGTGGTGCTGGGCAGCGCAACCCCGAGCATGGAGACGTTCCATCGGGCGCTCACCGGCCAGTACCAGATGCTGGAACTGCCGGAGCGCGTGGCCGGCCGTCCGTTGCCTACCGTCGAAGTGGTCGACATGCGGGAAGAGATCCGCGCACGCCCCGGAGCGGTCTTCAGCAAGCGGCTGGAGGAGGGCATCCGCGCGCGCCTCGCCGACCGTGAGCAGGTGATCCTCTTCCTGAACCGGCGCGGTTTCAGCGCCTTCCTGCTCTGCCGGGACTGCGGCCACGTCCCCGCCTGCCCCTCATGCGATGTGAGCCTCACGCTTCATCGGCAGGACGCGCACCTGCTGCTGTGCCATCACTGCGGCCACGCCCGCCGCGCCCCCACGGTCTGCGAGCGGTGCATGGGCCCGAAGGTGAAGCAGTTCGGACTGGGGACGCAGCGGGTTGAGGAGACGGTAAGGGAGCTCTTCCCCACTGCCCGTCTTCAGCGTCTCGACCGAGATGCCATCTCGACCAAGGACGCACACACGCGCATCGTGGCGGAGGTGCAGCGCGGGGAAATCGACATCCTGATCGGCACACAGATGGTGACCAAGGGTTTCGACTTCCCCGGCGTGACGCTGGTCGGCGTGATCGCGGCGGACGTGGCGCTCAACGTCCCTGATTTCCGCGCCGCCGAGCGGGGATTCCACCTCCTCACGCAGGTGAGCGGACGCGCCGGCCGTGGAAGCCGCCCCGGCGAGGTGGTGGTGCAGACCTTCAACCCGGACCATCCCAGCGTCCGGTTCGCCTCCCACCATGACTACCGCGGCTTCTATTCGCACGAGATCAAGCAGCGGGAGGAGTTGGGATACCCGCCGTTCGGGTCGCTGGTCCGCTTCGTGGTGCAGCATCTGGACGAAGCAGTCACCCGCAGCCGCGCGGAGATGGTGGCGGAGCTGGTCCGCCCCGCCGCCCTCGCGAACCAGGTGCAGCTCCTGGGACCGACGGCCTGCCCGCTCTCACGCCTGCGGGACCGGCACCGGTGGCACCTCATGCTGAAGGCGCCCACCCGCGAGGCGATCCGCGCGGTGGTGGAATCAACCTGGCCGGAGGTGCGGCGGCAGGTGGGCGGCGTCATCGTGGACGTGGAGCCGGTGGACCTGATGTGACCGTCCAGGGTGATGCTTGACGGTAAAGGTGGTGGTTCACTGGACTCTCGCCGGGCAAGTTGCTCACGCGCCGGGGGTGCCTTTGCTGGGGTGACGGACGTGCGGCCTGGCGGGTGCTTCTCTTGCACGCCCGGCCCTGAAGGACGCGGCTGCATTTGGGCAAGGACCATGAATGGCCCTGGCCCAAGGTAGCTGCACTGTGCTCTTCGAGGAGTTCGCCGTATCGCGCGCACGGCTGGCGTAGGGATGCCGCAGCAGGTCATTCACCTTGACCGTCGGCCCGTACGCCGTACGCCAACACCCAAACCGCCCTTCATTCCCGGCGGAAGCGGCACGTGTCGAGTGCGTGGGAGTGATGCCCTCCGGGAATCTTCAACGCCCTCCTGACACCCCCTCGCAACCCCGGCAGAGCAACGAGCCATAGTCCAGGCACGGCCCTTCAGGGTCGTTCCCACCGTTCAGCAAGGTCCGTTCACGGCCTGGTGCGACGAGCAGGACCCGGCAGGTTTTACGGGATCCACCTGAACTCGCCCTACGCACGAGCGTGAAGAGCGGTTCGCCTCACCGCGTTGGTAGTTACCCCAAAATTGGGGCCAGGGGGCCAAACCGCGGACGGACGCTGCTGTCGCCGCCAAACGGTGGCAGTTGCAGCAATCGCGCTCGGATGGAACCTTCCTGCCATTCCAACCGGTGCCGGCCCACACGTGACCCGCGCATACCGGCTTACAGAAAAGGGGGAGCGGCTAACCGCTCCCCCAATCCGATACCGAACTGTTCCGAAGACCGTTAGGCCTTCTTCACCATCCGGCGGCGCAGCATCATGCCAAGCGGCATCAGGCCCGGGAGGGCGAGCGCAAGCGCGCCCGGTTCCGGAACCGTGTCGTTGGTCGTCGTCTCGAAGCTGTCGAAGTTGAAGTCCATCGACGCCTGTGCGTCGTTGCGGGCCTCGATCTCGATCTTCGTCACAGCCGTGATGTCGAACGTTCCACCAGTGGTGAAGCTGTTAAAGAGCGTCTGGTACACCATCGGGGCGTTGACGGTAAGAAACGCTACATTAACCGTTTTAGTCGCCGTTCCAAGAGCAGAAGTCAACTTGATGTCAAGGAACGTTCCCAGGTCTGAACCTGCCAGGAACTTGAAGCGATCCGCGTTTCCGGCAGAGGTAAGGTCAGCACCGAGTCCAGTGTGGTTGTACTCGAGGCGTGTCCGGCCAACCGTGTTGTCATCACTTGAGTAAGACAGGCGGCTGCTGTTGCTAAAGTTGACACGGGTGATCACATCGCCCGGGCCGCTGATCTTCTGCACCTGAAACTGGCGGTTGAAGCCAGACGGCAGCAGCGTCGCCGACGAAAACAGCGAGTTGCCTACAGCGGATTGATTGATCGTCTGCCCGGGGCTAGCCGGAAGATCGAAGGCGTCGAGGGTGGTCTGCGCTTGAGCGGGGGCGCTACTGAAGAGGAGCCCGCCGGCCATGCAGAGGCCTAGGTAAAAAGATCTTTTCAACGGTATGGGCTCCTTTGATCCCAATTTCGCTGATGGGGGTGGATGAGCTGCTGGGCTCTAGAAAGCGGAGGAAGGCGGGCGGGGGCCCGTGGGCCTTATGGCCGTTTTTTCTTTGGGACTCTCACCGGTTGGCATCCGAGACGCCATCCGACCGGTCCCTACTTCGTAAGATACAGACTGCCCCTCGACATTTCAACCCTTCGGGCAATAGACGAGGAGACTTTCAGGGGGAGGGCCTGTTGGACGTGAGGCGACAAGGCAGGCGCTTCATCATCCAGACCGAGATATGCCGGGCCGTGCGCGGGATGTGCAGCGGCTATGCGCTCCGTTCTGGCCGATGTGAATGTTTGCACTGGATGACGGTCTCAACGCGTCTGTTCGCAGGCTTGCGCGGGTCTTCTTCGGTGCTTTGATACCTGCGGACGCGAGGGGTTGGCTTCCTGGCGGGTGGTGACTGTCCGGGGAATGGCGCGCGGCGCGCGTGTCTGAAGACGACCTGCAGAGTCCAGTCCTCGGTCTGCGAGGGACGGCCAGGTCAGGGGCTTGCGCCTTCGGTAACGGCTCGGCGGAGCCTCGCCCTCCCGGGATTCCGTCGAACGGGTGAATGACTTAGAAGCCGTCGATTGCTCGGGCGCCGGGTGCCGCTGATGTGGAATCCGACGCGCGCAGGAACTTCCAGCCCCGGGGTCCGACATGGTTCCCGGCTCGGCAACGCTGCCTTCCACCAGCCCGATTCGGGTGTCCACTGGAATCCGAGGGCCATCGCACCACTTTCGCCCGAGCCTGCCTCAGCTTCCGACCCCTTCTTTCACGCCGGAGACCGCCGGATGCGCGCCCCTTTGACTTTGCGTCCTTCGACCTTGCTTCTCTTGCCGGCAGCGGCTCTTCTCGCACTGACCGCCCGTTCCCACGCCGCGCCGGACATGAAGGCCGGCCTCCCGGCGGGATGGGGCTGGAAGAAAACGGTGCTGGATACCCGGTTCCGCTCCGAGGGGGCCTTTGTGGTCGACCTCAACAAGGACGGCCGATCCGACATCCTCTGCGGCACCCTCTGGTATGAGAACCCCGGCAAGCAGGGCGGTAGCTGGAAGCTGCACGAGATCCGGCCGGCGGAGACCTTCAACGGCGCCACCGGCTACAGCAACAGCTTCCTGACCTTTGCTGCGGACCTGGACCGGGACGGCTGGATGGATCCCATCGTCATCGGATTCCCGGGAGCGAAGGCGGTCTGGTTCCGCAATCCGGGCAAGGCCGGCGGTGAGTGGACGGAGCACCTCGCCACGGAGAGCGCCTGCAACGAGAGCCCCATCTGGGCCGATCTGGATGGCGACAAGCAGCCGGAGCTGGTCACCCCGTTCAAGGAGAGCCAGATGGCCTTCTACAAGCCGGGGGCTACGCCCACCCAGGGACTGGAGCAGCACCTGATTGGAGCGCCGGACCAGCCGGGTGTGAAGCGCTTCTCCCATGGGCTGGGCGTGGGGGATGTCAACGGCGACAAGCGCCCCGACATACTCTGCACCGAAGGCTACTACGAGCAGCCGGCGGAAAAGGGTCAGCGCCCGTGGAAGTTCGTGCCGGCCAAGCTGGGTCCCGCCGCCGCGCAGATGCACACTTACGATTTCGATGGCGACGGCGATATGGATGTGATCAGCAGCTCAGCTCACCAGATAGGCGTCTGGTGGTATGAGCAGAAGCCGGGCGCACCCAACTCTGCTGGCCCGGAGTTTGTACAGCACACGCTGGACAACACCGTGAGCCAGACGCACTGCCTGATCATGGCCGACCTGAATGGCGACAAGCAGCCGGACTTCATCACCGGGAAGCGGTGGTGGGCGCACGGACCCAACGGCGACGTGAACCCCGGCGACCCGGCCATGCTCCTCTGGTACGAATTCCGCCGTGAGGGCGGCACGGTGAAGTGGATCCGCCACGAGATCGACAACGACTCTGGGGTCGGGACGCAGTCGACGGTCGCGGACGTGAATGGCGACCGCCGCCCGGACATCGCGATCAGCAACAAGAAGGGCGTCTTCCTCTTCGAGCAGGTGCGGACCAAGCAGTGAGCGGTGAGACGGGGTTCAGGGTTCAGGGTTCAGGGTTCGGTCAGCGGCGGGAGGCTCCAATCTTCGGCCTCAAGTGTTAATGAACCGGCCGGGATTTTCCTGACGACCTGTACTGTTCATCTGCGCGTGGTTCGGAAAACAACGTAGGCGACCACAGGCAAGCGACACGAATCGTGAATCGCACCTGCGGCGGGAGAGGGAACACGGATGGAAGAACCACGCGGGCACGAACCTAGGGAGGCGGCTCCAACTTCCTCAGAGCACGCCACCCTAGGACCGCTGCGCGGGGTGCCGCTCTACCTCCAGATTCTGATCGGGATGGTGCTTGGCATTGTGGCCGGCGTGCTGCTGGGTGAGCGCGCCGCCATCCTCAAGTACCCCGCCGATCTCGTCCTCCGGCTCCTGAATGCGCTCGCGCCGCCGCTCATTCTCTTCGCGGTGGTCCAGGCGCTGATGAACGCCAACCTCGGCGGCGCGGTGGCCCCCCGGTTGATTCGCCTGCTGCTGATCAACACCGTCGCGGCCATCGTCATCGGGATGCTGGTTGCGAACGTGATCCGTCCCGGCTCCTACAGCCGCCTCGAACCGAAGCTCAAGGCACCCCTCTCCGCCGAGGCGAAGTCGCCGGAGGACCGAGTCTTCCTGGAGCAGGCGGAGCGCTACGGCATCAAGCCGGCCGCCAAGCCGAAGGAGCCGGTGGAGCAGTTCCTGGAGAACGTACCGGAGAGTCTGCTGCGTCCGCTGGTCGATAACAAGGTGCTGGGCGTGATCCTGGTGGCGCTGGCGCTGGGCATCGCGCTGCGTTCCTGGCGGGACCGACCACTCCGGACGGTGAACGATTTGGTTGACGTGGGCCTCCACACCCTCATCGGGCTGCTGAACTGGGTCATCGTGCTGGTCCCGCTCGGCGTGTTCGGCATTGTCGCCAGTGTGGTTGGCAGGGAGGGTTTCGGCGCGTTCCGGGCGCTGGGGGCCTTCATCTTGGCGGTGCTCCTCGCCCTGACGTTCCAGACGGTCTGGTACCTCACGCGCGTCCGCATCTACTCCTGGGTGCGCCCGCTCGACCTGATCCGCGGCTGTCGGGACGCGCTCGTGATGGCCTTCTCCACCGCCAGCTCCACGGCCACCATGCCGCTCACCTACTCCTGTCTGCGGGACAAGGTCGGCCTCCGCACGGGCTCCGCCAACATGGGCGCGCTGGTGGGAGCGAACTTCAACAACGACGGCACCGCGCTCTATGAGGCGATGTCCGCGCTCTTCATCTCGCAGATGATTGGGCAGCACCTCAACATCGGGCAGCAGTTCCTCGTGGTGATCACCAGCGTCTTCGCGTCGGTCGGCGCCGCTGGCATCCCGAACGCGGGGCTGGTCACCATGACCCTCGTCTTCAGCGCGGTGAACCTGCCGACCGAATACATCGCCATCCTGCTGACGGTCGACTGGTTCCTGGACCGCTGCCGCACCGCCATCAACGTGATGGGCGATATGAACGTGAGCTGCGTCCTGGACGGCAAGGTGCCGGAGACGGCCGAGGAGCGTGAGGCGGAGCGGGAAGCGGGCCTGCTGGTGCCGGTGATCGATTAGGGAAGCTGGCTGGTGGCAAAGTCCCGCTCTCTGCGGGCGCTGCCGCCAGGTTTACAACCGCTTGGCGGCGACGGCTGCGTTCGTCCGCGAATCGGCCCCCCGGCCCCCAATTCTGGGGGAGCGTCCCGTTGCGGCGAGTTGACCCATTCGGCCGGTCAAGATCTGGCACCCATTTTGGGGTGAAGGGCATACGAGTTCCATAGGAGATTCCCAGCACGTCCGCCTCCCTATCAGCCTATAGCCCCCCAATCTGCGACCATTTGCATTCTGAATTCTGCATTCTGAATTGAGCTCGTGAATGAAACACCCCGACGCCGTCAAGCCTCGGCTGTTTAGGCGAGCAGGCGACCGGGGTATCCTCTTGAGAAAGCTCGTCCGCTGGAGGGCCCGCCATGCGCCGCTACTTCTCCCCCGCCATTTGGATTACCGCCTCGATTGCCATCAGTCTCTCCATCGCCGCCCGTGCGCAGGGTCCCCGTGAGGGACGAGACGTGCGGAACCGTCCGCCCGTGGATGCCGGCCGCCCGGTCCGCCTCTACGAAGGGGTTTCCAACCGGGGCCAGATTCAAGAGGCCCTCGACAACGCCGTCAACGACGCGCTGGTCAGCCTGCCCGGCGCGGACCGGATGGTCCGTTACCGTCTCCGTGACATCTCCGGGGAACAGGGCGGCATCGCGGGCGTGAACCGCCTGCGGGTGACGATTGAGGTGGAGAGCGAGCCAGGAAGGCGAACCGCGCCCCCAATTGCGGTGCCGGAGCCGCCAGATGACGCCAACGATGCGCTGATTGGGCTGCGGC
>JANPLG010000053.1:0-3005 GCA_031426395.1 Actinomycetes bacterium
CTTCACCGCTTCCATGGCCTTCGCCTTGAGTGAACAGGCTCGGCTCCCCCTGTTTCCCTTTCGGGCCGTCTAACGACGCTGCAAACTTCGCTTGATGCTGCGGACCGCAGGTTTGCTAGACTCCTTTCCGAGCCGTTGTCAGCGGGCTTCGACGTCAGCATTTCGGCTGCCGCCGCCGCTCAGCTACCCGGCCGCTGGGCCGCTACCGGGACCGGACTTTCACCGGCAAGCCGAACACGGCTTATCTGGACACACTCACCCTCGACGGTGGTCGTCCCGGGCGTGGCACCCGTCTCATTCGGGGGTCCAGCTGAACCCGACGTTGGGCGTGGCGTGTCATGCGTTGAGGTTGGCCTCCTTCGTAGGGGGTCGATACCCCGGTGCGGGACGGGCGTGGCTGGATCCCCGCACAACACGGGCCGCTTCGCAGCGGGATTGCCGGGCGAGGATGACGAGGTAACACTGACGCGGATGGGTTTCTCTTCATCCGTGTCGGATCCGCCTGCTATCGACGGTCGCACCCCCTCCCGCCGAGCGAACAAGCATCGCCATGACGGGCGTCCTTCACACTGGGCAACTTGCGCCGAGCGGCAACAGAAAGGATTCCGGACCCGGGAGGGCGAGGCTCCGCCGAGCCGCACCGACGGAACCATCCTTCCTGAATTGCTTCAGACAGTAGAGTTCGTCTCACGCGCGGGTGCGGTTGGATGCGCGCGCCGAGGGGACCACGGGACACTGACGGAACGGCTCGCTCACCTTTGTGACGCTGGTTGAGCTTCGCGACAAGCCGTGACGGGGTTCCTCATCTGTGCGACGGTCGTCCCCGGACCCGGGTCCTTACTCAGAGGCGGAGTAAGATTAAGATTAGGATTAGGATTGCGACTTCCTTTGGCTGACACCCCCACCACGTGCCCCACCTCCTCGCCGCCCTCTGGTTCCTCGTCTGCTTAGGCGCTTGCCTGGGCTACGGGCGCTTCTGGCTCCGGCTGCTGCGGTACCCGCTGGCCGCTGACCCCCTCCGAGCGATCTACGCGGCCGCCCTCGGGATGGGGACCCTCGCATACCTGGTGTTGGGTATTGGGCTGCTGGGTGCGCTCACCCGTCCCGCCATCGTCGTGCTCGTTACCGTTGGGATCGTCCTGCTGGCCCTCTGCTTGCGCGACCGTGGCGGATCGACACCCGATGCAAAGCCAGCTCACGATCCGAGAGATACGCCTTCCGGGGACCGACTGCCGGCGCTTGGCTGCCTGATCCTGCTCGGCCTGATGCTGCTCGCAACCCTGGCCGGGGCTTTCCGACCGGTGGATGGCCTGGAGTGGGACAGCCTCAGCTATCATCTCGCCGCGCCCAAGATCTACCTGCGCGAGGGCCGCATCCCGCTCATCATCTACGACTCCCACACCGACTTCCCGTTCACAATGGGGATGCTCTACACCGTGGGGCTGGCGTTCGGGTCCACGGCCAGCGCCAAGCTTTTCCATTGGTCCGCCGGCTGGCTCACCGCCGCCGCCATCGGGCTCTGGACCTCACGGCGCACGGTCGGCGGCCGCCCGGTCCCGATGTGGGCCGGTCCCCTCGCCGCCGCGCTCTTCGCCGGGATGCCGATTGTGCTCTGGGAATTGGGGACCGCGTATGTGGACCTCGGCACCGCCCTCTTTCAATTCCTGGCGCTGGCGGCGCTCATCAACGGCACACGCTTTCACGGCACGGCGCGGCCAACCCGCATCGATCCCGCAGCACCCATACTTGCGGGACTCCTCACCGGATTTGCGCTGGGAACCAAGTACACGGCGCTGCTGCAGTTCGGCCTGCTGGGCCTCGGCTTGCTCTTCCTCGTGGCGAAGGTCGGGGCAGAGGAGCGGAAGTCTGCGGTCGGCGCGGTGCTCCGGTTTGTGCTGGTGAGCGCCGCCATCGCCTCCCCCTGGTATCTGAAGAACTGGCTCTGGGTGCACAACCCGGTCTACCCGTTCTTCTTCTCCCTCTTTCCGCAGTCGTTCTCCTGGACCAAGGCGGCGGCGGACGCCTATGCTAGCGAGCAGGGGACCTTCGGCCTCGGGAAGGGACCAGGCAGCGCGGCGACCCTCTTCTGGAACCTGGGCGTGCACGGCCGGGAGTTCTACATCAACCAGCGCGTGGTGATGGGCGATGTCCTGGGCAGCCTGGGGCCGTGGTGGGCGGGACTGCTGCCGCTGCTGGCGTGGGCGCGGGGTCTCGGCTGGCAAGCGTGGGCGATGCTGCTCTACTCGCTGGCGTCCGTAGGCATGTGGTTCTTCCTGAGCCAGCAATCCCGCTACCTGCTGCCCGTCTTCGCGCCGCTGGCCGCCGTCCTCGCCCTGGGGATCGCAGCGCTCCCGTCCGTGCCGGCGAGGTCGATTGCCGGATTCTTCGTCGCCGTGGCGCTGGCGCTCAGCCTCTGGATGCACCAGCCGCTCGTCTCCGCAGCGATGCCGGTGCTCACAGGCCAAGTGACCGAACAAGAGTATCTGCGCGGCAGCGAGCGGATCACGGCCAGCCTGCCCGGCCTCTACGAAGCGTCCGAATGGGTGAACACGCTCCCGGAGGAGAGCCGCATCGCGATGTACCAGGAAACGCGTGGCTTCTACATGGACCGTCGCTACTTCTGGGCGAACCCGCTGCAGCACAACCTCATCCCGTATGAAGAGCTGAGCACCGGCGCGGAGTTGGCGACACACCTCCGGAAGTTCGGGATCACCCACGTGCTAATCAACTACGACTTTGCCCGTGGCGCGGAAAAGAGCCAGTGGTGCGTCCTGCTGCGGGACGGCATCCGCTCCGGCGTCTTCCAACCCGCCTTCGCCTCCGAGAGAGCCCTGCCGGATCGCCAGGGCGTCATGGTCTACGTGATCCGCTAGTTCTCTGTCAAGACAGGATTGCACTTATTCGGCGGAATGGGAGAATGGGAGAATGGGAGAATGGGAGAGAGGGTGAGTGGGAGATGTCTCCGGCCCGATTTACCTCACTTCCGTCTCCCATTCCCCCATTCC
>JANPLG010000054.1:0-2493 GCA_031426395.1 Actinomycetes bacterium
CGGCTCGACCCTGCAGTCCCGGTGTAGATCACAGATTTCCGGGAAGCTGATAGAATGCGGACTACGCCCGCGGTCCACTCCCAGCAACCTGTGCCGAATTCAAGCCCGTTCTGCTGTGGAGCCGCACCTTTCGGGGAAGCGATGACGGGGGATCAATGACAGGCAGAAATGCAGCTCGCCGAGGCGGCGCATGGGGCTACCTGGTGGCCGCCACCCTGGGTGGCGTGGTCGGCAGCGTCCTCACCGGCGGGATGCTGCTCTTTGTCCCCCGGCCCGCAGCCACCGGCTTCCCCGCCCTGGGTGGCACCGTCCGCCCCTACCGCGAGGTGGTGGATGCCAGCGCCCCCGCCTCCCTTGGTGAGACCACGGTGAAGGTCGTCCGGAAGGTCGGCCCGGCGGTGGTGAACATCGACACTCTGCGGGATTCCGGCCCGCGTCAGCTCTTCCGCCTGCCGGGCGATGAGCCGGATGCGGAGGGCGGCCAGGGTTCCGGCTTCGTGATCAACGGCAAGGACCGGCTGGTGGTCACCAACAACCACGTGGTGGAGAACGCGCGCCAGATCCGCGTCACCATGCCGGACAAGCGCATCTTCCGCGGCACCGTCATCGGCGCCGACCCTATCGGCGATATCGCGTTGCTCCGGCTGGACGGCGGCGGCTCGCTTCCAGAGGTAGAGTTCGCGGACTCGGACCGTCTCGAGATCGGCCAATTGGTCCTCGCCATCGGCAGCCCCCTCGGTTTTCAGAGCACCGTGACGCAGGGCGTGCTGAGCGCGGTCGGCCGCCAGCTTCCGGATGGCCATATGCAGGGCATCCCGCTGGACGACCTGATCCAGACCGATGCCGCCATCAACCCGGGCAACAGTGGTGGACCGCTGCTGGATGCCTATGGCCGCGTCATCGGCATGAACACCGCCATCCTGCCTCGCGCCCAGGGCATCGGCTTCTCCGTCGCCGCCAACAGCATCAAGCAGGCGGTCCGCGACATCCTGGAGAAGGGCCGTGTGGTCCGGCCCTGGATCGGCGTCTCCATGACCGACCTCTCCGTGGCCCGCCGCGAGCTAGGCGTCAGCGCCACCGGTGAGGGCGTGGCGATCAGCGGCGTGCGCGCTGGGGAGCCGGCGGAGCGCGCCGGCCTGCAGCGTGGCGATGTGATCAACCGGGTCGGCGGCCAGGCGGTGGCCAGCGCGGACGAGGTGCGCCAGCGGGTCCGGGAGATTGGCGCCGGCAAGGTGGTCGAGTTCGGAGGCTCCCGGAACGGCAAGCCTCAAAGCTGGAAGATCACCCTCGGCGAAATGCCCCCGCTCGACCAGCTCGAGCGCCGCTAACCGGGAAACCAACCGCCAAGACGCCAAGCGCGCCAAGGAATTGAGCCAGACTTCAGACACAGAGGGCTCAGACTTCAGACACATAGGGCCCAGACTTCAGACACAGAGGGACACAGAGGGCACAGATGGGACACAGACGGAATCAGTCATGCTGGCTCAAGATATGCCCTCTTGAGCGTAGAGATGGTTCTCGGTCTCTCTCCTACTTGCTTGCCTTTGCGCCCTTGGCGTCTTGGCGGTTCATTCCTGCCTTCTTCTGTGTCCGCTCTGTGCCTTCTGTGTCCCTCTGTGACTAGTGCCCGGGCCTCCCCCTTGGCGTCTTGGCGGTTGAAATCCCCCAAGGAGTGGCGGCGAGCCCCGGTTTCTTGAGCAATTGCTGAGTCTCCGCCGCGCCGTCAGAACGTGGCACGTTCTTCTATAACTACTCTGAACCGGCCGACACGGCGGTGGCGCGGGACGGGATTCACACGGGAGAGCGACGTATGAGCGAGAAGGAACAGGGCCATCCAGGCACTATCCCGGTGCTGTACGAGCAGTCGGTCCCCGGCCGCGTCGGCTACGCGCTGCCTCGCCTGGATGTGCCTGAGCAGCATCCGGCAGCCCTCCTTCCCGGCGTCCCCCTTCGGGACGCTCCCCCGCTTCCGGAAGTCAACGAGTTGGAGGTGATGCGCCACTTCGTGAAGCTGAGCCACCGGAACCACGCCATCGATGTGGATTTCTACCCGCTCGGCTCCTGCACCATGAAGTACAACCCTCGGATCAACGAGGAAGTGGTCCGCAACCCCGCCCTATCCGGCTGCCATCCGTATCAGCCGGAGTCGCAGGTGCAGGGGACGCTGGCGCTGATGCACGCGCTGGAGCAGCGCCTCGCGGAGATCTCCGGCATGGACCGCGCCACGCTCCAGCCCGCAGCAGGTGCCGCCGGCGAGTTCACCGGGCTCCTGATCATCCGCGCCTACCACATCCACAACGGCCAGCCGGAGCGGGACACCATCATCGTGCCGGACTCCGCGCACGGCACCAACCCGGCCACGGCCGCGCGCTGCGGCTTCAAGACCCTCTCCATCAAGAGCAACAGCCGGGGACGAGTGGATGTGGATGCGCTGCGGACAGCCGTCAACGAGCGCACCGCCGGGATCATGCTCACCAACCCGAACACCCTCGG
>JANPLG010000055.1:0-7084 GCA_031426395.1 Actinomycetes bacterium
CAGAAAGGAGGCCAGGAGGGAGTCCCAGGTGACAGATGCGGTGACGCCCAGGTCGCGCAGGATCATCGGGATTGGAATGGGCGGCTCCCGATCCCTGGCAAGAGCCTCCTTCCACGGGTCCGGGTTGCTCATCGCCAGTTGTGAGGCGATCCACTGGATCAGGGTAGACTTCCCGCTGCCAGGGTCGCCCAGGACCACCAGCCGCTGGTGCGCGGCAACAGCCTCCAGGAGCGGGAAGCGGACACTTTCCCCGGTCGGAGCCTGGGCAACGTCCTTGACGAGCTTTGCCTCTTCACCGGCGCGGAGGGGGCGCGGGGAGAGGTGCGGCTCCACGAAAAGGTCCTTCATCTGGACCGGTGCGTTGTCCTGGGGGAGCAGCAGCAGGCGGATGTGGGAGTAGGCGCGGAAGACGGCCCGGCAGTAGGCGTTGAGCCGCTCGCCGCGTGACTTCTGGAGGTCGTAGCCAACGGCGGCCTGGAACGCCTTGGTGGTCTCTTCGTAGACGGACATCGACTAACCGGCTCCGTGATAGCGTCCGAAGAGGGTGAGGAATGTCTCTGGGGTGAGCGCCCCGCCGCTCTCCTGCTCCAGCGCCACGAAGAGCGGTTGTGCCCAGAAGACCCCCGTATCCGCCGGATCGGGATAGCTCGTGGACATAGCATACACGGTTCCCTCTTCGCCGTCGGTGGGTGTGACCTTCACCGGGAGACGAAGCGTGGCGAGGATCTCTTCCACTGCGGAGCGTTCCTGGGGTGGCGAAGTTAGGTTCCCCCGCAGGCACCATGCCTTAATGTAGTCGTCGTAGAGTTCCGGGTGGGCTTGCCAGTAACGGAAGAGATCGTGGTGGAACTGGTAGACCAGCGCCACAGCGAGGGTGCTTCGCACCTCCTGAAGACGCAACTGCTCGTCAACTCCATCGGCTCCAGGCTGTCCGGTCATCCCCTCCGGCATCCCGGTCCTCAGCAAGAGGTTGGCTAGTGCCTTGATCCGGCGTGGATTCCGAGGAAGGCAGTGAAGGGGAACTCCATTCAGGGTGAGTGCCATTGGAAGCCATCTGCGAAATACGGTGTCTGGCATCAAGCACGTGAGGTAGGCAATGGGATCAGTGACGGGCGGCACGCGCCAGATGTTGGCGCAGAGCTTCTCCAGATAGGCACCCGCACGCTCCTTGCGGAACTGGACATCCCCATCGCCGCCGGGGACCACCGTTCCGATTGCATCCTCCACCACCGTCTGGTTCATTCCTAGGACAAAGACGCAATTGGGGATGGAGAGGTAGAGCTTAAGGCCTTCTAGGAGCTGATACGCACCCTCGGGATCGCACCGGTCCAGATCATCAATGATGACCACCACCCGCCGATGGTCATCGTCCAACTTCGCGGGACGATGGCCGGGCAGGAGGCCCGCGATGGCCTCGTGCAGGAGCTTCCGAACCGAATCATGCGACGTGGCAGTGTCTAGGTTAGCTGCTTCCCAGTCCTTCAGCGCCTGTTCGGCATTGGTGCTGGAGACCCCGATCATCTCCGTCACCTTGTTCATCTTGAGGGCCGCCACTACTGCGGATTCCGATACCTTCCGCGTACTTCGCCCCAGCTTCTTGTACCAGGTGAGTTGATTGCGGATCGCGTGGATCAACGCCACCACCGGTTGCGCCTCGTGCTGGTAGCGCCATGCTTCGAACCAGACCACGGCTACGCCTGAAAGGTCCATGTCCTGAAGTTGATCCTGCAACCGCTTCCTGACCTCTGGTTCGATGGGCTTCTTGGTGGGGCACTCGCCGGAGAGGGCACAGTAGAGCTGGTGCAGGAGGCTGGTTTTACCCAGACCCCAGTCGCCGTGGACACCGAGAACGGTGGGCGGCTGACAGGTTGCCGCCACCCGTGCAATGCTCGCCACGATGGCGGCGCGGGCGAGGGAGTCCTCCAGGACGGGCTGATCGTTGTGGAACGTGTGCGGCACGGGCGGACTCCGAGGCGAGCGATGGTGCCCCGTTGTTCGCCCTGTCGGCAAGCTCCTCCCGCATGCTGGAAGGGCCCAGCGTACTCGCAGGGCGTTTCGAAAGTCGCCAGGGTGATCCGGTTCGCGACGCCCGGCCGTGAACGGACCGGGCTGGGTTTTGGGAAAGACCGCTGAAGCGGCCTGATGGTGCGCGTAGGTGCCGTTCGGAGTTGAGGTTGGCCTTCGGTTCCGGTCCCTCTGCGTCCCGTTACGCGATGGTGCCAGTTACAGGCAGCGACTATCGAATCCCCCTGGCTTATTCGGTCTCCTGCGCTTCCCCTACATCCTTGCCAAGTCCAAATGCGTGAACCGCCCCACACGATAAGCCTCCTGCATCAGCTAACCTACGGGACGGTTGGACAGAAAGCAGTCACAGGGAACGGGAGCGGAGGCGGAGATGAGGCGGACACATTGGACCCTGCTGGCGGGAGTGGCGGCGCTTGGGCTGCTGGCTCACTCACCCGCAGAAGCGCAGACGGTGATTGGGGTCGCAGCCGGTATCGCTACGGCACCGGGCGGAGCGACCGGCACGCACCAGCATTTCGCGTCGGCCATCGGCGACGTGGCCCACTACAGCGACAACGAGCATGCCCGGACAGCCTCGGAGTTCAGCATCGCGAGTCTGGACGCGGGTGCCGCCAGGGTCCGCTTCCGCACCGCCCAGGAACTCACCAACATCGTGGACGACATCCAGGTGCTCGCCTACGACGGTAACGGCGCCATCAGCCTGAGCGACTTCGACATCGCCACTGTCGGGACGGTGGGGACGCTCTCGGCGGCGTCGATTGTCCAGGGCGCGACCTATGAGCTGGACGCGACGGCACAGTTCAACTCCGCCAAGTCACGCGGCGTCAGCCACTTCGGCATCCGCCTCCAACTGGCGAGCGGTCCTGGCACCGAGACCACCCCGCAGGCGGCTCTCTTCGACCAGTTCGAGCTGGTGCGCTCCGACCCGCAGGCCAACGCCGTCCCCGAGCCCGCTTCCGCCCTGCTGCTGCTTCCCGGCCTCACGGCGCTGGGGATGATCTGCCGGCGACGGTCATCTTGCCGCGGTTGACGACTACTTCTTGCGGATTGTCACAGTAGCGCAGATAGAGTTTCCCTGGTTCGAGGATGCAAGTCGAGGGCGCGTCGAGCCAGCTGAGCGAATGCCTGAACAGTCTGCCGAAGGAGAACCGGTCGATGATCGTGGTAGCCAAATCGGCGGCGGACTACCTGGCGCAGTTGCCGGAGGAGCTGGTGGAGACCACCAGGCGGCTGCTGTCGCTCTTCCGGGAATGGCTTCCAGGTGCGGAGGAGCGGGTGCAGTGGGGGATCGCTATCCTGGCGCTGGACGGACGGGACATCACCGGCATCGCGGTCCGCAAGGGGTTCTACAGCCTCTACGTCCCAAACCCCGAGGTAGTCGCGCGCTATGTCCCGCTGCTGGGAGCACCCGGCACCGTCGACGCGGGCAAGGGATGCATCCGGTTCAAGCGGCTGGACGACCTCGATCTGGCGGCGCTGGAGCGGATGGTGGCGGAGTTAGCGGATAGGGTAACGCCCGCCACGGCGACCTCCGGCTAGCCTCGCCGCCAGGCCCGCAGCTTCTTCAGGACGTTGTTCTCCCCGCGCCCGAAGTAGTCATGGAGGCGAAGCCATTCGCCGTACATCTCCGTGTACCGGGCGTGGGCGGCGGGATCGGGGAGGTAGGCGCGGTCGCGCACGCCGCCCATGCGGGCGACCGCTTCCACCAGGTCGTCGTATCCGCCGTGCTCCGTTCCGGCGGCCACTGCGCCCAGGATGGCCGCTCCCAGGGCGCAGGCCTGCCCGCTCCGCGCAATGCGCAGCGGTCGCCCCGTCACATCCGCGTAGATCTGCATCAGCAGCTCATTCCGGTCCGAGAGACCGCCCGCCGCAATCAGCTCCTCGATCTCCACGCCATTGTGCGTGAAGTTGTCCAGGATGACGCGCGTGCCAAAGGCGGTCGCCTCAATGAGGGTGCGGTAGATGTCCTCGGGGCGGGTGTCGAGGGTCAGCCCCAGGAGCACGCCGGAGAGGTCCGCGTCCATCAGCACGCTGCGGTTGCCGTTCCACCAGTCGAGGGCCAGTAGTCCCGACTCGCCGGGTCGGAGCGAGGCGGCCTTCTCTGTGAGCACCTGGTGAACGCTCACGCCGCGCTGCTCGGCCTCTGCCTGGTAGCTTCCCGGCACGCCGTGGCGGGTGAACCATGCAAGGATGTCTCCGGTCGCCGGCTGTCCCGCCTCATAGCCGAAGTAGCCAGGCAGGATGCCGTCCTGCACCACTCCTGCGATCCCAGGAAAGGCGTTCCCTTCCTGGCCGAGGACCAGATGACAGCCGCTGGTGCCGAGGATGAGCAGCAACTTCCCGGGCGCCGCCACGCCCGCAGCCGGCACCCCGGCGTGGGCATCGATCAGCGAAACGGCTACAGGGATGCCGGAGGGAAGTCCGAGGCGCGCGGCGGCTGCTTCAGTCAATTCGCCGGCGCGGGCGCCCACGGGGAGGACCGGTCCGGTCAGCTTCTCCTCCGCAAGCCGCTCCAGGCGCGGATCGAGGGCGGCGAGGAACTCCGCGCTCGGGTAACCCTCCGACCGGCTCCACATTCCCTTGTATCCAGCCTGGCAGGCGCTGCGGACCTCCCGCCCGGTGAGCTGCCAGACCAACCAGTCTCCGGCCTCGATCAGGCGGTCGGCGCGGGCGTAGAGATCGGGTGCCTCATCCAGCAGTTCCCACGCCTTGGCGAGGAGCCACTCACTGCTGGTGCGGCCGCCGTAGCGGGAGAGGAACGACTCCTCACGCTCAGTTCCCAGCTCGTTGATCCGGTCCGCCTCCTGCTGCGCGCCGTGGTGTTTCCACAGCTTCGCCCAGGCGTGGGGCTGATGGCGCAGCTCGGGCAGGCGAGAGAGAGGAGTGCCGTCCGTGGTGCATGGCACCAAAGTGCAGGCGGTGAAATCGACTCCAATGCCGGCCACGTCGTCCGCCGAGACTTCCGCGTCACGAAGCACCGCCGGAACGATCTGCTCCAAGCAGGCCCAGTAATCGTCCGGGTCCTGGAGCGCCCAGTCGGGCGGAAGGCGGCTCCCGGTGCCGGGAAGCGCCTCGTCCACCACGCCGTGCGGGTAGGGGTGGACCGAGGTGGCCACCTCCCGTCCGTCCGCTACATCCACCAGCAGCGCGCGCGCCGATTCCGTTCCAAAGTCGAGTCCGAGGGCGTAGCGAGGCAAGGTCATCTCCCGCCCGGCCACTGCGCCGGACCCAGTCCGGGTTCAACGGAACGTGGTGCGGAACCTGCCCCCGCCACCTCTGAGCGGACTAGTCTTTAGGGAACTCGATGCCTGCGAACCGCTCCGCGACCTGCTGCCAGGTGGCGTAGCCCAGGAAGTGGGTCCAGAGCTCAGCGGCGTCCTCGGTCTCCAACTGGGGCCACGAGGCGCGGGCGAACTGGAAGTCGCGGCTCATCGCGCGCGCTTCCACCTCAATAGGCGTGCCGGTTTCCACCAGGGCGAGGACGTAGAACCGCTCCGCGCGGCCAGGGAGGGTCCGCAGGCAGTCCAGCTTGCGATAGAGCTGGATCCGCCGCTCGTACCAATTGCCGTGGACCTTGAGGGTCTTCTCGTCCCGCTTCCCCTCAATGAAGACGGTGACTCCCTCTGCGAAGAGCGCGCAGTCGATCTCCGCGGCCCCTTCCAGGACCCACCAGTCCTTCATGGCCGGGTCTGGCCCCTTCTGCTGCTGCTTGCGGATATCGCGGATTGCTTCCTGCTGCGCCGGAACGTTGGCCGCCAGCAGCGCCTTCCGCCGTTGGTGGATAGCCGAGCGGTAGACCCGTTGCTCGCCATCAGCATCGCGCGGCCAGCGCAGCTTGCGCGGGTTCTTGACCAGGTGCTCAAGGAAGTCGAGAGGTGCCGGAACCGGCAACTCCAGGGACGGCGGCTTCTGCAGCGGACCCGCCCAGCCTGCCTCCGATGGTAGCTCCAGCTCTGCTGCACGGCTGCTAAGGGCCAGCAATGGCTCCAGCCACGCGACGCCGCTGGGGTCCTGGGCGGTCAGTTGCTTGAAGACGGGCCGCACCCGCGTTCGCGCGGTCTCGTTGACGGTTGCCATAGGATTTTCCGTTCTGGGGGTTCACATTGCGGCTGAACGCTCCCCACCCACATTTCGAACCAGCGCCTATCATCCCACATTTCCCGACCGTTCCGCCGGACTGCGTTAGCATGTCCCTGGAATGGCGGGCGTCCCGTCCCACCCAACGCCCCCAAACGGATCATGAAGCGCGTCCTCTTTCTCTGCACCGGCAACTTCTACCGCTCCCGCTTCGCCGAAGCGGTCTTCAATCATCATGCCGCCCTCCTCGGGATGGAGTGGCGAGCCTTCTCGCGCGGGCTGGCGATCCATCAGGCGGAGGGTGACCTCTCCATCTACACGCTACGGGCACTTGCGGAGCGGGAGATCGACCGCAGCCACACAGGACCGACCCGTGTCTCGCTGCTGGCGGACGACCTGAGCGCCGCAGACCTCGTCATTGCGCTGGACGAAAATGAGCACCGGCCGATGGTGGCGCGCGGGTTCGCGGAGTGGGAGACTACCGTCCGCTATTGGGACGTGTGCGACGTCCCTTACTCCACTCCGGAAGTGGCGCTTCCGTGCATCGAAGGGTACGTGCTCACGCTGCTGGATGAGTTGCGCGCAGTTCCGGATGTGAGTGGTGCTGACTCGCCTTGACGAAGGTCTGGATCGCGGCGGGTTAACGGTCTTTCGGACAGTTGCTCGTGAGATCGCTGCAACACCACGCACCGGGCCGGGTCAAACCTCGCGCAGGCTCCAGTGCCCGCTCGAAACTGCCTTTGGCTCTTACCCACGTTATGATTCGCATCTCAGGAAACGCCGGCACCCACTGTGACGGCATCACTCGACGCAGCTTCGTACAGGCCGGTTCGCTGGGCGTAGGCGGTCTGCTCCTTCCGGAGTTGCTGCGAGCGCGGGAGGCTGCGGCAGCGTTGGGTGCTGCGGAGTCGAAAGACACCGCCGTCATCCTGCTGTGGCTATCCGGCGGTCCGGGCCACATGGAGACGTGGGACCCGAAGCC
>JANPLG010000056.1:0-34818 GCA_031426395.1 Actinomycetes bacterium
CGGCGTGTGGTGCTGGTCAGTTCCGGAGCGGTGCGCGCGGGGGTGCAGGCGCTGGGGTGGAGGCAGCGGCCGAGGGCAGTGGGCCTCAAGCAGGCGGCCGCCGCCGTGGGCCAGGGGCGCCTGATGGCGCACTACCAGGAAGCCTTCGGAGCGAGGGACCGCATCGTCGGGCAGGTACTTCTCACGCGGCAGCTTGCCCAGGACCGGGCAACCTACGTCAATGCGCAGACCACCCTCACCACACTCCTACGGCACAAGGTGGTCCCGGTGGTCAATGAGAACGACACCGTCGCCATCGAAGAACTGCAGTTCGGGGACAACGACACGCTGGCCGCGCTGGTAGCCTCGCTGGTGAGCGCGGATCTCCTGGTGCTGCTCACGGACGTGGAGGGCCTCTGGGACGCGGAGCGGCGCATCATCCCGTACGTGGGGCAGATCACGGATGAACTGCGCGCTCTGGCCGGTGGCGCGGGGAAACATGGCAGCGGCGGCATGGCCACCAAGCTCGCCGCCGCGGAGATCGCCGGGGCGGCGGGGGTGACGACCGTCATTGCGCGCGGACATCGGGTAGGCGTGCTTCGGGAGGTGGTGGAAGCCGCGGAAAGCGGCAGCCATTCGGTCGGCACCACGTTCGCGCCCCGAGAGCGCAAGCTGCAGGGACGCAAGCACTGGCTGGCCTACGGCGCGCGGCCCAACGGCAGCATCACGGTGAACGCCTGCGCCCGCCGCGTGCTCATCCAGGACCACCGCAGCCTGCTCCCGACCGGCATCATCGGCGTTCAGGGACCGTTCAGCCCCGGAGAGACGGTGCGGGTGCTGGACGAGACCGGTATGGAGTTCGCTCGCGGGCAGGTCACCTGCGACTGGCGGGACGTGGACCGCCTCCGCGGCCTGCACACCGCCGACATCTCCGAGGTCCTGGGGCACAACCGCGTGGAGGAGATTGTCCATCGGGATAACCTCGTGATTCTGGCGGAATAGGAGAATGGGATAAGTGCGCTACGTCGTCGTGGACCTGGAGGCAACCTGCTGGAAGAGCGGGATGAGCCGCGCCGAGATGGAAATCATCGAGATCGGCTCCGTGCTGCTGGCGTCCAGCAGCGGGCCGGTGCTTGGGGAATGGGGATCGTTCGTGCGGCCGGTCGCCCATTTTGAGCTCAGCGACTTCTGCCGCGAGCTCACCTCCATCCGGCAAGAGGACGTGTACAGCGCTCCCTACTTCTGGGAAGTGTTACCCCGCTACCTGGAGTGGATCGGCCCTGAGCCCTTCACCCTCTGCTCCTGGGGCGCATACGACCTGAACCAACTCCGTCAGGACTGCCAGCGGCACAGCCTGGACTTTCCCGCCACCTTTGAGCGACACATCAACTTGAAGTCGGCGCATGCCCGACTGCGCGGCATCAAGCCTCAGGGAATGAACGGTGCCCTTCGCCACGAGGGGCTCACGCTAGAGGGAACGCACCACCGGGGAATTGACGATGCCCGGAACATCGCCAAATTGGCGCAGATCATTCTTCCGGCGCTGGATGGTGAGCAATGAGTGCTTGAGATCGTGTGGAAAGCCGGTGCCTGACCTGGAGATGGAGCACCCCCCCGGATAGAGCTTTCGACCCTAGACGTTGATCCCACGATACTTCGTCGGCGTGACTGGATCCCCGTAGGGCACGAGCCTGTTCGCCCAGAGACTGCTTGGCGAGGATGACGAAGTTTCCAGGATGTGGCGGTGGTGTCCCGTTCAACTCATCCGGAACACGAAAGAGGGAAAGCGGTGGATGGGCACCCTCCGGTAGGAAGGTCTCCCATTCACCCACTCTCCCTCTCTCCCATTCATCTCGGATCAGCGGTTCACCGCCACTGGGTGCCGCTCCCCCAGCAATCAGCCCTTCATCGAGTCGATGAGGATCTTGGCTACTTCGGGGCGGGTGAACTCCACGGGCGGGATCTCACCGGCGCGAAGCATGTCCCGGACCTTAGTGCCGGAGAGGCTGATGCGCTCTTCCGGGGTGGCCCGGGAGGTCTTGCTGGAGACCATGCCGCCGTCCCGGGTGCTCCAGAAACTGTGCTCGAACTTCAGCGGCACGATGTCGATGGCGGTGGGCGTGAACTCCTCGAAGATGAGCTGCGCGTCGTAGGTGCCGTAGTAGGTCCCCACGCCCGCATGGTCGCGCCCAACGATGAAGTGGGTGCAGCCGTAGTTCTTGCGGATGATGGCGTGGAAGATCGCCTCGCTCGGGCCGGCGTACCGCATGGAAGCCGGGTTCACGCCCAGCTGCACGCGGTCAGTGGGAAAGTAATTCTCCAGCAGGACCTCGTAGCACTTCATGCGGACATCGGCGGGGATGTCATCGCCCTTGGTCGCGCCGACCAGCGGGTGGAGGAAGAGGCCATCCACAATCTCCATCGCGCACTTGATGATGTACTCATGGGCGCGGTGGATCGGGTTGCGGGTCTGGAACGCGACCACCGTCCGCCAGCCCCGCTCTGCGAAGGCAGCGCGGCTCTGGGCCGGCGTGAGGCGGTACTGGGCGAAGTCGCCGTAAGGGGGCAGCGCCACAGCCGTGATCTCGCCCGCGATGGCGGTCTCACCCTGCTCAAGAACGGCCGCGACTCCGGGGTGGGCCGCTTCCGTGGTGCGGTAGACCGCCTGGCTCTCGCGCTCCTTCTGGAGCGGGAACTTCTCGCTCACCTTCAGCACACCGGCCAACGTGGAGCCATCTTCGTAGAAGAGGGCGATCTCCTGGCCAGCCTCGATGCCCGCCGAGACGCTGTCTTCCGGCGCCAGCACAATCGGGATGGTCCAGGCCAGCTCACCGCCGGGCAGGTGGCGGGTGCCGATCACGCTCTCGTAGGCGGCGCTGTCCATGAACCCGGTCAGGGGGCTGAGCGCGCCCACCGCGATCATCTCGAAATCGGAGCCCTGGCGACCGTTCAGCACCAGCTTCGGCAGGGAGGCGGCACGAGTGCGAATCGCCTCGGCTTCTGCGCCCTCCACCAGCCGGTTTACGAGAACGCCCCCGTGGGGCGCGATGAGGGATGACATAACGTACTGCTTTCCTTTCAATGGGCGTGCGAGACGCGTATTAAAGGCGGCCCCGCAGGAGAGGCCGCCCGTTGCAAACTGTTCCGCGGGTGGATCAGAGGCGGGCTTACTGCGCCAGCTCCGCATAGGTGGGGGTGGAGAGATAGCGCTCACCGGTGCTGGGGATCACCACCACGATCAGCTTCCCTTCGTTCTCCGGACGCCGGGCCACCTGGACTGCGGCCCAAACGGCGGCACCGGAGGAGATGCCGGCGAAGACGCCTTCTTCCCGAGCGAGCCGACGCGCCATCTGCATGGCGTCATTGTTCTCCACGGTGATGATCTCGTCGATCAGCTCCGTGCGGAGGACATCCGGGATGAAGCCGGCACCGATCCCCTGGATCGGGTGAGGGCCGCGCGGCTTGCCGGAGAGCACCGCGGATGCGGAAGGCTCCACGGCGATCGCTTTGAAGGAGGGGCGGCGCTCCTTGATCACTTCGGAGACGCCGGTGATGGTGCCACCCGTGCCGACTCCGGAGACGAGGAAGTCGACAAGACCGTCCGTGTCGCGCCAGATCTCCTCGGCCGTGGTGCTCCGGTGGATAGCCGGGTTGCTAGGGTTCTGGAACTGCTGCGGGATGAAGTAGCGGCTGTCCTCTGCCGCCATCTGCTCCGCGCGCTGAACCGCTCCCAGCATCCCTTCCGCCGCCGGCGTGAGGACCAGGTCCGCGCCGAGAGCCCGCAGCATGACGCGGCGCTCCATCGACATCGTCTCCGGCATGATGAGGGTGCATTTGTAGCCGCGCGCCGCGCAGACGAAGGCGAGGCCGATTCCGGTGTTGCCGCTGGTCGGTTCCAGGATTATGGTCTCGGGGCCGATCTTCCCTTCTCGCTCCGCAGCTTCCACCATGGAGAGGGCGATCCGGTCCTTCACGCTGCCGAGCGGGTTGAAGAACTCCAGCTTGGCGGCGACTGTGGCCACGCACCCATCCGTCACCCGGTTGAGCTTCACTAGGGGGGTGTTGCCAACCAGCTCCGTGATACTCTCAAAAACTCGCATGACCCTCTCCTGTAGCCTAGAGGCCGAGCATGAGGCTCTGCGCCTCATCCATCCGCGTGATCTCGGCGGCGAGGTCGGCCAGCGTGGTGCTGGACAGCTCCTTGCGCACCGCGTCGTTCACACGGGTGTAAAGCTTGTTGATTGCCCAGCCCGCTGGCGAGGCGCTGGGCGCGGGCGTGGTCTCTCCCAGGTAGTCCTGGCCGTGGAGCGCACCCACCACGTCCGCGACCGTCACGAGGCGGGCCTCGCGCCCAAGGACGTAGCCACCGGCCGCACCGCGCACGCTCCGCACCAGCCCTGATCGTCTCAGCACCACCAGCAACTGGTTGAGGTACGACTCCGGGATCTCCTGGCGAGCCGCGATCTCCCGGCTCTGCACCGGCCGACCGACGGGCCGGCTAGCCAGGAAGAGAAGCGCGCGCAAGCCGTAATCCACCTTGGACGAGAAGAGCGGCACGAGTGCATCCGCCTTAAACCTGACTTACCTGATTGCAACAGTCAGAATTCTAGCCGTACGCTTCCCCGGTCGTCAATGTCGGGGCGGTTCCCGGCAGCTGGTTCCTGGTTCCTGGTTTCTGGTTTCTGGTTCGCGCCCGGATCCGTAGCGTTTCGGCGCACTGGCTGGGTGCAACTCTGATCCGGGCTCTGTTACCGCCCCGTACGCTTGTGGAGCGGTGGGCGACGCGGGTTGTCCCTTGCTTGCAGCGATCAGCTCCCGCGCCGGATAAAGTCGTGACTGGTCGGCGGGATGCTCTCCATCCCTCCTTATCGTCCTGCCGCCGGAAAGAGGCTTCTGTATGGAGTATCGAATGCTTGGCGGATCGGGCTTCAAGGTGCCGGTCCTTTGCCTTGGCACCGGCACCTTCGGCGGGTCCGGTGAGTTCTTCGGCGCGTGGGGCGCAACTCAGGTCCAGGAAGCGTCCCGCCTGGTCGACATCTGCCTCGAGTCCGGGCTGACGATGTTCGATTCGGCGGACGTCTACTCCGGCGGTATGGCGGAGGAGATCCTGGGGAAGGCGATCGAGGGCCGCCGCGACCAGGTCCTCATCTCAACCAAGGGCACCTTCCGCACCGGCGAGGGACCGAACGACGTCGGCTCCTCGCGCCACTACCTCATCCGGGCCGTGGAAGCGAGCCTGCGCCGGCTGGGGACGGACTACATCGACCTCTACCAGCTCCACGGGTTTGACGCGCAGACGCCGGTGGAGGAGACGCTTTCAGCACTGGATGAGCTGGTGAAGAGCGGGAAGATCCGGTACATCGGCTGTTCCAACTTCTCCGGCTGGCACCTGATGAAGTCGCTGGCCGTCTCGGAGCGCTACGGGCTGGCCCGGTACGTGGCGCATCAGGCGTACTACTCGCTGGTCGGCCGCGACTACGAGTGGGAGTTGATGCCGCTGGGAGTGGACCAGAAGGTGGGCGCGGTGGTCTGGAGTCCCCTGGGCTGGGGCCGGCTCACCGGAAAGCTGCGGCGGGGCCAGCAGGTGCCGGAGAACGCGCGGATGCAGAACAAGCGCCAGCAGGACGCGGCACCCCCCGTGCCGGACGAGTACCTCTACCGGGTGGTCGACGCCCTGGACGCCGTGGCGGCGGAGACCGGGAAGACGGTACCACAGATCGCCCTCAAATGGCTGTTGCAGCGGCCGACCGTCTCCACGGTCATCATCGGCGCGCGCAACGAGGAGCAACTACGGCAGAACCTCGGCTCCGTAGACTGGAACCTCTCGCCAGAGCAGGTTGCGCGCCTGGACGAGGCGAGCGCCGTCACGCTCGCCTACCCGTACTGGCATCAGCGCGGCTTCGTGGAGCGGAATCCGGCACCGGTCTAACCCTTGAGAAGGGCGGGCGGATCGGCCTCGTGCTGGTTTCACCCGCCGTTCCTGAAACGGGTGGTCCTCTCCCGCAACCCAGTGCACTTCACGAGTAGGCGTGGAGGAAGCAAGGTCCGGCGAGCGTGAACAGTCGCGCGATGACAATCGCTCAATAGGTCGCGGGGAGAGTATCGGATGCGTTCTGGATGGATGTTGGGGCTGGTGATTACAGCGGGCCTGTCCCTCGCCGGGCCGCTGCACGGGCAGCCCGCAGGCGATGCTCCCAACGGGGACTACGGCGGCTTCTTCACCTGGCCGGAGCTGCGCCAGCGGATCGACGCCCACAAGGCGGAGCACCCGGGCCTGTTGCACGAGACCAGCCTCGGCAAGACGCTGGAAGGGCGCGAGATCCCGCTCCTTCGCCTCTCGGACGACCGCCTCCCGCCGGATGCCACCAAGTCAGGTGAGCCGGAGCTGCTGCTCGTGGCCGGCATCCATCCTCGGGAGCAGGTGCCGCAGACCGCCATCCTCCGCCTGATGGAGGAGCTGCTCTCCGGTTACGGAAAGGACGCGCGCCTCACGCGGCTGCTCAAGGAACGGCAACTCTGGATCATCCCCGTGTTCAACCTGGACGGCAAGATCCATGACATGCGCCAGGGGAACGGGACCACGCGCGGCGCGGACTGGCGCAAGAACCGCCGCAAGAATGCGGACGGCAGCTATGGGGTCGACCTCAACCGCAACTGGCCGGTGCGCTGGGGTGGTAACCGGCAGCACAACACCGCCTGGAACACCACCACCGCCAACCCGAAGGGGAACATCTACGAGGGACTCTCGCCCCTCTCAGAGCCAGAGAACCAGCTTCTGGCCCGCTTCATCGACGCCCGTCCGCTGCGGGGCTTCGTCGATATCCACAGCCCCTTCAAGCAGTTCCTGGTTCCGGTCTACCTGATCAAACCGGAAGCGGAGCGGTACCAGACCGTGCTGAGCGCGATGAACGCGCTCCAGAAAGAGCCGTACGAAGGGACGCGGCTACAGGTCGACCGCCAGCCTCCCGCCGGAGAGCGCTCCGGCGATACCGGCGTCACCTACACCTGGAGCTACTACACGCGCGGGATCTTCAGCATCAACGTGGAGACCGGATCGGGACCCGGCAAGGGCCGGGAGCGCTACCCCCTGCCGGAACTGGTGGAAGAGGAGTACCGGCTGAACCTGCGCGGACCGCTGCTCTACCTGCTGGAAGCGTGCGCAATGTGGCCCCGCCCAGGTCAGGGCACCGTCCGCTGCGAGGGCACCGCCACAGAAGGGCAGGCTACTCCCGGCGCCACGGTGACTCTTCGGCCACGGTTAGAAGGCGAGTGGGACTACGCCGTGCTCACCTCCGAGGATCCCGATGTGGTGGTGCAAAAGGAGTACGCGCTGTCACCCAGACGGGCCGGCGGGATCGCGCCTGCCTTCACGGTGAAAGTGATGCCGGAAGCCGTGCCCGGCAAGGATTACCAACTCCAGCTCTTCATCTGGGACGCGCAGCGCCGCCGCTCCACCGCTCGGCTCCCGCTGAAGATAGCCCCGGCGGCACCCTGAAGTGGAGCAGAGCACGTTGCATCCGCCGCATCGGTCGGAGCGGGCTACATCCCCGCTCCATTCTGAATGAACTTGGCGCTCTTGGCGGCTTGGTGGTTCACTCGATTTCCGAGGCAGGCGATCTTAAAAGGGGCTTGCGCCCCCAGGGGTCATTTGCTAGTATCCCCCTCGCAGCGGGGGCCTGTAGCTCAGTGGTTAGAGTGCCGGACTGTCACTTCGGAGGCCGCGGGTTCAAGTCCCGTCAGGCCCGCTTGCGAGAGAGCTTCCCAGGGAAACCCGGGGAGCTTTCTCATTTTCTGGCCCGCCTGTTGACCCGCCCCGTCGACCCACTCATTGAGGCAAGCGGAAGCGCCCGCCGCTTGTTCCCCGCCCGCATCCAAGCCGACAATCCCCCACGGACGGTAAGCGGTATGCCGTCTCATCTCAAGCCAGTGTCGCGGCCCCGCTTCTCGCCCGGCGCCCTGCTTCGGTGATCCTTGCAGTACTCGTGGAGAGCCATGGCTAGCAGAAAGGGCGGAGCCAAGAGCGCGGGCAAGGGCACCGCCTCCGGATCGCGGGGTGGACGGAGCGGCGGTTCCTCACGCGGGACAGCTCGCGCGTCCTCGGGCGGGCCGGGTCCTGTTGCCACGCTACTGCTTTATGGGGCCACCATCGCGCTGGGCACCGGGATCGGGGTGGCCGCCTACTGGCAGTACGGCCGCGTGACGCCGCCCAAGGCTGCCTCCAATGCCGCGTCCAACCAGTCCTCGACGCAGGCCCGTCCGGGGCGCCCAACTGCGGCCACGAGAGCACCGGAGCGACCCCGACGCACGGAGCCGGCGCAGCCTGCGGACGACGAGATTCCCAGAGTCCAAGTGCGCACCGTTTCCCCGGAGACGCGCTTCGAGAACCCGGATGACGAGCCGCCGCCCCTCACCGGGAACGCGCCAACGAATGCACCCGCCGCAAACGGATCCGCGATCAACGCGCCAGCTCCGGATACCGCTGCGGTGCCGCAGCCGCTTCCGCCCACGGAGATCCGCAAGGGGCTGAGCCGCCGCCCGGAGGTCGCCCTCACCTTCGACGCCGGCTCCGACTGGAAGCCGGTGCGAAAGATCCTGGAGACGCTCTCCGCGGAACGGGTGCAGTCGACCTTCTTCCTCACCGGCGAGTGGGTGACACAGAACCCCAAGAGCTCCCGCCGCATCGCCACGGAAGGGCATGAGCTGGGCAACCACTCCTGGGACCATCCGGCCTTCACCAAGCTCTCCGATGATCAGATCGGGGATCAGCTTCGCCGCACGGAAGCCGCCATTCAGGCGGTCACCGGCAAGAGCACCTTCCCCTACTTCCGGCCGCCCCTGGGGGACCGTGATCCGCGCGTGCTCCGCGCCATCGGGAACCAGGGCTACTTTTCCGTCTACTGGACGCTCGACTCCCGGGACTCCGTCGACAAGGGCATTACGGCGGCGCAGATACGGGACCGTGTCCTTGCAGGGGTCCAGCCGGGGAGCATCGTGCTGATGCACTGCGGCAGCCAGGCCAGCGCGGATGCCCTGCCGGAGATCCTGGCCGGCCTCAAGGCGAAGGGCCTCAAGGCGGTTCCGGTGAGCCGGCTTCTGGAGAAGTAGCCCGCCCCTGGCCGACATGCCACCATGGCCACACACTTGCCGTGTGAGCTATGACTCCCGGACACTCCCAGAGGACTGCTATGACGGAAACCCCTGCTCCGCCCAGCCGCACGCAGTTCCCTGATGAGGAGCGGCTGGCCTCGCTCTGGCCTGCGTCAGACGAACGTGAAGTCGAGTGGCCGGAAGCGCGGCACACGAACGACAGCCGCTACAGCGAACGGGAGTCACCGTTCGTCGCCCAGGTGAGGCGACTTCAGCGTCGCCTCTGGGTGGAGCGCGGCCTCTGGTGCGCCGTCCTGCTGGGAGTGACGGGCGCCTGGCTCTATCCGGTGCTCTTCCCCAGTGTCTGGGCCATCTCCGTGGACGGGAAGCCAGTGGTGGAACTGCGAGACAAGGAACTGGCGCAATCCACGCTGCTTCGGGTCAAGCGAGAAGCTGGGGTCGGCCCGGAAGCGGCATTCGCGCAGACGGTGGCCGTGGTGCAGGGCAGACCGGGGCAGGCGGAGCTGGCAGATGCCTCCACCGCGGCAAAGCGCCTCTCCGAAGCGGTCACTCTCCGTGCCCCGCGTGGCGTGGTCTACGTGGACGATCTGGCCGTGGTCGCACTCCCGGATGAGGCGGCCGCAAAGGAAGTACTGGAGCGGCTGAAGCAGGAGCTCAGCATGGGGTCCGGCGTGAAGGAGATCGACGCGGTTCCCAGCTTCAAGGAGCGGGTGGAGGTCCGCCTGGAGGACGCCCCCCAGGAGAGCTGGGCCGACCCGGACACCGCCCTCGCGCTGCTGAAGGGCGAGGATGCGGAAGAAGGCGACCGCACCCACACCATCCGCCGGGGCGAGAGCGCATGGACCATCGCGGCGGACGGCAAGATCAGTGTAGAGAGGCTGGCGGAGCTGAACCCAGGCATCAATCTCAAGCGGCTCCGGGTGGGGCAGCAGCTCGTGGTGAAGGACGCCGAGCCGCCGCTGCTGACTGTGGTGGCCGAAGGGACGGTCACCCGCACCCAGCCGCTCCCGTTCGCCATCGAACTGCGCCATTCACCCAAGATGTTCGCCGGAAAGCGGATCATCAAGCAGTCGGGGATTCCCGGCCAGCAGTCGGTGACCTACCGGATCCGCACGGAGAATGGCCGGGTGGTAGGGGAGGAGGCGGTCTCGCGGAAAGTGCTGCGTGGTGGCAGGCCGCAGATCGTGGTTCTGGGCGACAAGCCGCGCGGTTAGCACGCGCTGCAAGATGTCCGCGTGGCAGGGGGCGACAATGAGCGCTCTAGAAGGAATCGAAGCGGTTGCGCGTCATCCCGCCACTTTGAGCGGTGCGTGGGTGTTCCGCAGAACCAGGGTTCCAGTCTCGGCTCTCTTTGAGAACCTGCGAGACGGAGCCACAGTCAGCGACTTCCTGTGCTGGTTTCCTGGCGTGGAGGAAGCACAGGTGAAAGCTGTGCTTGACGTACTGGCCGCTGCAGCTTCAGCCGAGAGTGTCGCACCTGTAGATGCAGGCACCTCGCCTGACACGTAAAGAGCGCCCATCCGTTTCCGAATGGGCGCCCGATCTCTCACACCTCTTAGCTTAGCGGGAACAGGTCCCAGGAGCTCCGTCACTTCCTTGGGGGCCGCTGCATTGACCTCGTAGGCTCTCCAGCATTCTCCGGATTTCACCCGGTGATGAGAGAGCGGCCATCATTGCGGCTTCCCGAAGGTCCCTTATCCGGCCGCCGAGGCGGTGACGGGGTACCTCGAAGTGCTCAACTGCGGTCCGGCGGAGTCATCAACGGCTCCCTCCATTGGCAAAAGCTCGTCCCTCAAGGCCACCCTTTCGGAGGGGCCTTCAGCGTTGAGCGGTTAGATGGCTCTTTATAGCCGCCGGCGTTCCGAATGAAACGGGTTTCTTGTGGCCGATGTCTCGCAAGAGGAGATGCGGCAAAGAGCACCGGTAATCAGGCCGTGCCGCGCCACGAGAACGCCGGGGTTCCGCTCACCCCGTCCGGCACTGCGGAGAGGTTGCCCAGCTCGGTAAGCGCCACCGGTGCGACCTCCCCCGAGACGAGGATGTCTCCCGGCATCGCGCGCTTCTGAAGGTGGGCGGCCAGGTCGATCACCGGGCTGTTGCGGCTCCCGATGGAAGCGCCCGCCTCAATGGCCACCTGTCCGGCGCTGACGCCGCAGCGGATACGGAAGGGAGCAGAGAGGCGGTTCTGCTGCGCGTTGAACCGGCCGATCTCGTCCTGGAGGGCGCGGGCTGCCCGGACCGCGCTGGCGGCGTCGGGAAACTCCGCCATCAGGCCATCGCCGGCGGCGCTGTGAAGCTGGCCGCCCGTGGCACGCACCACCTGCTGCACCCACCGCTGGTACTGCGAGAAGGAATACTCGGCCTCGAGGTCGGTGCCCGTGCGCTTCATTTCCGTGGAACCCGCCACGTCCACGCTCAGGTAAGCGCGTGGAAGCTTCTGGCCTTCCAGGGCGCGTTGGAGCTGGAAGAAGACCTCCATCGCCTCGTGGCGAGAGAGGGCCGAGGGCGCCACTACCTGCCGCTTTTCCAGGACACTCTTGAGATGCGACAGGAACATCCCGCCACCGATGTAGATCGCAATGGCCGGGAGGACATACTCCGGCTCGCCCCGGCCCGATTGCCCCATGATCGGGAGCAGGATCCAGGCCACTGCCCACCAGATCTTGACGATGGCTGGCAACATCTCCATCCAGAGACCCTGCGGGACGCTGGCCGACCGCTGCGCGAGGCCGCTCTCGGTGCGGCGCTCTTCCGTGGCGGTCAACTGGCGGAGCGCATCCTTCACAAACTCCGGCTTCAGCCCGACCTCCGCCCCCACCGCTTCGATCTCCGTGGCGGACATTGTCTCCTGGTGCTTCGCCTGGAGCCGATTGGCCAGCGCCGCGACCTTCTGGACCGTCTCGGTGTCGAAGCGGGGCTCGGAGCGGCTGCCCGCGCTGCATAGGGCACCGTGATCATCGTGGGGGGTCTGCTGAAGCCGCATGGTTGCTCCGAAATCAGTTGGGGTCAAGGCAGCTCAGGGCTGATAGAGGGCGTCACTCTTTGCGGCCATCACGTAGTCGTTCCGGTGCAGGCCCCGGATCTTGTGGGTCCACCATGCCACCGTCACCCGGCCCCATTCCGTGAGGAGGGCGGGATGATGCCCCTCGCTCTCCGCCAGCGCGCCCACGCGGTTGGTGAACGCCAGCGCCTCCGCGAAGTCGGGAAAGGTGTAGACCCGCTCCAGCCGTGGGATGCCCTCGCGCTCCTCCCGGCTCCAGTCCGGAATCTGCGGTGCCAGGGCTTCGGCTTCCGCCTCCGTCACTATAGGTGCCCCGGCCCGGCAGGCCTCGCACTTCTCACTTGCCAGCTCGCCGCCGGTGACACTCATGAATTGCTCTCCGCCTGATCCGGACCTGATTCGGACAGTTTGCCCCAAGTCAGAGCCTGCGCGTGAGGATGCGGTGAGTGAACTACCGCACATCCGGTCAATCTCCCAGCGCCTCGCTCACGGTTTCATAACACCACGCCCCGCTCCGGGACCGGTCGTTGGACGACTCCGTAGACCGTCAATCTGGGCACGCTACCCTATCGGCGCGTTGAATCGCTGCCCTCCCAGATTCCGCCCGGACCTGCGCTGCGCGTCGGCGCACTCCCTCCGCTGACCAGTCAGCCAGTTGCGGACCGCGGATTGGGATGCGGGTTGGCTGGAGATCCGGTGCCGCTGTCTGCATTCGGTAGGTGGGTGCGGGCGGGACGCCCGCGCTCCGAGGTCTCTCCATCGCACATGATCGGTAGGGTAAGACGACCCCGATCAGACGGATACCCTACGAACCACGAAGCGATGCCGAACCGCGACCGTGAGGGAGCGGCCCACGACCAGTTGGGTGCAGAGACCAGTAGGCACCGGCGCGCCGTGCATCACTCGGCCGACCAGTATCGCTGGTGCGTAACTTGCATTTTGCATTTTGCATTTTGAATTCCGAATGGAGCCAATCCCTGATGTTGGGGGCGCCCTTCCTCCCTTCGGCAACACGGTATAATCCGGTTATCAAGCAGAGGAGCGGCGATGCGGGTTCTGGGGATTGAGACATCGGGTGACGTGGCCTCCGTGGCCGTGATGGATGACACCGGGGTGCTGGCGGAGATCCAGTTCCGGCACCGCATGGAGCTGTCGCGCTACCTCGCGGTGCGGGTGGAGGAGGTACTGGAGCTGGCGGGGCTCGACCTGCCGGACCTCCAGGGCATCGCGGTCTCGGTCGGCCCCGGCTCCTTCACGGGCCTGCGGATGGGTGTGACCGCCGCCAAGACCCTCGCCTTCTCCCGTGAGCTGCCGGTGGCCGGCATCGGGACACTGCTGGCCCTGGCGGCGGAACGGCCCGCGCCTCCCAGAGCGTTGATCTGCTCCGTGCTTCCGGCCTCGGCGACCCATCTCTTCGCGGCGCTATTCCAGTGGCACGACGGCCGCCCGAACTCCCGCGCGGAGGAGATGCTCATCGCCTCGGAGGACCTCGCCGCCAAGCTGGCCCAGTCCCCGATGGAGGTGGTTCTGGCTGGAAGCGCAGGTGTCCACCGCGCGAGTCTGGAGGACGCGCTGGGCCCGCGGCTGACGGTCGGCCCGGAACAGCCCTCTCCTCGGGCCGCCACGGTCGCGCTTCTCGGCCGGGAGCGGCTGCTGAAGGGTGACAGCGATCCGGTCCACGCGCTCGCTCCCCGCTACCTACGGCCTTCCACGGCGGAAGCGCGGCTGCTGGCGCGGGATGACGTGCCGCCGGTCTCGTGAGCCTGGGACCCTTTCAGGTCCGAGCGATGCAGCCGGAGGACGTTCCTGCAGTCGCCACCATCGATCGTGCTTGCTTTACCCTGCCGTGGAGCGAGGAGACCTTCGATGCCGAGTGCCGCTTCACCACGGGCTACTACCGGGTCGCGGTTCGTTCGGTCAGCCCCGATTCGGACGTCAATGACTCGGGTGGCAATGGGTCGGACGGTGACGAGGTGGTCGGTTTCCTCGGCAGCCAGATGGTCGAGGACGAGGCGCACATCACCACCTTCGGCGTTGCGCCCGCCCACCGCCGCCAGGGCCTCGCCGATCTCCTGATGGCCGATTTCCTCCGGGAAGCGGTGCTACGGCGAGGGTGCCTGCGCCTGACCCTGGAAGTGCGCGCCAGCAACGCCGGCGCGATCCACCTCTACCGGAAGTGGGGCTTCCTTCCGGTGAGCTTGCGCAAGCGCTACTACACCGACAACGATGAGGATGCGCTGGTCCTCTGGATCGAGGACGCCTCCCGCCCCGGTTTCCGCGCACTCCTCACGGAGCAGCTTCAGAAGATCAGTTGGCGTGAATAGACCTGGCCGACTAGCAGGATCTCGAGGCAAATCGGTCTAGCGTTTAGCATCATCGAGCAATACAAGTTCTTATGGCTCTACGTGAATGCCGAGAATCCGCCTTCTGAAATCGACTAGCCGCTTCTCCGCATGCGAAGGAAGACACTCCACATTCTGGGGGCATCCGTCCAGCAAAGCTTCATAGAAGGCCCTGGTGAGCCCCAAGAGGTCTCGCTCGAATCGAGGACGTTCTTCCGCCGTGAAGTCGCGATTGATCGAGTCAATCTCTTTCCTGAGTGCGGTCTCTGTGTCCCGAAGATTTCGGTTCTCTTCGACGAGGGAACCCACACATGAGATCAGAAAATCGCACACTGAGTGCGCTTGAGAGGCATTGTATCCTGAAGGAGGCATGATTTCACCACCAAACCGGCCTGTTGAACAGGCCGAGCAAAGTTAACCGATTAAGTTGGCACCATTGAAAGCGTTTGAGGCGGCATAAAATTGCTGAATTCATACATCGTGCGAAGAGCTTCGTACTTCATACGGCTGATGCGTAGCGCAACAGCGACACAGAAAACAATAAATGCTAGCCCGAGCAACCGTTGAGCTTGATCTCGAGCCTGTAACGATCTTTGGACACTTTCGCTGCCCCGAATGTTCCGTGATTCGTGCGCAATTGAGATTCCTGCTTCACGCTTGGAGTAGGTTACAGCGCTTGCAGCACTAACAGCCGTTGGTCTGCCTGACGACACCCTAGGGTCCGATGGCTGCGCTTGAAGCATCACCATCATTCCTACGAATTGTGTTAGCAGCAGAATGGACGTCAGGATCAGCCAAGACCCCAGATTGAAGATATGAGTTGCGTCGTCAAGACGTTGTTTCCAGTGAGGAGCGTCGTAGCGGCACTGAAGTGTCGGTTCCTTTACGATTTCACGATGTAATCGCCCGTATTCTCTATACACCTCGCTAGCCTCTCGATAATAGAGAAAGATCAGGAAGCTGAGAATACCCAAATACCGCATCAGAGATCCTGGTTCTAGAATGCTAAGGTATTTCGATTCTTCAAGTTGACTTTGTAAAAATTGAATCAATCCCAAGGCTGTTCCTCTGCGAGACTCGTGATTGCCCATCACGGCCATCGTCGTTGCCCCCGAACACGTCATTCCACGGGCGTCATTTCATCGTTTACTCCGACAGTAGAACCGGTATGTGCCTTTCCAATAAAGAGTAATGCTCTATTCGGAAAGAAGCATCCAAGCCAGCTAATCACCGCTGAACTAGTTAGCGCGACGAAAGGAGGAAGAACATACCAAGAATCAGCGGCTATGCCAAATCTTGGCTCGGTCCATACTACTGTGGTAAAACCCGCAGTTATCCAGCCTGCTAATAGTCCTAGAAAACAAAATGCAAGGTTTTTGCGTCGCATGAAAAGTGCTACGAGAATTGGTCCAAGAATGGATGCCTGAATCGCATATATTGCGTAGATGATGCTTGCGAGCCTCGTATTATCATTACCGTACGATTGCCGAATGAGGAAATAGATCCCTCCGACTACAATCAGACAGCCCATCGTGCCCGCCCTTGCCCACTTCAATTCCACCTGTGGAGTGCGCTGGTCGCTGGGAAGGAACCTGTGAGTGAAGTCATAGTGAAACACATATCCTGACGCCGCGATCAAAGTGTCCAGCGTAGACAGCATAAAGGCTATAACGACGTAGATGAATAGCGGGGTGAGGAGCCAGTGGCTCTTTAGTGCATCCAACACATTCTCGGAACCTACTGCTTTGACGAGGACAGCGATAACAATTATCAAGGCCCATGATCCTGTGCCCTCCCAGGCAGCGGCCCGTAGGCCCGTCGCAAGCTTGGCACGTTCCGCAACGGCTTTGCTCATGCCTGGCTCATCAGAGTTGGCATCGAACTGGATGGATTGAAGCCTTTGAAGGGAAGATACATCAACTAGTTGCCAAACAAAGTTGGTGACGAATAGTGCTATTGCACCCAAAACCCCAAATCCCCATGGCAGAGTGGACGTGTATGATAGGACGTCTCTACCGACTGGGACTGGTGTTTGACGAGTCGCCGTTTGTACCCATGCAAATATGAGTGCCCCCGCGACGGTTAGTGCGAAAACCAGGAAAATCCAGCTGTCGAGGCGGCTGGTCTCATAATTAGGATCCATACGCCTCAGTTGGACACGTCCCCGCGCCGCAAGAAGACAGAAGACGATTACTGCCCCGCCGACAACGAAAGCTAAACCGAGATGACCAGCCTTGCTTGCGTCGACGAGGAGTGCACCTATCAGCACTCCGATGACGATGTATGCGACCTTTACTTGGAATACATCCGTGTCAATTGCCGCTCGGAAACCGCCCCACATGATATACGATCCTGCGGTGAGTAGAACGGTAGTGAAAAGGAACACGGCCGCCGGACCCACAGGGGGCTTGACCGTCAACGCAGGGAAGACATAGTTGGTCAGTGCATAATCAATCTCCCCCAGCATCGTGCCAGCTAGACCTATCACAGTTGTCGCGCCGAGCAGCATCGGGAGCAGTTTTCGCCCACCAAAAGCCTCTCCAACGAACCCATGGATCGTTACGACCGTTTCCGACCGGAACGTCAATAGACTGTCTAGCTTCTTTCTTACCACAAGAGCAGCAATCAGATAGTAGCCACCGAGCCAAGCGACAGGAACGATTAGCGTCCAAGGGCCGTATGTCGGAAACCAGTACAAGAAGAGGTAGATCGAGGCAACTTGCATCGAATAGCCGACAGATCCCGTGACAAACTTTCCCGTATCAATGCCGCCTTCGTAAAGGAAGAATTGACGCGCACTGCCAGGCTTTACATTCGGCCTGAAGGCAGCTGCAAGCGACAAGAGAAAAGGAAGAAATGCGGCGATCGCTGCAAGCGCGATACCTGTAGCGTCTGAACTCATGCTGCCCTCCTACAACTCGTAGTAAGGATGATCGCAAGGCGGGCTTGATTTAGCCTGCGAGTTGATGGCGACCAAAAGCCGACTAGGTACTCGCCAACTACGATTAGCCGCCTCACTCGTCTCGCGCAGGATTGCCAGTCTACGCCGGTTCGAGTCCGCACCTCCGGTGCCGCAACCTCAGAGACCGCCACACTGCGGGCCGAGGATGGACATACATGGCTGCTAGATGCATTCGGCAGACGCACAGTCCTGAGAATCGAGCTTACCAAGAAGGGCCTCGCGGTTCAAGCACTCGCACCAAGCATTAATTCGCTAGTAGGCACTGAGGTTCCTTCGTGGTGGTTAACAGTTTGCCGTTCTGTTGCTCCAGGGGACGGTTAAATCCGCCACGACCTCTAGATTGACTTGGAACGGCGGGTAGTCGGGAATCTCTCGATGTCAAAACGGCTAGCCACGTATCAGCGCCATCCGCAGGGCCGCTCCGACCAGTGCGCCGCCCAGCACCAGCCACGCGCTGTTGAGCCGGGTGGTGAACGCCAGCAGGGCGGCCGCAGCGGTGAGGCCGAGGGCGAGCGGATCGGGCACGGGGGAGAGCAGCGCGCGATGGGCGAGCTGCCACCAGACGCCCGCCATCAGCGCCAGGCTTCCGGCGTTCAGTCCGTCCAGGAAGCCGGCGGTCCAAGCGGCTTCCCGCAGCCGCCGCACCACTCCATGCGTGGCCCAGACAAAGAAGAACGAAGGAAGGAAGATCCCCGCCGAAGCGGCCACCGCGCCGCTCCATCCTCCGGCCACGTACCCCACGAAGGCGGCGGTGGAGAAGAGCGGCCCCGGCGTGAACTGCCCCGCAGCGATGGCGTCGACCAGTTGCTGCTCGGTCAGCCAGCGCAGGTCGTGGACCAGCCCCTGCCGCAGGAATGCCAGCAGCACGTACCCGCTCCCGAAAAGCACGGAGCCGACCTTCAAGAAGTAAAGGAAAAGCGCGCCGGCCGTTGGGGCGACTAGCGGAGCCACTGCTGGAGCAGCGACCATTGGGGCAGTGGATGCCGCGCCCGGCAGGCCCGTCAAGAGGAGCAGGGCTACCGAAGGACGGTGTGTCCGCCAGGGCCGTGCAAGGATCACACCCACCATCCCCGCTCCCAGCAGCAGCACCAACTCGTTGACGGAAGCGAGGTAGCAGACCAGCACCGCAACCGCCAGGAGGTTGAGCGACGGTCGCTTCAGGGCGGTACGGGTGAGTCCGAAGACGGCGTGGAGCACTACCGCAAGAACGGCGGGCTGCATTCCCCAGAGCAGGCTCTGGCCCGCCGGTAGCCGCCCGAAGCGTACATAGGCCCACGCCAGCGCCACGGTGATCAGCACGGCGGGAGTGATGAAGCAGACTCCCGCAACCAGCAGCCCCGGCAGCCCCGCCCGCCGCATCCCGAGGTGGATCGCCAACTCCGTGCTGGTGGGACCGGGGATCAGGCCGGCCACGCTCAGAAGGTCGAGGAACTCCTGCTCGGAGAGCCAGCTGCGCCGGATCACGACTTCTTCCCGCAGCATTGCCACATGCGCCGCCGGGCCGCCGAACGCGGTGCAGCCCATGCGGAGCATTAGCCCAGCCACCTCCATAAGCGCTTCCGGCGGGGTCGGTTGGGCCTCGGAGCCAGTGTGGTCGGGTCGATTCGACGACGGGGCCGGGGATTCCGAATCGGGCTGGAGGTTGGACTGCACGGCAACCGCTTCGCGCAGGAGCCTGGCTTCCCCTCCCGCAGATCACTCCCAGAGATCGCCAGCGAAGCCGTTGCACATGCGGTCACGTTCTGCGGTCGCCTCCCAGCGGTCGTACGTGCGAACCCCACCGGGAACCGGGAACAGGGAACCAGAAAAGCCAGGGTATCCGTTTCCGAATGCCCTGGCTCTCGTCGTTGTCTGCTTTGCTTCCCTGCCACACGCCCACGCCACGCGTTGACTACTCGGCGGCTACGACCGCCGCAGGCTCCTCAGCCGCTTCCTGCTCCAGGCGAGACACTTCCGCCCTGGCCGCGGCACGCAGAGCCGCGAAGTCATCGGCGTCCGAGCTTCCGGCAAATGTGGCAGCACTCTCACCCACCGCTCCGCCATTGACCACGGCGGGGACGTCGCTCGCCTGGGCGACCTCCGAGACCGCAGCCTCGGCCACCAAGGTCTGCGCCTCCGAAGTGGCAGCCGGGCCGTGAACAGTGTGGGAGTCCGGCTCGGAGAGGCTCGTGGCCGCCATCATCTCTGCCAGCGGGTCCCGGTTTGAATCCGGGGCAGCGCCTGTCGCAAGGTTGCGCAGTGCCTCCGGGAGCTGGTCCCCGCGCAGGATCTCCGCCTCGCCACGCACCACAATGCGGTCGTGCATCCGCCAGCACGGCACGCGGATGCGGAGTAGGTCACCCCGCTCGCAGCGGCCATCGATGGTGTAGGAGCGCTCCATGTCCGGCTCGTACCGCTGGACGGCGCCGCAGTAGGTGTCCGGCGTCAGGCGGATGCGGTGCTCAAGCTCATACCGCCAGACATTGAGGATCTGATGGCACCGCTCCGCAGTGGGCGGCTCCTTGTCCGGCGTGGTGGCGTAGAGGAGCAGGCGCAGGGATGCCTCAAGCTGGTTGAACGCATCCAGCAACGCCTCTTCCCGAATCTGGGCCTTGAGCCGCTCCGGGACGTCCGCGATGGATTGGGCGGACACGGTCCACCCGTTGGCGAAAAGCGAATCCGCTGGAACTTCGTATTTCATGCTTCCCTCCCCGCTACCCGAGAGCGGGATGATCAGCCGCTGCCACCAGCCGCTGCCACCAGGTAAATGGCGTTCCAGACTGAGTCTGGACCTGGCTCATAAAACTGCACTTGCTTGGGGCCGTGGACTCCGGCCGGAACTCGGACGCTGATCCGTAGTTGCTCTGTTGCTTGCTTACTTGATGACTTGATCGTCCCGGCGACGGTCTGTCCTAGGCCGCCGCCGAACTGAGCTTCATCTTCTGCCGCTGGACCTCTTGCGGCTTCCCACGCACAAACCGGGTGACCAGCAGCTCAGCGGTGATGAGCTCATGCTCATCCACCTGGCAGGCCACCAGGACCTCGAACTGGTCCGGGGTCAGCCCGCGGGCCCACGGCATGACCAGGGCGAAGGTCTTGGTGACCTGCTCCCAGATCCCGCGCTCGAACCGGGCGACCCGTTCCGCAAGCGGCGTCCGGCGTTGGCCGGAGAAGAAGCGGATGCTGACGCACGCCTCTTTCGTATCCAGTCCCAACTGCTCCACGCGGATCCGCAGCGGGGCGCGGGTCTGGAACGGAAGCTGCTGCCCGCGCGGCAGGAGCAGCACCGGCTCTTCCCACGTGCCTGAGCCGTTGGCCGATCCCTTGGCGGAGTTGAGCGCCCCGTTCGGAATGGCCACCCAGACGGCGTGCGCCGCGCGGCGGACCGGCGCCATCACGCTGCCGGTGCTGCTCCGGACCAGCGGACCGTAGGCAAGCCCGCGCGCCACGCTCTGCTCCGGACAGCGGTGCCGCAGGATGGTGCGGTTCTTCACGGAGAGGTGCGAGAAGACCTGCTCCACCGCGTCGTCTACGAAGTACCAGCGGGAGTGACCGCCCGTGAGGATAAGGTGAGTCACCTGCCGGGGAGCAACCCGCGCCTCTTCCAGCGCCCCTCGCAGCAGGACCTCGAAGTGGGTGATGTAGTCGCCGGCGAAGCCTTCGAACTCCTCCCGGGTGAGGCGGATCGGGCGCGCCTCCTCGTCCACCAGCCAGAGGGTCTCGTAGTCGTTGAAGCCCTCGCGCAGGCGGGTGGAGAAAGCTTCCTTGAAGCGCCGCACCTCGCGCAGCAACGCCTGGCGATGGCGCTTGACCAACTCCGGGTCCCACTCTCGGCAGAGATGGTCCAGCAGTAGCTGGTCGAGATCGCGGCCACCGTAGGAGCGGCGGCCGTCGCCCCAGGAGGCCACGGAGCCGGCTGGGTCGACCGGGATGGAGACGGGACGCTGCCCAGCCTGCATCGCGAGTTGAAGGAAGGCGAAGTCGGTGGTGCCGCCGCCCATGTCGACCATCAGAATCCGGCTGCCCGGCCGGGGCTGGAAGCCATCCCGATCATCGCAGAGGTGGCTGTAGAGCGCGGCCATGCTCTCTTCTTCCAGCCGCACGTTGGGGAACCCGGCCTCGATCGCCGCGCGGCGCGTCTCCTCGCGCTGATCCGCGCTCCACTGCACCGGGTGCCCAATCACTGTCTCGATCTGGACGCCCGGGTCCTTGCTCTCCAGCGGGACAAACTCCGCCGTCCGGCGGCGCAGGAAGCTGAGGAACTGCTTGGCCAGGAGGTAAGCCTCACGGCCCGTGTCCGGGCTGCCCAGCCGGAGCTTGAATCCGGAACGGGTCAACTCCGGATAGAAGGGTGCCTTCTCTTCCGCCAGCTCGCCGAACAGCGGGAGCTGATCCCGGCCGTCGCCCAGGAAGACCACCGTGGGGACCGTTTCCTTGTGGAAGAAGGTGACCACGTCCGGCCGCTGAAGCGGGTCCGGGTCAACATCTCCGTTGCCACGGTCGTAATAGCTGGCGTAGCACACGCAGCTATTGCTGGTCCCGAAGTCAATCCCGATGGAATAGATGGTCTTCATTAGTTGACTACTCGCGGCGGGTTGATCCCGCTTCCCCTTTTTGGCGGCCCTTTTTTGGCGGCCCGTCCGATCTGGCTCGGGTGATCGGACTTTGCCGTGCTACCGGCTAAACCGCTCTAACTACCGCTCCGGCTCCGTATCGGCAGGAACCGTGCAATTCTGAATAGCCAATCAAGAGGTGGCGGAGGCGGCGGGCGTCGGTGCCTGAAGTAGGTGCTGGCTCAACTGCCGGTAAGCCCACGCGGAGGGCGAATCGGGCCGGTAGAGCACTGCCGGACGATCCATCATGATCCCCTCGCTCACCGCTGCGTCCTGCGGAATTGAGATGGGGAAGAGCGCCTGGCCCAGGCTGCGCCGGATGTGCGCCTCCAACTGCGCCTGGTTCGGGTCGTTCAGGTCGACCATCGTCAGCAGCAGGCCGATCAGGCGCGCCTTGGCCCCGTCAGCGCGGGCGTCGCGGAGCTGCCCAAGGATGCCTCCCAGAGTCCGGTAGGCAAGCGGGTGGCACTGGAAGACCACCACCACCTCGTCCACCACCTGGCAGAGCCGGCGCGTCATGTCCGCCACCGAGGGCCGGGTATCGACTACCAGGAACTCATACTCGCCCTGGACCTTCTTGTTCAGCTCGGAGAGCGAACGGTGGACCGCGTTCAGATCGATGTGGCGACCGTCCTCCGCGTAAGGCAGGAGGTCGAGGTTGGTGGCGACCTCCGGGATGATGAGATCCGAGAGCTCCCACTGCTCGATGCCGAAGAGGCCCGGATGACCCGGTGCCACCGTGACGCCGAAGCAGGCCGCGACGCTCCCGATGGGATCGGTATCGACCAGGAGTACCCGGTAGCCCGCCTGCCCCAGGCACGCCGCCACGTTGACGGCCGATGCCGTCTTCCCAACGCCGCCCTTCTGGCTGGCGAACATGATGCGACGCACTGAGCCGGGCTCAGCTGCCCCTGGGACTCCAATGCCGCCACCCTCGAAGCTGGGTGCACTCTCACGCGTGTTCTTTACCGCCTGCATTCCGCACTCCTTACCGCACGCCATACCGCACGCCATACCGAGACTCACGGCCATCAAGTCGTCTTGCGCTATCGAGTTGCCGCGCGCTGCGAGCCGCCGTTCGCGAGCTTGGTCTTCACTAGCTTCGTCTTGGCCGAAATCGAACTGGCCGAAATCGATCTGGCGTCACGCGTGGCGTTCCGTGCCCCGCGCGCCGCCGACTTTCCCTGGCCACGCACGAGGAAGCCAACCCCCAGTCCGAGGATCAGCAACGCCACTACCGCCGCCGCCAGCAACCAGCGGGGTGGGCCAGAGCGCTGCGCCATCGCGGCGGGCGCGTTGACGGCCTGCGGCTGCGCGGTCTTTCCCGCTTGCCCGCGGCCGGCCGGGTTCCAGTAGGTCTGACCGGCGCTCGCCTCGCCGCCGAGCTGAAGGGCGCGGGCCAGAAGGTCGCCGGCGGCCTGGTAGGCCTTACGCGTGCCCTCGCTCGCTTCCGTGCGCCGATCTTCCTTCTGCTCGGCCCGGTGGGCCAGGCCCGAGTCGCTCGGAATCACCACGTTAGGGAGAAGATCGGAGCGGCGGGACCGGAGCTCCATCATCAGCGTGCGCTGGTTGGCATTGGTCTCGTCGAACATGGTGGGAAGGATGCCCACGGGCAAAATCGTCTCGTTCAGCTTGTGAATCGAGTCGATGGTGTTGTCCGCCGCGTCCAGGGTCTTCATGCTGACCGGCTCAACCGGCACCACCATCAGCACGTGGGTAGAGAGCTGGATCCAACCGCGCGCCAGCGGGTCGTCGAGGGAGGGCGTGTCCACCACCGCCACATCGAAGAGGCCTTCCAGCTCCTTATGCCGGGACGGAAGTTCCCGCAGCGGCAGGCCGGTGCTGCAAAGGTAGCGCAGCTTGGGGTTCCGGGTCTGCTGCACCTGCGACGAGGGCTGATCCAGACCCAGGATGAGGCCGGCGCCCCGCTGACGGTCCGCGTCCACCAGCACCACCCGCAGCCCCCGGCGCGCGAAGTCCTCGGCCAGCATGACCGCAGAGCTCGTCTTGCCGGCTCCACCCTTGTGACTGACTATCGCCAGTGTCTTCATACCGTCTCCCATCCTTCGTGCTGATCCGGCCAATCTGTGGGCCGGATGAAAGGGTGTCCGTGGCTGCTGCGCGCTGCTAGCGAGCCACGGGTTTCTTGCCGCCTGCGGCGATAGCACGGGTGACGTCTCCGCGGTTGTCCACGCGGGAGAGGTCCCTGTCGCCGCCGATGAGTCCCGCTTCCTCGCCGCACTCCAGGGCGAGGTCGAGCAGGTCGGGGCCGGCGGATTCCACCGCCGGCTCCCAGAGGTCTTCAAAGAATTGGCGAGGATCAACGCCCGGCACTCCAAGGTGCTCGAGCATCTCGGAGAGGCCACGGTCCTCGTCGGAGAGCGGCTCGCAGCCGGTGCTCCGGACCAGCACGCGGGATTCTCCAAGCATCAGTTCGTCACGATCACGAAGCAGTACGTCCGTGCCGGGCTGCACCGGCTTGCCGTTACAGGAGGTGCCGTTGGTGCTGCCAAGGTCCCGGAGGAGCCAGTGGCCGTCCCTGGGGACCACCCGCGCATGCCGCCGGGAAACGGAGTCGTCTGGGTCAAAGTCGACGTCCGGATCCGCTCCGGCCTCGACATCCCGGCGGCCGAGCACGGACGGGCCGCTGAGGGAGTGGATCATCCGGATGCCGTCAACCTCGATCTCGAGGACCAGCTTCGGGACGGGTGCGGGTCTCTCGCTGGCTATGGGAGGACGGTTGGCAGCAGCCTTGTCCGCAGGGGTGAGTGATCGGGTCCGCGAGGGTGGGTCACCCGCCGAACGTGACGACCCGCCGGTGCCTGGCTGGGAGCGGACGGAAGCCATCTCATCGGCGTCATGGTCCGGCTGCACGCGGAGGAAGGCCCACTCGTCGGGACCCTCTTCGCCGTACGCCGCCACCGACGGCGCGGTACCGGAGGTCGGAGTCAGCCCGCCGTCGGCGTCTCCCGCTTTTTTCCAGAACCCCCAGCGCAGCATGGTCTCGATCCGCCTTCCGCGAGATGCGTGCCCCAGGGCACCGCACCGACAGGAGAATAGTGGCGGTCTGGCCGTCCGGCTTTAGTGCGAGTCGCCAAGGGGCGTGCGACTGTCGGTGGTGAGGTTGGAAAATCGCCTACTACTTTGGGTGGGATTTCCGCTCCGTCCTGGGAGCTTGTCGATGCGGGACCGCCTTCACAGGACGCGCCCAAAGTAACGTGGGCGAAAGTCAGGGCCTCCCTTATACTCACCGTGATGGTTGGTTGGGATTGGCTCAACTAGCCGCTATGGGAGCGCCCCATGAAGAAACTCACCATCGTCATGGCGATCCTCGCACTCGCGGTGATTGCGGTTGACGTGGCCGTCCACCACGTGAATGGCGGATCGATCCACACGCCCGCCACCGCGTGCGATAGGGAACCTTGCTAGGATCACGGTCACGGCACGCAAACGACTGAGGCTCACCTGCAAGGGTGAGCCTCTTTTATGCCTGAACCCGTCCTCCGCCTTCAGGCGCCTCCACGGCATCCGGGGTGATCCTGGCCCGCGCGCCCTGAAAGCGCTGCCCCCTTTTGGCTGGTTACCCCAGGACCTGTGAGGGATTGCTGAACAAGCAGAGAAGCCGTACCAAGCTCGTTCTTCGGTCAAGCAGGATTTACTCTCTAATGATCCGAAAAGTGAAATGCCTTGGGCCATTGTGCTCGCGCTTCCCTGCGCTTGATCAGAATGAGAGCACCCCGCCAAATGAGCCGAAGAAGTACGAGGCGAAAGTCGTGATGTCGATCTCAGAGAGAGGTAAGACGCAATGGCACTCTATTGGCCGAACAACACCTGGGACAAGCAAGACGGAAACTTGGCCGGCGGGATACCCTTTGAACCTGAGTGGCTAGGGTGGGTAGTTGAGTTCGAAGAACTCGAGAGTACCCAGGACTTGACGCTCACCTACGGAAGTCCCGACGGCACCAGCAGGCTAACGAGGAAGCTTTCCGCACAGTCTGGCGGTGGGGCAATTGACCCACCTCTCTACCTGCGGGCAGACGTAGGGTACTCGGTGAAGGAGTTTGCCGTTGGAACGGACCGCATCAAGCTGAAGGCAAAAGTCTTACCGCGACAGAGGGTCGTGGGAATCGATACGGACGAATCGGATTGGCCCCTTGCTTTGGACAAGGAGATTCAGGCCATGGCCGCTATGGGCTACGACTATGCTGGGTGGCAGGCTGCCGCCGGCGGGCAAATCGCAGTGCTTTTCACTTTGCGGAGAGAGAAGTAGAGCGGAGGGAGCGGAGGCGGGCGCCCTCGCGGGCAAGAAAGAACTCCCAGTGGATCGTCGGGGCACCTGAACACTGCAGCCAGAGCGGGTCGAAGGTGAAGGTGTCGGATGATGCGCGGCTCCTGGCGGGCGACCAACTGCGGCCTGTGAGAGCCACGGGTGGTGCCAGAGGGTGCCAGAGTGGCTTCATAGAACGCGCCCAAAGTAACGTGGGCGAAAGTCAGGGCCTCCCCTATATTCACCGCGATGGTTGGTTGGGATTGGCTCAACCAACCGCTATGGGAGCGCCCCATGAAGAAACTCACCGTCGACTTGGCCGTCCTCGCCCTCGCGGTGATTGCGGTTGACGTGGCCGTCCACCATGCCAACGGCGGATCGATCCACGCGCCCGCCTCCGCGTGCCCAGCGAAACCTTGCCAGGCTCGCACCCACGACAGCCAAACGACTGAGGCTCACCTGTAAGGGTGAGCCTCTTTTGTGCCTGAACCCACCTTCCGCCTCAAGGCGCCCCCACGGCATCCAGTGTGCTCCTGGCCCGCGCGCCCTGGAATCGTTGCCTCTGTAGGACTCGCCAGCACGGGACCTGCTCGATACTTTCTTCACCGAAGGCTGGCTCAGAGCGGTCACTCGCTCCTCGTTCGACGGTCAGAATGCTGGTTCTCTGGACCCTCGCAGGGCATGCGGCTCACGCTCCGAGGCCGCCTTGGAAAGGGTGACGGCTGGTTGGCATCGCGTTGTGCATTCCAATCGAGCCTGGGGGAGAATCGCTTGGAGCTGTCGAACCCTCACCAGGACAGTCCTGCGATGAGCGCGATGGACCGCTCCGCCGCGCATCGATCGCGGCCACTCTTCTTCGGACGGAACCATGAACACGAGACGACTACATGGGCTGATGCATCTGGCGCTGGCAGCGTGCGCGACCCTCGCGATTGCGGGCAGCCAGGGGCCGCTGCGGGCCGCGGAACGGTCCCCTAACACCCTCACTCAGCGGGAAGCCGAGGACGGCTGGATTCTCCTCTGGGACGGTGCCACCGCGTTCGGCTGGCAGCCGCGCGGGGAGGCGCGCTGGGTCGCATCGGGCGACGCGATCAGCCCGGCCATCGGTTCCGGCCCCGGCGTGCTTAGCACCACCACCGAGTTCGCGAACTACCGGCTAAAGGCGGAGTTCTGGATCGACGAGGCGGCGAACAGTGGCATCTTCCTCCGCTGCCCCACCTCCGGCCCCATCAACCAGGCGAACGCCTACGAGGTGAACATCTTCGACCGTCACCCGCATTGGCCCACCGGCAGCATTAACGAAGTCGGCCGCACGCGGCAGTCCCGGCCACGCACCGTGGGCCGCTGGAACAGCTATGAAGTTGTGGCCCATGGTAACCGGCTCCGCGTCTACCTCAACGGCGAGAAGGTCCTGGACGCCGCCGATTCCAAGCGGGACCGGGGCACCATCGGCCTGCAGTACAACGGCGAAGGTGAGGTCCGATTCCGCAACATCAAGCTGCAGCCACTGTCGCTGAAGCCGATCTATAACGGCAAGGACCTCTCCGGGTGGAAGGAGATTCCAGGGCGGAAGTCGGTCTTCTCCGTCACCAAGGAAGGGTGGCTGAACGTCAAGGACGGCAATGGCGATCTCCAGTCCACGGGGCAGTACGGCGACTTCGTCCTGCAGATGGACATCATCTCCAACGGGACCCACCTCAACAGCGGCATCTTCTTCCGCGCCATGCCGGGCCAATTCTGGAGCGGCTATGAGAGCCAGATCCGCAACCAATGGCAGGGTGAGGACCGGTCCAGGCCGGTCGACTTTGGGACCGGGGCCATCTACAACCGCCAGGCGGCCCGCTACGTAGTCTCGTCAGACCGGGAGTGGTTCACCAAGACGGTGGTGGCGCACGGCAACCACTTCGCGGTCTGGATCAACGGCCGTCAGGTGAGCGGCTTCACCGACACCCGTCCGCCGGCGGAGAGCGGTCGCAACGGCTACCGCGCGGCCCCCGGCGTGCTGAGCATCCAGGGCCACGATCCCACCACGGACCTCAGCTTCCGCAACATCAACATCGCGGAGTTGCCGAAGTCGCGGTAAGCCGCGCGTCTTGCTGATCCGTAGTACGGGAGGGATATGAACCGCGGAGAACGCAGAGAACACAGAGAAGAGGGCAAGGGAGGCACCAGCGGAGACCGCTCCTCAGGGCAACCGCCCCGCTTCCCGGGTGCATTCTCTGCGTCCTCTGCGACCTCTGCGGTGATAGAGCGGTTCCTCGCAGTATCGCTCCATGAGGCGTAGTGACCGAGCTTCGATCCAGGAAGTGCGATTGAAGTACTAGCTTACGGCAGCCGACGGATTCGCAGGTTCTTGAAGTGGAAGATGCTTTGCGGATCGTGGGCCTGCAGCGCGATGCCGTTCCCTTCCGGGTCGAGCTTCCGTCCGACGCGCTCCCTGGGCCGCTGGACGTTCTCCGGCTCCGTGTAGTCGATCACCTGCTTCTCGTTAAGCCGAACCTGAATCCGGTTCCCCCGCACCGTGATGCCGACCTTGAACCATTGCGTCTCATCCACGGGCGAGCGGTCGAGGTCTACCACGGCGTAGAGGCTGCCGGTCTTCCGCTTCTCCCTGGGCGTGCTGTTGAGCTGGACTTCGTACCCCTTCGCGAGATAGCCGGCGGCATCGCGCGGGGTCATGTCGGTGTGGAAGAAGATGCCCGAGTTGGCGTTCGGCTCGCCGCGGACGGTCGCTTCCATCTCGAAGTTCTTGAAGCGGACCAGGCCGCCGTCCGGGCTTCCTGGTTCAGCCTTTCCCTCGCCCACATAGAAGAGATGGGAAGCAGGCTGCGTGGCCCGGCCGCGGATCGCTCCGTCCACCACCTCCCACGACTCTGGATGTCGGTTCGCCTTCCACCCCGTTAGGTCTTTGCCGTTGAAGAGGGTCGCCCACCCTTCATCCGGGACCGCTGGGGCAGCGGCGATCAGAGCCAAGAGGGCGATCAGAGTGAACAGAGCTACCGGTGCCCCGTTGCGGGGCCGTGTCGCAGGTCGCGAAAAGCAGTCAACATTGATTCGCATTGTATGGTCATTCCTCATCCCGGTAGGGGCGGGTCAGCAGGGCGGTGACGGCCTCGCGCACCGGCAGTCCTCCGAAGAGGATTCCGTGCAGCGCGCTCATGATCGGGACATCAACGTTGAGCCGTTCCGCCAGCCCGCAGGCGGCGGCCGTGGTCGGGACGCCCTCGGCGGTCTGCTGCAACGCCGCCAGTGCTTGCTCCAGAGTACGACCTTGGCCCAGGGCAAGGCCGAGGCGGTAGTTCCGGCTGAGTGGCGAGTGCGCCGTGGCCAGAAGGTCGCCCAGGCCGGAGAGGCCGCTGAAGGTGGCGGGACGCGCGCCGGCCGAAGTTCCCAGCCGGGTCATCTCCGCTAGGCCGCGGGTGAGAAGGGTCGCCGTGGTGTTGTCGCCAAACCCAAGGCCGTCGCTGATGCCGGCCGCCACCGCAATGGGATTCTTGAGCGCTCCCCCCATCTCGACTCCCGGCATGTCCGAGTTGGTGTAGACCCGGAAGACGGGCGTGCTGAACGTCTCCTGCAGACCAAGGGCCAAGCTGGAATCGCGGGCGGCGATCACGGTGGCGGTCGGCACCTGGCGGACGATCTCTCCGGAGAGATTGGGGCCGGAGAGGACCGCCACCGGCGTTGCATCACCCAGAACGGAGGCGGCAACTTCACTTAGGCGCAGTCCGGAGCCGCGCTCCAAGCCCTTGGCGGCCACCAGAAGCGGGACGCCCTGGCTTCGGGCGGCCAGCGTGCCCAGCGCCTCCCGTACCGCCTGGGTGGGGACAGCCACCACGATCAATCCCGCACCTGCCAGAGCGGCGGCGAGGTCCGCCGTGGGGTGCAGTGAATCGGGCAGGCGCAAGTCCGGCAGGTAGCGCGCGTTCACCCGGTCCCGGCGAATGTCCGCTGCCTGCTCGGCATCGCGGCACCAAAGGCGGACCTCCAGCCCCTTGCCCGCCAGCAGCCACCCTAGGGCGGTCCCCCAGCTTCCCCCTCCCAGGACGGTGATCGGATGCGTCGGGAGGAGTGGCTTCATGGAGTAGGACTCAGGCGATCACGTGCTTGGATCGGGTTGGCACCGGCGGCTCCGAGTCCGGTGCGCGAAGTTTAGCACCTCCCGAGAACCAAGCCTATCCCGGAGGGCGAACACCACGGCGCCAAGAACGCCAAGAGACTCCATCCAGGACTTTCCCGAAGAAATCACCGCTGAGAGCACAGAGAATCTGGAGGCGCTGCACCGGGATTTCGCTCGGATCTCTTCTCAGCGTCCTCTGGGTCTCCGCGGTGATTACCAAGAATCCACTGCACGTCACCGCAATCTCTGCGCCCACCGCTCAGCACGGGCCACCCGGCCTTCCAGCGCGAGGCAGGCGGCCAGGCAGTGGTGGCGGTCGACATCACCCGGCACGAGTCCCAGGATCGACTTCGCGAGCTGCCCGACCTTGCCGCTCTTGTGGCTCTGCAGGCGAGCGCGGGTTTCAGGGAGGGTCACCGCATTCCCCGTCTCGATCAGAAGCTCCTGGTAGAGGGCGAGCACCGCCGCCCAGGCTGCTGCCTGGACCTCAGCCTCAACGCCCAGGAGCCGCTCCAGGGAGTTCCTCACCACCACCTGATGCAGCGCCGAAACCCGGCAGGCCTCCCCCAGGGTCTTCGCCCAGCGCGCGGGACGACCGGGTCCAGACTGCAGGAGGAAGATGAACGCCGTCGAGAGCGAAGCGACATCCAGACGGCCATCCTCGATAGCGGCGATCAGGATGTCGGTGCTCAGGCTCGCCTCACCCGGCTCCTTCGCCCCCAGGCCGATCGCCAGCAGCAGCGTGCCGTTCTCACCCAGGTCCGTGTCCGGGTCAAGCAACGGTTCAAGGTGCACCCGGTTGGCCCATTCGGCTCCCCACCAGTCGACATTGTCCCCCAGACGGCAGCATCCCAGTGCGAGCCACGCTTCCCGCTTCATCGGCCACAACGAAGCGGCCCACCGTCTCCCTGGGATCTCCTGCGCTGACCCTTCCTCGCCGTTGGTCGTAGACCAGGGCGCGCAGTGAAGCAGGGTGAGCCGATCCTTGGGGAGCGTTGCGGTCCGCACCACTTTGGGCAGGGGCGGCTTCCAGGCGAGGACGGGATCGTAGCTCACCCATTGCCCCTTGTCACCATAGACGCGGCGGCTGAAGCGGACGTGCGCGGTCCCAACAGCGCCGCACTCCGGCCCTAGGCCCGGATGTCGGGCAACGACCAGCGGGTCATCCGACCACGGCACGCGAGCACGCGCTGCGGCGGCCCAGAGCGGGGCCGTGGTTCCAACCTCTGCCACTTCGGAACCAAGGGCATGACGCACTGCCTCACCGCTCTCGCCTGCAAACCCTTGGGATTGAGCAAGCGCAGCCTCACGGCCGTCCGGCGCCAGTCGGAGGAGCGCCACGGTGAGGTCCCGGAGCTCCGGTTCGCGTCCCGCCTCGGCCCAGGCGAGGAGGCGCGAGACAAGGGCGTCCGGTGCCACCCAGCCTCCCGAATGCGTGGGGGCGGAGAGCAGGGGCAGCGCCACACTGCCGGCAGCCCGGATCGCGAGATCGTGGGTACGGTCGCCGAGGAAGCTCGCGAGATCCGGCGAGTCGGATAAATTCGCCGGTTCCGCAACCTCCCCTGTCAGCCAGGCGATGATCAGGCTGGCGAGATCCTCGCGCGGGTAGCCTTGCCAGGGCGAGAGGTGCCGCTTCTTGTCCAGAGTTCGGGCGCGCTTTAGGACGGGGGCCGTTCGTCGCTCATGGTCGTTGTCCCGCACGTCGCAGAGGCGGGAGATGCCGTCCAGGGCGCGCTCCAGATCGTCCGCAGGCTCGCCCGTTTCCAGCAGCGAGGTGAGCAGGTCGATCAGCTCATCGCGCGTCTGCACTGGCTCGAGCGCGGCGGAGGGTTCCAGGCGCGGAAAGGCGAGGGTCCGCAGGTCGAGGGCGGGCGGCAACGGGGCACCGGACGTGGCCGCAGCGATGGCGGCATCGAGTCCGCAGAGGGTGGCGAAACCGGAGGGGACGGCGCGTGCGCGAGCGAGAAGAGCGTCGTCTATCTCTGGAGATGCCGGCGGTGCCGGTGGCTCAATCTTCGCCGTCTCTCCCAGCCATGCTTCCAATCGCGGTCGCTGGGAAGGAGCGAGATCGCTGAGGCGGCTTGCCAGCAGGTCCCGAAGCTCGAGGTCGTCGCGGCTGCCACAGGCTTCAATGAGGGCAAGGGCTGCGGCCTGTACCTCTGCCGCCTCGTGGATGAGCGCCTCGCAGGCGACGCGCGCTGCGGCGGTTGCAAGCTCCGGCTCCTGTTTGACCGCCCGTCCGAGCAGCTTCAGCGCCATCAGCGCCGACCCCTTCGCCCGGGCACCCAGCGCCGGCACCACCGCGCTCACCAGCGATCGGCCCGGCAGCCCCGTTTTGACCTCAGCCAACCCCTTCAGCGCGAAGGAGACGGTCGGGGGGATGCGGCTCCGCAGCAAGGCGAGGTAGTGGTCAACTCGCTCCAAGCGCTCCGCCGGCGTGGGCGCGAGCGCTTCGTGGAAGCGGGAGAACCATCCGGCGCGGAAGGCGTCGAAGTCTCGCTGCAGCGCCTCCAGGCTGCAGTCCAGCAAGCGGCTCCGGGAGATCCGACCCTCCGCCGAAAGCCGGCAGAGAACGGCGCTCCAAGTGTGGCCGCGGGCGGCCAGGCTATCCTCGCCGCCGCCCTCCACCTCGAAAAGCCGCCAGAGCTCGCACTCCAGCAGCTCCGGGTCCGATTCCAGCAGCGCCAGCGCGCCGGGCCGCCAGGCGGTGGCGATCATTCCCCGAGTGTACGCCTCGCTGGTGGGGCGGGGAATGGCACTGTCACGGACCAGTCGCCGGACCGCCGTCCACGAAAGCGGGTTGTGCTCGAGGATCCAATCCGCCCACTCCGCTAGCCACTCCGGGTTGCGGCGCTTCAGCATCTCCGCGCAGACTTCCGGCCCTCCTGGGATCAGGTGGGCTCGCCAGCCCGCCTTGCGCATCTCCGAAAGGGTGGCCGTCCCGAGCAAAGCGAGACCTGCCGCTTGCAACTGCTCCTGCAGGTTTCCCTGCCCGGACGTGCCGATCACGTCCGAATACTGCTTCATCATGGTCCGCAGGCATTCGCTGACGGCCTTGGCGGCCGCGCGGCGCTCCGGTTCCGTCGCGTTGTTCAGCAGCGCCGCAACAACGGCGATATCCCCGGTGGGGATCACCGCGAGCAGTTCATCGGACGTCACGCCGCACCTCTTCCCTCTTGAGCGGGGTCGACCGTCAACTGAACCGCAAGGATGTGCTTGCACGGCCCGCGCTCACCCCGGTGCCGGCCGAACCATGGGCAGGTGCAGCGCGCCCCCTCCGCCTCCAGCCGAACGTGATGCTCCACGCCTGTCCCGCGCACCCACGCTTGGAGCTTGTCCGACCCTGCCTCCAGCCGGACGCCCCCTTCCGCCACCAGCTTTCGCGCATCCCGAAGCCGGGGCTGGAGGGTCTCCACCGTGGTGAGGTCGAAGGGTAGCTCGCGGCGGAAGTATCCTCCCTCAGCCAGGTCGTACCCCACCCGGCCTCCGCCGGAAAGCTGCGCAAGAAGCTGCCGAACCTCATGCTCCCGGAGGCCCGAGTCTGCGGCGACAGCGGCCGTGTCAATCCTCGGCCCCCACCCCAGCGCTTCCTGAACCCGCTGCGATTCCGCTCCGTCCGTCTCCTCCGGTCCCGCGGCCAGCGCGTGGAGAAGTCCGCCTTCTCCGGAGAAGCCGCGCCAGACCTCCGGACTCAGGACCAGGTGGAACCGGGCATGGGGAAGCAGCAGTTCCCAGCCGGTGCATTCATTCGAGTCGGAGGCGTGGATCCGCAGTCCACGCGCGTGGCGGACAATCTCCTCAAGCACGCGGAGGCGTTCCGTTCCCGCCACGCGGATTGCGCCGCGGCTGGCGACCTGGCTCAGCCGGAGCGTGCTGCTCCCGCCGGCGATCCAGGCCGGACGGCCGCTCGTCCCTCCTCGCGGCAGGGAGCGGAGGAACCGCCGCGCCTCCGCTCCGGAGACTTCCAGGCGAGGCTTCATGGTCGCCTGGACTCCCTGGACCTCGCAGAAGCCCTTGATCCAGCGGAGCGGGAGCGGCACCCGCTTCTCGACGACATCCCCCGCTTCCCGCTCCAACTCCACTGCCTCGGTTCCGACTGCCAGGCCGACCCGCTCACCTTCGCCCACGCGGGCCAGAGCAGCGCGCATCGGCGGATTGAAGTCGACATTGGTGGTGCCGCACGCCAGCAGCGAGCCATCCACCGCGCCGGGAAGCAGGTCAAGCCGGGCGTAGGCGCCGCAGCAGGCGGAGAATCCCTCGAAGCGGATGCGCTCCTGCCCGCAGGTGATGACCGGGTCCGCCTCCCGCAGGATCCGCGCCAGCATGGCCGGGGGCAGGTGGAACCGCGACTGCACCACGCGTGACACCGCCAGCAGGAGGTCCGCCGTGGTGCGGGCGTCCGTCAGCGTGCCCCGGAAGAGGAACGGGTGCGCCTCCGCGCCGCCGGAGG
>JANPLG010000057.1:0-9047 GCA_031426395.1 Actinomycetes bacterium
CGTTCCATCGCCTGCTGGATCTTGAGGATCAGCAGTTCGAAGACGTCCACGCCGGGGATGTTTTTCTCGACGTAGTCAAACGCGCCTCGCCGCATGCACTCCACGGCATTACCGACGTTGCCGTACGCAGTCAGGACAATCACCTCGCTAAAGATGTCCCGGCTGAGCGCTGCTTCAAGCGTCTTCACGCCGCTCTGCGGGTCCTCCATCACCATATCGGTGAGGATCAGGTCATAGGGCGGCTCGGCGCTGTTGATGGTCGCGATCCCCTCTTCCTGGCTGCCGGCCTGATCGACGCTGAACCCCTCCCGCTCCAGGCGGCGCTGCACGGCGGCTCGAACCTCGTCTTCGTCATCAATCACCAGAACCCGATACATCGCAACTCCCATCCGTCAATCCGTGGTCGCAAAACCGCCCGTGCCGTGCAGTATAGAGCAATCCCGTCACCCGCCGCTGTGACCCGCTCAACGATGGGTGCAGACTACCATTCGGGCAACCCGATGCGCGGGCACCAAGGGCGCAGACAGAGACGCCGGACGAAACGCTAAGCAGTTGAGGCTCACGCAACGGTGCCACAGAGCGCCGAAACACAGGCTGAACCTGAACCTGAACCCCTACCCGGCACGCTGGTATCCCTCCAGATAACAGCCACCCAAGGTGCGATCCCTTGCATTCGGAATTCTACATTACAGTCAAGGACCAAGTAGTTCCCCCCCCGTAAAGCATGAACACTAGCTACCATGCATTTCAATCAACCGAGGGCTGACGCAATCAGTTTATTCATCCGAGTCCGAGGGGCGCGCGGGCAGGACGATGATGAAGTGGGCGCCCACGCCTTCCTCGCCCACTTCCGCGATGGCACCCCGGTGCGCGTCCACGATGCCTTTGACGATGCTGAGGCCCAGGCCCATACCCTTGGACCGCGTGGTGAAGAACGGGATAAAGAGCTTGCCCTTGTTCTCCGCCGGGATTCCGGGCCCCTGGTCGCGCACATCAATCCGAAGAGCCGTCCGTTCATCCGTCCAGGGTCCGGTGAACGGCACTTGCGGATAGGACCGGCGGTCCGCCTCGGTCCAGAGGCCGACGGAGACAGAGATCTCACCGTCGCTCCGATGCGCCATCTGGTGGTTGACCGCGTTCTCCAGCAGTTCCGAGAGCGCTCGACGCAGCTTGGCCGCATCCGCCAGCACGCCTGGCAGCTCCGGGCCGAGATCGAGCCGGTAAGGAGACGACCCTCGTCCGAGCGTCTCCTCCACCGTCGAGCGCACCAGTTCCGCGAGGTCGGTGGGCTGGCGCTCCAGGTGGGTCGCCATCAGGAAGTCCCGGAATTCGTTCAGAATCTCCTCAAGGCGGAAGACACCCTGCTTGGCCCGCTCCACCACGGAGTGGATCTCTGCTCCGGAGACGCTCCCGGCATTCCCGCTGGCCTGCCGGGCGAGGTGCTCCAGTTCGTTGAGCTGCCCTTTGAGCGCGAAGACCTTGTTCCCGATCATATGGGCGGAGCGCGCCGACATCTCGCCCCAAGCCGCCATCCGCTCCATCTGCATCTGCCGCTGGATGAGCGTCTGCTGTGTGATGGCAGCACCGACCTGACCGGCGAGGGTCATGAGCAGCGTCTGGTCACGGTCGGTGAAATCGTTACTGACGATGGAGTGGCCCGGATGGCGACGGAGCACACGGAGAAGTCCCCAGAACGTGCTTCGCTCGAAGACCGGGACTGCGAGGAACGACTCGATCACGCCTTCCGGGAGGCCGGGGTAGAGGCCGCGCCAGCGGGCGTCCTCACGGACGTTGGTGACCCGCGTGACGCCCTGATGCTGCGCGGTCCAGCCGGTCAGCCCCTCGCCCAGGCGGTAGGTGAGCTGGCCGACCCGCTCCTGAAGCATGGGGCCGGTGGCGCGTAGAATGAGCCGCTCGCCGCCCGGATCGAGCTGGAAGAGGGAGCAGTCATCTGTGCGCAGGAGCTGTTGGGCGGCGCGGACCACGCGCTTGAACAGCTCGTCCATGTCTGTAGCGGAGGCCAGCCGGTTGCCGATTTCCACCAGCAGCACTTCCCGCACGCGGTAACTGGCCACGGAGATGGCGATGGCCGCCTGGTTGGCAAGGGCGACCAGAAGCTGGAGGTCGCGATGGGAGAAAGCGTCGACCTGCTCGCTTTCCACATTGATGACGCCGATGACGCGGCCATCCCGGTTCACTAAGGGCACCGCGATTTCGCTGCGGGTGTCCGGGAAGAAGCAGAGGTAGTGCCGGTCCTGGCGCACGTCGCCGGTCACGTAGGGGATTCCGCTCGCCGCCACGCGGACCACGATGCCGCGACCGGGGTCGTCGGTGATTGCGAAGCTGTGGAACGGGTGAGCATCCCATCCCGCGCCCGCCGTGATGCGGATATCCAGCTCCCCGGTCGACCGGTTGACGATGCCGACGAAGCCGCGCGTGCCGCCCACCGCCGCGAGGCCTTCCTCCAGGATCGCCTTCAGCAGTTCCTCAATGTCGAGGATGGAGCCGAGGAACCGCCCCACGCGGTAGAAGGACTCCAACTCCGGCGGCTGCCCCGACGCCTGCCGTTCCTCCGCTCTTCGCTCTTCCGCCTGGTCCATCGCTCCGCCCTCAAGCCTGCCGCCGGTCCCCTCAATGCATCGACGACCGTGTACCCTGAGTCTCAAGAACGGTCAAGCCACGCGCGGAATTGTATCAGTCACGCAGGATGAGCGTGCTCGAAGGAAGGGCGAACAACTGCCGAGCGTGAAGCTGTTACCGCACTGCGGAGTGCAGGGCGTTTCACCAGCGCCCAAAGGGGCCATAGGGTCCGTGAGCGAGTCGCCGATCCGGTGGACTCGCCATGGAATAGGCAACGTCCGCGACCGACGGCCTAGCCGTGAAACAGGAGAATCGAAATGAGCAAGGACAACGGCCAGACCGATCCCGCGACCCTTCTTGAAGAGGTCCGGGCCACTGCGGAGGAACTGCTTCTGCGGGCGTGCTCCCCCGGCATCCAGGAGAGCGGCCTCTTCCCGTACGGAATCAACCGCCTTTCCATCCAGGTCCGCGCCGGTGAGGCCGAGGTGAGCCTGGAAATCTCTGGTCCAGAGCAAGCTCAGCAGAGCGATGAGGACTGGGACGACGATGATGACTTCTTCGACGACGAGGATGAAGACGAAGAAGAAGAAGAGGAATAGACGCTGAGTGCCGGAGCGGGCGATGGAGCGGGCGATGGAGCGACCGGGTGTGGCAACTCACATCAGTGGCAACTCACGTCGGCACTTCATCTCCCGCACTACGCAGCCCATCAGTGAGTGTGCGTTCCCCTCACATGAACCGCCGAACCGATGGAGGTTCGCAATGATCACTTACGGACCACTGACACGCCGAGCTTTCGCCGCCGCCCTCTGCGCGGCGCTGACCACGGGAGCCGTCGCCGCCAGCCGCTACGAGTTCCGCAGAGCGGCTGATCCTGACGGTATCGCCAAGTACTACCGGGGTCGCCAGATCGCGCAGGTGATGGGGCACCAGGCGGCGGATTGGCTGGACCGGCCGGAGCGTGAAGCGGAAGAGGCGCCGAAGCGACTCGTCGAGATGCTCAAGCTCAAAGAGGGCGAGCGAGCGGCTGACGTGGGTGCCGGCAGCGGCTACTTTACCTTCCTGATGGCGCCGAAGGTGGGCCAGACCGGTGTCGTCTATGCCGTCGACATCCAACCGGAGATGCTGGCGATCATCGCCAACCGCGCCAAAGGGTTCGGTTATCGCCAGGTGAAGCCGGTCCGCGGAACCATCACCGACCCGCGCCTCCCCGCAGGCACCGTGGACACGATCCTGATGGTCGACGTCTACCACGAATTCTCCCACCCCTGGGAGATGACCCAGTCGATGGTCCGCTCGCTCAAGCCGGGTGGCCGCATCGTCTTTGTGGAGTACCGCGCCGAGGACCCGAACGTCCCGATCAAGGCCGTCCACAAGATGACAGAGGCCCAGGTCAAGCGGGAGATGACCGCGTTCCCGCAACTCAAGTTCGAGACCACGCTGCGTGATCTACCCCGTCAGCACGTGATGGTCTTCCGCAAAGCGACGCCACCCACGAAGTGATCGCTAGCAGTCTGGACGGGTGAAGCTCACCGCAAAGATCGCAAAGACCGCAGAGAAGACGGGGACCCCAGTTCAGGACAGCAATGCTCCGACGCCTGTCACATCGGAGTGCGCTGCCGCGCAGCCTAGCGCTTCTTCGCCGGAGCCTTCGGCTTGGCGACAGGCTTCTTTGCTGGCTTCTCGGGAGCAGCAGGCACGGCGGCATCCGGGACGGCAATCGCTTCTCCCACTGCGGGAGGTGCTTCGACGCCACCGCCGAAACGCCCCTGGAGCTGAGCGCGGGCATCCGCTTCTTCCTTGGCGGCCTTCTCGCTTTCGGCAAGCTCCCGGTCGAGGTCGAACGCACGGATGTCCGTGATGCCCGCGATGTGGCGGACGTTCAGGAGCGTGAGGTGGAGCACGCTCTCCGCAGAGAGCTTCTCCGGCGGGGGAAGCTGACCACCCTGGCCCAGGCGCATCAGCGTGGAGACGTCGAGCGGTTTCGTCTCCGTTTTATAGGCGACGAGGTAGGTCTCTCCACCTACCATGACCGTCTCGCCTTCCGTGTAGTAGCCTGGCCTTGCGCCGCCGAAGCCGGCACCGCCGCCGAACATCGCGCCGATGAAGCCGCTCGCCATGCCTCCGGCTCCGGCGTCACCCTGCGTCATGACATTGATGCGTCGCCACTGCGGAGTGAACTCTTTCAGCTTCCGGGTGAGGGGAGCGCCCTTCCCGCTAAGGAGCGATTGGAACGGTGCGCCCTGAGCCCGCGCTGGGGCACAAGGCGTGGCGGCGACAAAGAGCAATCCGGCGGCGAGAAGCAATGGTGTTCGCACGGTAACATCCTTTCCTTGGGTCGTGGACACTATAGCCGCTCGAGGATGCATTCGACTGCCAGGTCAAAACCGCAGGTTAACCGGCGGCGCGATACCCCGAGCACGCCTCGTCAGCAACCGGTATGACCGGTTCCGTCTCCACCGCGCGGCGCAAACGGGGTGCGCGGGTCTTTGGGTATCGAAGTTCCCAGAGGTAGCGGTAGATCCAGCGGTAGAGGCGGCCTCCATCCAGGCCCACGTTTCGATGGGTGCCGCAATTGGGGCAGAGGCTGTTGAGGACCGGCGTGCGCTCGCGCCTGCCGGTGGCGCTGATGATCACGCCCCGGCTTCGCCAGCAGTAGCTCGCCGGGACCTCCAGGTCGCAGGTGGGGCAGTAGGTTACGGGCTCTTCCGGGTACCACATGAAGCAGCCTCACAGAGCGCTCCGGCGCAGAGAAGGGCCGACGGAGGGACAGCGCGACCGAACCGGGACCACGTGAAGGGTCCCCGTCTGGTTGCCGCGCCAGGAATACTCGTATTGTCGAGATTCCGCGTCTGCGCGTTCCTAAGATTTCGCTACCGTTTGGCAGCCTTCCGGTGGAGACGGCCGGTCGAGACGCAGAGATGGAGAGATGGAGGGACGGCGAGACGCATTACGCGCCGTTCCCCGCGACCGCCTCCCCTGCCGCAGGCATCCGTTCCGTAAACGGCCCGTAGGGCAGGGGCGTCCCCTGCCCGGCCTGCGCGGCCCGTCTTCGGTGCAAGAGCCATCATCCACTAGGGGGAGTCGCGCGAGCGTCGAGTGCTTGTCACGCTTGACACAAGGGGGACGGCTCAACCTCGGCCGCTCCTGGGGTGCGGCGTAGCCCGGCTGCCACGGCTCTTTGACCAGTTACGAAGCTCTCCACTGCAAGGCGCATCGACTCTGCCTCAGCATGGCGGTTGCCGCCGGTCAATGTAGCGGTCATTCTTTGGACCATTCAGGCAAGTCAGGTGCCAATTCGCGCCCGCCACTCCGACTTTCGTTGGTCCTCCTCTGCGAATGTGGACGATTGCGAATCCGGCGTATCCATCCGCCCCAACCACTTCCATGCCGCTGGCATTCTTCATAGGGAGCGGCCGTGCCGCGCACGAGGTGCAGGGGGAGGGGATTCGTGATGCGACGCTGGGCTCTCTTTCTTACGGCGGTCCTCCCGGGACTCTGTGCCGTGATGGTGTGCGGATACTACCTGTTCCAGGATTGGTCGGCGCTGATCACCGCCTTCGCACGTTTCGAGCGGTTGGTTCAGGAGGGCGCGGACACGCGGCGGCTGATGGTGGCGCAAAGCTTGGACCAAGTCTACCGAATCAACTGCTTCGCGGACGGGGTCGGCGTGATGCTGGGCGCCGTGATACTGGCGATCGGCATGCACGGCCTGTGCACCATGCCGCGGCCAGAGAATGCTCCCAACTGGAAGCGCAACGTGACCGAAGCGGTGCTTGCATCCGTCATCACCTGCGCTGCGCTGGTGTTCTTCGGCGCTCTTGCGGAGCGAGTTGGACAGACCAACACCCTACGACGCGCCGTGGTGCGAGGGGATGTGAAAGGGGTCGAGCGCGCCTTCTCCACAGGAGCGCGCGGCGGTGACCGCTTCTGGTGGGGCGTCAGCGCCAGGGATGTCGCCGCTACTGGTCCAACGACAGAGCGGGGTCACCAAATCCAGCGGCGACTCGCCGGGATGCGAGCCACGGAATCGCGCTGAGCCCGCAGTTCCGGTTAGGCTCTACGAGCGGCTGAAGTGGTAGCCCCACCAATCGAGCGCGGCTCTGTTCGAAGCAAGGAACTTTGAGGAATGGAGGCGCGCACCCGGATAGCAATCCTCACCGGCCCCACGGCGGTCGGGAAAACGGCCGTGGCGGTGGACGTGGCGCTCCGGCTGGGGACGGAGATCCTCTCCGCCGACTCCATGGCGGTCTACCGAAGGATGGAAGTAGCCACGGCCAAACCTTCTGCGGGGGACCGCGCGCGGGTGCCGCACCACCTCATCGACCTAGCCGATCCGCGGGAGCCGTTCACCGTAGCCGACTATCGCGCGGCGGCAGTCACTGAGGTGGACCGGCTAACGGAGGCCGGGAAGCTGCCGCTCTTCGTCGGCGGGACCCGGCTCTACCTCGCCACGCTGACCCAGCCATTCGCGGTTGGTCCGCCACCCTCGCCGGAGTATCGTGCAACCCTGGCCGACCATCCGTCCGAGGCACTCCACGCAATGCTCCGGGAAGCGGACCCCACCACAGCGGCTTGGGTGCATCCGTCGGACCGCAAACGGCTGGTTCGCGCACTGGAAGTGTGGCATCTCACAGGCCGCCCCATCTCGCAGGTCCAGGCCGAGAGCCGGGAACAGCCCGGCCTCTTCGACGCAACCTGGGTAGCGCTGGTGCGGGACCGCGAGGAAATCTACGAACGCGTGAATCGCCGCGTGGACGAGATGATGGCGAACGGGCTGATGGACGAGGTCCAGGGCTTCCTTGACGAGGGTCTCACGCCAGACACCCCCGCCATGAGTGGTCACGGCTACAAGGAGATCATGCGCGCCCTACTCGGAGAATACTCCCTGGACGAAGGCGTCCGACTGCTCAAGCGGAACACCCGTCACTACGTGAAGTACCAGTTCCTCTGGCTCAAGAACCAGCCTGGAGTGCGATTTGTACGCGCCGATCAGGCTCACGAAGCCGTGGTGGACCAGGTGCTTCAAACGTTCAGCGAAGAAGCGTGACGCCGCATCAATTGACCCTCGGCTAGGCGTCACTCTCGGAGGCGGAACGGGAGGAGGCGCGGATCCAGTGCGTAGGCGGGGGCGCCGGCGGGTAGCTGAGCGATCCGCGCCACCTCATCCATACAGGCATCAACCACCTGCTCCTGTTCCGATCCACGCGCCAGCGCAACCAGAGAGTTTGCCACCGTCTCGCGATCCTCAACACGGGTAGTGGATTCCTGAAGCAACCCGCTCCAGGAAGCGACCGTGGCGAGCGTGCGCAGGTCCTTGCTCCGCCGGGCGCGGCGTTCCGCGCGCGCCAGAAGCGCTGCAATGGGGTCCGCAGCCGACTTTCCGTCAGCTTCAGATTCAACAGCCTCTGCGTCCTCAACGGAAAGCGTGGTGGCCGACCCGTAGGAGCGGGAGACCGCCTGAGCGGCAAGGGCTTCCGCTTCCACGCGGATATCACCCGACTCCTTGGCCAGCCGAATGACTCGCCGGAAGTCACGCGTCGCCCGATCTGTGGCACCGAGCGCGAGGCGCGCCACCCCGCGAGTGAATGCAAGCTCTCCCGCAAGCCCATCGCCATCCGCGCGCCGCAGCGCCCGGCCAGCCAGAGCCTCTGCTGCCGTGGGGAGACCCGCCCGCACCAGCAACTCTGCCCAAAGCCAGTCGCTCCGCAGTGAAAGCTGCTGCCTCTCTTTCGGCGGTGCTTGTGCCGCAATGGCAGAAGCATTGGCCGCAGCGGACAGCGCTCCGGTCAACTCGCCGGCCCGGAAGCGCCAGAGTGCTAGCTTCGCGTGCATCTCCCACCCGCTCGCCAGGTTGATGCTGGAACTGGTGCTTCCGATGCGCTCCACCGCCGTTTGGCCGTGCTTCAGAGCAAGTTCATGCCTGCCGGACCGGGAGTTCAACTCCGCCAACAAGACATCGATCCTCGCAACGGCGTCTAAATCAGGGATGGCACGCGCGGCCCTCTGTGCCGCTCTCGCCCGCTGCAGGGCAACGTCCAGCTTGCCGGCGTGCGACTCCACGCGGGCAAGCAACGTGAGTCCTTCCACCTGCTCGCCGCGAAGGCCGGTCGCACGGAAGAACCGGACCGCATCCAACAGCTTCTTGCGACCACGCGGCGGCCGGCCCTGTAGAAGAGCCTTCGTGGTCTCGGCCAGCACCTGTCGGTAGGCCTGGATCAGTGATTCATCGGGCGTGTCTTGAGGAGAACCTTCTGTCACATGATGCCTCGGGGAGATGCAATAGCACTTTTCTATCACAGTGAGTGGGTTCTGAAAAGATTAATATTGACCGTCCTGAGGAAGGATGGATACCGGCAACATCACAGGAAGAACCTCCCCATCACTTCAATCTCCACGCCGCCAGACTATGCCGTCAGACTATCCTGATTCCGCCGTGCAGGCGGACCCTCTGACCGGCGCGAGAC